>NC_018011.1:2187500-2496847 GCF_000265365.1 Alistipes finegoldii DSM 17242
TTCGACAATCCGTATTATCTCGGCGCACTCTCGAAGCCCTCTCCGCTGGACGACGCTTTCGATGAAGCCTGTTTCGGCCGGCTTATCTCCGATGCCAAGTCCAATTTGTCGGCAAAGGCGTTCTTGGCGACGGAACAGCGTATTCCCGGACTCGGAAACGGTGTTTTGCAGGATATTTTGTTCAAGTCGCATATTCACCCCAAGCGCAAGCTGGCGACGCTGGGTGATGCAGAACTGGGGCGGATGTATTCATCGGTGAAATCGACCCTGAGGGATATGGCGGATCGCGGCGGACGCGATACGGAGAAAGATTTGCTGGGCAAGCCCGGCGGGTACAAGACCCTGCTCTCTAAAAACACCTTCGCGGAGCCTTGTCCGGGCTGCGGCGGTGCGATTGTCAAGGAGGCTTATCTGGGCGGAGCCGTCTATTACTGTCCTGTCTGTCAGCCGCTGATAAAATAGCGAGACATGCAAAAAAGCCGCCCAAAAAGGGGCGGCTTTTCCGTTGCATGAGTGTGCCAATGCGAAGGCTGGCGTGCTGCGGCGGGTTTTATTCCGGACAACCGGTTTTATTCCGAATATGCTGGTTGCCGGACTTTTCGGCCGTTGAACGCGGGGTATCCGCTGCGGCTTGACGGCCTACTGCTGGTGTGCGGCTACGTAGGCGTCGGCTTTCTCTTTCATGCGCGCAGCGCGTTTTTCGCTGTCGGGATGCGAAGAGAACATTTTCTGTACCGTCGAGGACTTCGCGCCCTTGGAAAGCTCGACCAGCTTGTTCAGCGAATTGCCCATGCCGTAGGGGCTGAAACCGTTCTTTACGGAGAATTCGAATCCGTATTCGTCGGCTTCGTATTCCTGCTTCTGCGAGAACTGGGCGCCGGTGAATGCCGTCACGACCTCGCCGAGCTGCGAGTCGCTCAGCTTGGCCAGCGTGCTGCCCTCGGCGGCTCCTGCGGCATTGCGCGCCGCCGATGAGAGGTAGGCGTTTTTCATCGCGTGTTTTACGTCGGCATGTACCACATGGCCGATCTCATGGCCGCTGATCGCCATCAGTTCGTCGTCGTCCATCAGGTCCATCAGGGCGCTGAATACGCGGATCGAACCGTCGCCGCAGGCGAAGGCATTGACGTCCACGACATGGTAGACCTTGAAGTTGAGCGGCAGTCCGTTGATCTCGGTGATCCCCTCGGTCAGCCGCTTGAGACGTGCGCCGTATTCGGTCGTTTCGTCGGCGATGGGGTTGTTGGCATCCATCCATTCGACCGCTTCGCGGCTCAGCTGGGCAATGTCCTTGTCGCTCAATGTCACGGCTTTGGCCACGTCCTTTCCCGCTTCGAGCAGTTTTCCGGTGTTGAGTTTCCTGCCGCCGATTTTCAGCTGGGCTGCGGCGTCGGCGGGCCACATGGCGCACAGAAGCAGGGCAAAGCCCATAAAGAAAAGTTTTTTCATTTCAAGTATGTTTTAATCAGCGTTTGTGGTTTTTTCGGGACAAATATAACGCAATTCTGCTGCGGATACAAAAACGGACCGGAATTTCCGGTCCGCTTTCGTTATTTGCTCCAGCGCTTGAGCGTCGGAAAATACTCCCGCATCAGCCTGACAGCCTCTTCACGGGTATAGCTTTTGCCGTTCTCGTCGCGGAATTCTTCGTGGAACTCGGCGCAGTGCCGGATCATCTCTTCCATCGTGCACGCTTCGGTAAAGGCGCCGTTTTTGTAGCAATAGACGCAGTAGTCCACGCTCGCGCCGCCGTCGGCTTCCGTGCCGAAGTCGCCCGCCGTCTGCATCGGCATGCCGCAGCTCTGACAGAATTTCATCTCTTCGTTCATCGTTCAAAGGTTTTATATCCTGCCGGAACCGATGAGACGCGGTTCAGAGAGGATCGGTTTAGTTTGTTCCGGGAATGGGATCGAATCGCGCCGGCTGAACCCCGGAGAAATTATCGCCCGAACAGTTTTTTCGCGCTATTCGATTTTTTCATCGTGGACGAAATCCAGTATCGCCTGAGCCGCCGCTTCCGGCTCTTCGAGGAATCCCATGTGTCCCGAATTTTCCAGCCATACGACCTGCGCCTGCGGGTGCTCCGCAACCATCTTTTCGGCGGCTTCGGGCGGTATGTAACCGTCTTTTCGACCGAGTATGAAAAGCTGCGGGACCTTCGACGTGCGCAGCATTTCGTTCTGGTCCCTGCGGGCGATCATGCCGCCCAGCAGGGCTACGATTCCCTCGTCTTCGGTGACGAAAACCTGCTCGGTAAGGTCTTCGATTTCGTCCCGCATGCGTGCGCGGTTCTCTTCGGCGAATCCTGCGGCGGGAGCTACCCGTGCCAGCATCTCTTTCTTCCCGGCCTCGACGAGCGCGATCTCCCTGCGGCGGTTTTCGGCCTTCTCCGGCGTGTCGGGATTGGGCGTGGAGCTGAGCAGCACCACGCCGTCGAGCATTTCGGGATGGCGTTCGCAGAAAGCCAGCGCCACGTATCCGCCCATCGAATGTCCTACGAGCGTGCAGCGTCCGATGCCGAGGGCTTTGAGCGCGTCGGCGACCGTGTCGGCCAGAAAATCCATCGTGTGGACCGCGCCCGTCACCACCGAAATGCCGTGGCCCGGCAGATCGAGCGTCACCACGCGCACCTCCTTATATAGATAAGGTACGAAATCCTCCCAGACGAGCAGCGATTCGAGATAGCCGTGCAGCAGCACGACGCATTTGTCTCCGGCCTGCGAGTCGCAGACGTGCAGGGCCGTGGAGCCGGCCATAATAAATTTTTCAGTCATGATTACAGGGCTTACTCCTCGTCCTGATCGTCGAGGTAGTCGAGTACGGATTCGCGCCGGGGCATGAGTTCTTCCTCCTCCTCTTCGTCGATCGAACGGTAGAGCGAATGGCGCTCCTTGCCGCTTTTGCGCATCGGTTCGAGACGTTTGGCTTTCCGAAGTTCGTCCGCTTCATGTTCGCGAATTCCCTTTTGTGTTTTCATGGATGGGAAAAGATGAGTGGTTTAGAAATTGTCGGTTTCGAATACCCCTTTGAAGACGCGCCGCGCGGGGCCCGTAAGCCGGATATCCGTATAGGTCTGCGTGCCGGGTTCATGCGAGAAGCGTACGTGCAGTTCGCCTCCGGGCACCGTGATTCGGTATTTGGTCGTTTCGTGCTGCAAAGCGTAATTGGTTATGATCGCCGCGGCCGTGGCTCCTGTGCCGCAGGCCAGCGTTTCGTTTTCGACGCCCCGTTCGTAGGTCCGCATCCGGATTTCGCCCTCGCCTGCGATCTCTGCGAAATTGACGTTCGTACCCTGCGGAAAACGCGCCGTGTCGTGACGGATCATCCGTCCCAGACCCTTTACGTCCACGCCGTCCAGCTCCTCCGTGAATTCCACATAGTGGGGAACGCCCGTATTGAGGAACCACCAGCCTTTGCCGCTGCGAATTTCCGATACATTTATCATGCCCAGCTCGATCTCGCCCGTCCGGTTCTTCGCGCGGCGTATGCGCGCGGTGTGCATGCCGTCCGTGGCGTCGAAATACTTGGTTTCGCCGCCGATGCCCAGATGCTCGGCGAAAAGCGCGAAACACCGTGCGCCGTTGCCGCACATTTCGCCCGGCGAACCGTCGGCGTTGTAGTAGCGCATCGAGCAGTCCATCTCGACGCTGCGCCGCAGGGTCATCAGCCCGTCGGCTCCGATGCCGAAGTGGCGGTCGCACAAGGCCGCGATCAGCCGTGCGTCGGCGCTGAACAGCTCTTCGCGGTCGTCGATGAGGATGAAATCGTTGCCTGCGCCCTCGTATTTTACGAATGATACCAGCATTCCGGATAGTGGTTATATCATCGCAAAAATAATAAAACTTCTAAAAGTTTTACTATTTTTGTGGAAAATAAGCGCATTCGCCCGGACCGGCGGACGCTTGTATTGTTTTTATACAGAACCGATAAAAGAAAAAATCCATGAAAAGCGTGCTTTTCAAGCATCGTTCGATACGTAAATTCTGTTCCACACCCGTTCCCGAAGAGCTGCTGCAGGAGATACTGGCAGCGGCTTCGCGGGCTTCGACCTGCGGCAACATGCAGCTCTATTCGCTGGTCGTGACGCGCGATGCGGCCCTGCGCGCGAAACTCGCCCCGTGCCATTTCAACCAGCCGATGGTGACGCAGGCGCCTTGCGTGGTGACGGTCTGCGCCGACGTGCACCGCTTCTCGATGTGGTGCGAGCAGCGCGACGCCGATCCCGCATACGACAACTTCGCATGGTTCCTGAACGCTTCGACGGACGCCCTGCTTGCGGCCCAGAACCTCTGCGTCGAGGCCGAAATGAACGGGCTGGGCATCTGTTACCTCGGTACGACGATCTATACGGCCGGGATGATCGCCGAGATACTCGAACTTCCGAAGAGGGTGATTCCCGTGACGACCATCGTGCTGGGCTATCCCGACGAATCGCCCGAACTGACCGACCGTCTGCCGCTGGAAGCCGTCGTGCATTACGAGAAATACACCGACTATACGGCCGCCGAGATCGACGAATTGTGGGCCGAGCGCGAAGAGTCGGAGCTGACCAAGCGTCTGCTGGAGGAGAACGGGCTGCCTAATCTGGCGCAGATTTTCACGCAGCGCCGTTATGTGCGTGAGGACAACCTCTCCATCTCGAATTCCTACTTCGCTCTGCTGAAAGAGAAGGGGTTCTTTAACAACTGATCGGGGGCGTGCGGGGCTTGAGTCGTATATTAGCTGTCGCCGTGCTGGGCTTTTTGTGCTCCGCGTGCAGCGTTACGCGCAAGATTCCCGAAGGGCAGTACCTGCTGCAGAAGGTGACGATCGAGTCCGACAAATCGACGCCCCGCAAGGAGCGCATCACGGCTGCCGACCTCGAAAAATACGTGCGCCAGACCCCCAACAAGCGTTTTCTGGGGACGAATTTCTATGTCTGGCTCTACGAGCAGGCCAATCCGGGCAAGCAGAACTGGTGGAACAACTGGAAACGCAAGATCGGGCAGGAACCCGTGCTGCTCGACATGAGCCTGACCGAGCGGAGCGCGCAGAACCTGAAGGTCTATATGGACACGCGCGGGTTCTTCTCTTCCCAAGCGACGTTCGAAGTCGATACCACCTCGCGCCGCAGGCGCGCCAAAGTCGTCTACCGCACCCGGCAGGGCGAGCCTTACCGCATCGACAGCATTTCGTACGATTTTCAGGACAAGTTCCTCGAACAGATCATCCTGCCCGACACCGCCAATACGCTGATCCGTCCGGGGCGGGTTTTCGACATCGCGGTGCTCGACCGCGAGCGGGAGCGCGTCACGGCTTTCCTCAAGGAGCGCGGCTACTACAACTTTACGGTCAACAACATCGACTATGTCGCCGACACGCTCGGCGGAAACCATCAGGTCGATGTGCAGGTCAATATCAAGCAGTATCTTACGGGTTACAACGAACGCGGACAGGCCGTGATGGACAACAACATGGTCTACCGCATCGACCGGATCAACGTCTTTCCGGCGTACGATCCGACCGTCGCGCGGACCGATTCGACCTTTCTTTCGCGGCTCGATACGCTCTATTACCGCGGTCTGAATATCATCTACGAGAAGCGTCCGAACCTGCGTCCGGCCATTCTGCGTCAGTCGGTGCCGCTCTATCCCAACTACGTCTACAATTCGGCGCAGGTGAACCGCGCCTATACCGACCTGATGTCGCTCGGCTATTTCAAGAGCGCCAAGATCGCCTTCGTCGAGCAGCCCCGGAGCGTCGATGTCACCAATTACGTCTCCTTCATCGGCGCCTCGGCGGATTCCACGCAGACCCGCTTTACGAAGGAGGGCTATCTGGAGTGCAACATTTTGTGCACCCCGGCGCTCAAGCAGAGTTTCAAGGTCGATCTCGAAGGCAGTACGACGTCGAGTTTCTACGGACTGAAGGCTACCGTCGGTTACCAGAACCGCAACATCTTCCGGGGAGCGGAGGCGCTGGACGTTTCGTTTACGGCGGGATACGAGTTTATGAAGGCGCCCGACGCCAAGAAAAAGCGCGCCACGGAATTCGGCGTTACCACCGGACTCACCTTCCCGCGTTTTCTGGTGCCGTGGCGTACGCGGCGGTTCCGTTCGGTGAACCAGCCGAAGACCAAGGTGGAGCTTTCGGTCAATTTTCAGGACCGCCCCTATTATCGGCGTACGCTTTCGAGTGCGGGAATCACCTACCAGTGGACCAACAACCGTTACTCTTCGTTCTCGCTGCGGCCCGTCGATATCAATGTCGTCGATGTGAATCGGCTGGACTCGACCTTCCTCGGCAAGACGACGAATAAATACCTGAAAAACAGTTTCCGCACCCAGTTTATCGGCGGCCTTTCGTTCGGCTACAGCTATAACAACCAGCGTAAGAATCTGGGCGGCAACGCCACCAATATCCGCTTCAATCTGGAGACGGCGGGCAACCTGATCGACGCGGTGGACCGGCTGTTCTATGCGCGGCCGAAGGAGGGCGAGCCTGCCAAAATCTTCGGCATCGAATATTCGCAGTATTTCCGTACGGACCTGAGCGTCAGCCGCAAGATAATGCTTGGCGAGGTGTCGGCTCTCGTGGGGCGTCTCTACGGCGGCGTGGCGATGGCCTATGGCAACTCGTCGGCCGTGCCCTTCGACCGGCAGTTCTATGCCGGCGGCAGCAACGGCATGCGCGGCTGGACGCCCCGCACGCTCGGTCAGGGGTCGGTGCCCAATCCGCACGACTCTTTCCCGATACAGACGGGCGATGTCAAGCTGGAGGCCAACCTCGAACTGCGCTTTCCGATCTGGGGCATGGTGCACGGCGCGACCTTCTTCGATCTGGGCAATATCTGGTATATCCGGCGGAATCCTTCGGAGTACTCCGACGAGGCGGTCTTCTTCTTCGACAAGTTTTATAAGCAGCTGGGATTCAACACCGGACTGGGTCTGCGTTTCGACATCAAGTTCGCCGTGCTCCGGCTCGACTGGGGCGTGCAGCTCCACAATCCCAACAATCCGGCGGGCGAACGGTGGATCCACAACCTCCGCTGGAAGAATACCGCGCTCAACTTCGGCGTCGGATATCCCTTCTGACGAGGCTTCGCGACGACAAACCCCGGCGCAGTGCTGCGGCCGGGGTTTCGTATGCAGGAGGGTGTGCATACTGCCGGATATGCGCTGTCATACATGCTCCGTCGGATATTCACTGCCGGATATGCCTCTCCTCGACATGCACCGCCGGATGCGTATTGCCGGACGTGTTTCGCCGGATGCTGGCCCTTGTCAGTTTTGCGCTTTGTACTGCGAGGGCGACATGCCCGTGTTGCGCTTGAAGTAGCTGCCGAAGAACGACTGGTTCGGGAAGTTCAGGTAGTAGGCGATCTCCTGTATGCTCATCGTCGAGTATTTGAGCAGGGTTTTGGCCTCCAGAATCACATAGTTGTCGATCCACTCCGAAACCGACTGCCCGCTGATGCGCTTGATGAGCGTGGTGAGGTATTTGGGCGTGATGCAGAGCTGGCGGGCGTAGAACCCGACGCTGCGCTCTTCGCGGAAGTGTTCGCCCAGCAGGTGGGTGAATTGCTTGAAGTACTCTTCGGCGCGGTTGTGCGAATTGTTCTGCCCTTCGGGATGCTCCGCGAGGTAGTGGTACATGATATCCCCGACCTTGTAAATCGTTGCGGCGATCAGCCCGCTGACGATATCGAACGAGAAATGGGTCTCCGGCCCGCGGGTTTCGCGTTCGATCTGGGCGATCATGCCGCGCATGGAGCGGCTCTCTTCGGGCGTCAGCGCCAATGTGGGATTTTCGACGAATTTGAGGAACAGCGGTATCATGTTTTTGATGTCGATGTTGATGCGGCGCATGAAGTCGGGCGATATGGCGATGACGTCGGCTTTGAAATACTGTTGCGAATTTACCTGCAGGATATTTTTCGGGGTAAAGATGAACATCGAATCCTTCTTCAGCCGGAATTCATGCAGGTTGAACGATACGGAGGTCTCCCCTTCGGTGCCGACTCCGATTATGAAGGCGTCGATGCGGCACGGGAACCGGAAGACCTGCATTTGGGAGTCGCTGCTGGCCGTAATGCATTCGCGCATCAGGCCCTGACGTTGTTCGCCGGCCAAGTCTATAAGTTCGGCCAGCGTAAATGAGTTGATCGGTGTTTGGCTCTCTGTATTGTTCATTTCGTCTCTGGATTTTGGATGAAATATAGCGATAAAAACTCATATTCAGTTCATATAGTTTTATATTCGGACCAAATGAACAGCTTTGTGCCTCTTTTGATCGCCGCTTGCGGCAGGGGCATGAAAAAGGCGCCGGAATCGCCGGCGCCTTTTTCATGCCCCATCGGGAAATCCCGGAGTGACTTATTTCGAAGCAGCGGGTGCGGCCGCAGCGGCGGGAGCATCCGTAATGCCGAGTTCTTTCTTCACTGCGGGGGCGATGTCGGTGAGGGAAGCCTCGTCGAAATAGGCGAGCGAACCCGTCGAAGTGTCGAATACGGCCAGATAGCCGCCTGCGGCAGCCACTTTGTCGATCGCGTTCTTGGCCTTCTCGATAATCGGGGCCAGCAGCTCGTTCTGACGCTTCTGGAAGTCCTGCTGGGCTGCCTGCTCGAACTCGTTGCGGCGCTGAATCAGGGCGTTGAGATCGTTCTCCTTGAGCTGGCGTACCGACTCCGAAAGGGTGTTGAAATTCTTCTGGAACTCCTGCAGTTTCTGGTTGTATTCGACGGTCATGGACTCCAGATTGTCCTGAAGATCCTTGGCATAAGCCTCCATGTTGGTCTGCATCTCCTTCGTTTCGGGCATCCCCACGATGATCTCCTGAGTGTTGATGCGTCCGAATTTCTGTTGTGCGAAGAGCGATGTCGCGCCCATCACGAATACAACCGCAAGGGTTAGTTTGATTGCTTTTTTCATAAAAGATTATTAGTTAATTGTTTGATGTTTCTACTTCTTCAGTATGTCGATCAACTGCTGCGTGCGCTCCACACAGGGATTCGTATAGAGCAGCGTGGGATTGTTCGCCGAGTCGAGCACCACGTCGGCGCCGGCCTGCTTGGCGTAGGCTTCGATGGCCGCGAAGACCTTCTTCTGGATCGGCTCGATCATTTCGATCCGCTTTTTCATCAGCGCGCCGTCGTTGCCGAAGAGGCTCTCCTGAAAGGTCTGCGCCTCTTTTTCGCGGGCGAGAATGGCGTTTTCGCGGGTCTGGCGGGTTGTCGCCGAGAGCGAAGCCTTCTGATTCATATAGGCGTTGTAAAGCGCTTCCACTTCAGCGAATTTGGCGTCCACCTGTTCCTGATATTGCTTGGCGAGTTCGTCCAGATCGGAGATCGCCTTGTTGTAGGCCGCGACGGATTTGAAAACCTTTTCGCTGTTGACGATTATGTAATTCTGCGCTGCCAGCGTGCCGGCCGTGAGAATGAATGCCGCGATTAAAATCAGACGTTTCATAATCTTATGTTTTTAAGTTAATATTCAGCCGGTTTCCCGGAACCATACCATAAATATAACTATTTTCTTTCAAATTTATTGCCAGCCTCTCTTTTTTTGCAAACGCCTCCGCCGGAATTCCGGGTCCCCCTTTTCAAAGGGAGATTCGAATACGTGGGGATTGTCCGCGGAATCGTGCGCCGGTTAGAACTGCTGGCCCATTACGAAGTGGAACTGGCTTCCGCTCTTGCCGCTCTGACCTGCCGGCGAGTCGAAGCCGTAACCCCAGTCGATACCCAGCATACCCACCACGGGCAGGTAGAGACGTACGCCGAAACCGGCCGAACGCTTGATCTTGAAGGGCGAGAACTTCTTCCACGAATCGAATGCGTTACCGCCTTCGAGGAATCCCAGCACATAGATCTGCGACGAAGGTTTCAGGATGACGGGGTAGCGGATCTCGGCGGTGTATTTGTTGTATGCCACCGAATAGTCGTTCGTAGGATCGAGGGCGCCGTCTTCGTAACCGCGCATCGAGATGATGTCGATACCGTAGATGTTGTATCCCGACATGCCGTCGCCGCCGACTTCGAAGCGTTCGAAAGGCGAAACCTTATATTTGTTGTAGTTGCCGAGGTAACCCATTTCGGCCTTGAGCATCAGCACGAGATTCGAGTTCTTGGTCAGCGCTTGGAACCACTGCGCCTTGAACTGCCACTTGTGGAACTCGACCCAGCGGTAACGCTCCTGATTTGCTTTGTCCGCCACCTTGCTGTCCGTGCTGTTGGCGAGCTCCGCCAGCTTCTTGTAGTCTTTGCCGTCCCAGAGCGAGTAGGGGGGCGTGAACTGCACCGATGCGCTGAACTCCGAACCGCGGCGCGGATAGATCGGCTGGTCCACCGAGTTGCGTGCGAAGACGAATTTGAGCGAGAGCAGGTTGGCGGCGCCGTTGGTCATGCCGAACGTATTCCAGTTTTTGAGCGAGAAGCGTTCGTAGCTCGCCTCGCCGTAAAGCGTGAAGTAGGGGTCGGGCCAGTTGAGACGCTTGCCCAGACCTGCCGCCAGACCGTACGTGCGGAAGTACTGCGTACTCTTCTGCCATACGTAATAGGCGTTGTTCTGCTCGGAGAAGTGGGCCGATATGGTGAACGAATTGGGCTTCTTGCCGCCCAGCCACGGGTCGGTGAAACTCAGGGCGAACGCCTTGTAGTAGGTGCCGTTGGTCTGCGCCGACAGCGACAGCCGCTGGTTCTGGCCCATCGGGTAGGGGCGCCATGCGCCCTTCTTGAAGAAGTTCTTGATCGAAAGGTTGTTGAGCGTGATGCCCACCGAACCTACGAACGTTCCCGAACCCCAGCCGCCGGCGATGTTGAACTGGTCGGAGGCCTGCTCTTCGAGCGGCCAGTTGACGTTCACCAGCTCGTTCGAAACGGGTTTGATGTCGGGCATGATCGCTTCGGGGTTGAAGTGTCCCAGCGAGCCGAGCGTGCGGATGGTCTGCATGAGCAGCGAACGGTCGTAAAGCTCGCCCGGACGGGTGTAAAGCTCGCGGCGGATCACCTCGTCGTCCACGCGCTGGTTGCCCGTGATGCCGACTTCGTTGATGGTGAACTGCTTGCCTTCGAATACCTTGACCTCGATGTCGATCGAATCCGGCCCGATGATGGTTTCGGCGGGTTCGATCTGCGACATCAGGTAGCCCTTGTTCTGGTAGAGCGACGATACGGACATCGCTTCGGGATCGGTCTCCTTGCCGATGCCCAGACGCTTGTGCATCGACTTCTTGTCGTACGTGTCGCCCTTGTTGACGCCGAACATGCGCTGCAGGTCGTCGGTTTCGTACACCGAGTTGCCGACCCACGACACGTTGCGGATGTAGTATTTGTTGCCTTCCGAAATGTCGAGGTCGATGGCCAGCCGCTTGTCGCTGATCGGATAGATCGAGTCGCTGACGATCGTGGCGTTGCGGTAGCCTTTCGAGTTGTAGAAGTCGATCAGCAGGTCCTTGTCGTTCTCGTAGTCGCTCTCGTTGAGTTTGGTGCCGCGGAAGAAGTTGATGCTCTTCTGGTGCGTCTTCTTGAAAGTCCGGCGCAGGCGCTTGTCCTTGAACTGCTCGTTGCCCGTGAAGTTGATCTTGCCGATCTTGACTTTGTGTTTGCGGTCGATCAGGAAGGTTACGTTGACCATCTGCGGGCGCAGCGTGTCGTTGGTGATGCGCGTCGAGACCTCCGTGTTGCGGAAGCCCTTCTCGGACCAGTAGGCCTTGATGAGTTTCTGGTTCTTGTCGATGACGTAATCCGAAAGCTCGCTGCCGCGTTTGAGCTTGAGCTTTTCGAGCAGGTCTTTCTTCTTGCCCTTCGAGATGCCTTCGAAGTCCCAGTTGTTGACGCGCGGCCGCTCTTTGAGGAACACCTCCAGATCGAGGCTGTCGCCCTCGATCTCGGCTCCGATCTTCACGTCCGAGAAAAACCGCTGGCTCCACAGACGCGAGATGGCGTTTGCGATGAAGTTGCTCGGCAGGTAAATCGAATCGCCGGGGATCAGCCCGGCCGAAGACTTGAGAATGTCGGGGTTGAGGTACTGCACGCCGTGAATGTTGACGTCGCGGATGTAATAGAGTTTCTGCGCGCCGTCCTGCCGCAATATGGGTGCGTCTTCCGGGAATGCGGGCTTGGCCGAAGCCGCGGTGTCAGCAGGATTCTGCTCTTGGGCGAATATATTCGTGCAGCACAGCACGAGGGCAGCGGCTGCCGTGAATATCTTACCGAAATAATTCATCTATTTAAATCTAATCTTAACTTCATCTATTTTACCAGCCCGAAACGGCGGTCGCGCCGGGCGTATTCCTCCATTGCACGGTCGAACTCCTCCTCGGTGAAATCGGGCCACAGCACCTCCGGGAAGTAGAGTTCGGCGTAGGACGCCTGCCAGAGCAGGAAGTTGCTGAGCCGGTGTTCGCCGCTCGTGCGGACGATCAGGTCCGGGTTGGGGTAGGGCGCCGTGTCGAGCGCCGCGCTGATCGTGCCTTCCGAAATCTCCTCCGGCGCCAGCTCTCCCGATGCGGCCCGTGCGGCGATTTGGCGTACGGCGCGGGTGATCTCGCTGCGTGAGGAGTAGTTGAGCGCCAGTATCAGCGTCAGGGTCTTGCCTCCGGCGGTCCGCTGCTCGGCTTCGGCCAGATAACGCTGCACCTTTTCCGAAAAACGCGTGCGGTCGCCGATCATCCGGATCTCCACCCCCTGACGGATCAGTTCGGGCGTTTCGTTGACCACGCTTTTGCAGAAAAGTTCCATCAGCGCATCGACCTCCTGCGCGGGACGTCCCCAGTTTTCGGTTGAGAACGCATAGAGCGTCAGGTACTTCACACCCCAGCGCGCGGCGGCGCGCAGCGACGCCCGTACGGGTTCGACGCCGGCGACATGGCCTTCGTAACGCTCTTTGCCGCGCAACTCGGCCCAGCGGCCGTTGCCGTCCATGATGATGGCGACGTGTTGCGGTATGCGATTCTGCTCGCTCATATTAGGGCACAAATATAGGGAATAAAAATGAAAAATACCTATTAAATGAACAACTTTACACCGTTTTTGTGCAGGGCATTAACTGCGGATGTCGATGCCCCACATCATTTTATTCCGTAACGTGTCGTAAAATGATATATTGTGCGGTACGGCCAAAAAAATCTTCTGTTCGGCGCGTTTGACGGTGAATGTCGCCTCCTGCCCGACGGCATAGACGCGGTTGTCCAGAGTGACGAATGCGTCCGAGCGGCGCGTGTGTACGTGAAGCGTGATGACGGCGGTGTCGGGAATGACCACGGGGCGCATCGTCAGGTTGTGCGGCGCCAGCGGCGAGATCACCAGACAGGCGCACGTCGGGGCTACGACCGGGCCGCCCGCGCTGAGCGAGTAGGCCGTCGAGCCGGTCGGCGTCGAGAAGATGACGCCGTCGCCGTGGTAGGTGGCGACCATCTGGTCGTCCACGTAGGTTTCGACCGAGATCATGCCTGCGCCGTGGCGCTGTACGGTGAATTCGTTGAGCGCCAGCGTGGTGTCGGGCTGCTCGGCGTAATCGCCCGTGACTTCGATCATCGAGCGGGCCTCGGTGGTGAGACGCCCCTCCGCGATCTCCTTGAAGATCAGGTTCAGGCCGGCGGACGGGGCGCTGGTCAGGAAGCCCAGATGCCCGGCGTTGATGCCCATGACGGGAATCGGTGCGCCGCAGAGACGGTGCACGCCTTCGAGCAGCGTGCCGTCGCCGCCGTAGCAGACCATCACCGAATTGGCAGGCTGTTTGCCCGTGCATTGTCCGTAGATCTTTTCCGGCGGAATGCGGATGCCCGTAAGCTCTTCGGCCAGAGGCGCGAACTCCTCGTTGACGGCGTAGTCGAATCCGAAAATGCGGAAGGCTTCGAACAGCTGGCAGATCTCCCCGGCGGTGTGAGGCAGCTGGCGGCGGGAAAAAAGTATGATTTTCATCGGCGGAGTTTCGAAAAAATAAGTAACTTTACCACGCCAAGACGATACAGGAAGCCGGTTCGTGCCTCGTCCGGATCGCCCGGCGCAACTTGGTTCAACATCGGGGACGGCGCAGTCCGCATTCCGGCTTCATCCGGCAGCGGCCGCAGACGGGTCCCGAATGCAAATATAGCGAATTTTATGACAAAGTTGAGTGTAAACATCAATAAGATTGCCGTGGTGCGCAATTCGCGCGGCGGAAATCTTCCCGACGTGGTCCGTGCGGCCCTCGATATCGAGCGTTTCGGCGCGGAAGGCATCACGGTCCATCCGCGTCCCGACGCCCGCCACATCCGCTACGAGGACGTGCGGAACCTGAAACGGGTCCTCGCCACCGAATTCAATATCGAGGGCAATCCGATTCCGAGCTTCGTCGATCTGGTGCTGGAGGTCGTGCCGACGCAGGTGACCCTCGTGCCCGACGCCCACGACGCCATTACGTCGAACGCCGGGTGGGACACGCTCGCCAACCGCGGATTCCTGACCGAAGTCACGGCGCGGTTCCATGAGAAAGGCATCCGGGTCTCGGTTTTCGTTGATCCCGATCCGGCGATGGTCGCCGGGGCGAAGGCCTGCGGCGCCGACCGCGTGGAGCTTTATACCGAGGCCTACGCCCGCGAATACCCCGCCGGCGCCGAAGCCGCGCTGGCGCCCTATCTCGCGGCGGCCGAGGAGGCCCGCCGTCAGGGACTCGGCCTGAATGCCGGACACGACCTCAATCTCGAAAACCTGCGCTTTTTCGTCAGCCGCATCCCGTGGACCGACGAAGTCTCGATCGGCCACGCGCTGATCTGCGACGCGCTCTATTACGGGCTGGAAAACACGGTCCAGCTTTACAAACGCGAACTCCGATAAATAGAAAATGATAAAAAGAAGCCGACCATGAAAAAAATCGTTCTCCTTGCCGCGGCGCTTCTCCTTGCTGCCGCATCGTTCGCCCAGAGCGAATACAACTACCAGAAACGCAGTCTTTTCGAGCAGTTGCCGATTCGCGGCAACGACATCGTTTTCCTCGGCAACAGCATCACCGACGGCGGCGAGTGGGCCGAGTTGTTCAACAACCGCCATGTCAAGAACCGCGGCATCAGCGCCGACCGTTCCGGCTGGCTGCTCGACCGGCTCGATCCGATCATCAACGGCCATCCCAAAAAGCTGTTCCTGATGATCGGCACAAACGATCTGGCCGTCGGCATCGCGCCCGAAGAGGTCGCCGCCAATGTCGAAAAACTGCTCGACCGTTTCGCCGAGGAGTCGCCGTGGACGAAGATCTACGTGCAGAGCATCCTTCCCGTAAACGGCGTGGATACGAAGGCCAAGCCGAAGAACCACTGGAAGAAGGGCGCCGAGATCATCGAGACCAACAAGCTGCTCGAAACGCTTTGCGAAGGGCGCAAGAACGTGATGTATGTCGACGTCTATTCCGCGTTGGTCGATGAGAAGGGCATGCTCGACAAGCAGTACACCAACGACGGCCTGCACCTGATGGGCGAGGGCTATCTGGCGTGGAAGACGGTGATCGAAAAATTCGTGAGGTAGCCGCGTGCCGCTGACGAATCCCATATTCCGGCGAATCTCGCGTCTGGCCGAGGAGCAGGGCGTGAGGGCTTTCGTCGTAGGCGGTTACGTGCGCGACCATTTCCTGCGCCGCCCCTCGACCGACATCGACGTGGTGGTCGTGGGCAGCGGTATCGCGCTGGCCGAAGCGCTGGGCAGCGAACTGCACGCCAAGGTCTCGGTATTCAAGACCTTCGGCACGGCCATGCTCCGCCACAAGGGCGTCGAGGTCGAGTTCGTGGGCGCCCGCCGTGAGTCCTATACGCAGGATTCGCGCAAACCGCAGGTCGAGGCGGGCACGCTCGAAGACGACCAGCGCCGCCGCGACTTCACGATCAACGCCATGGCGTGGTCGCTCAACGCCGGTTCGTTCGGCGAGCTGGTCGACCCGTTCGACGGCATGGACGACCTCGAAGAGTGCGTCATCCGCACGCCGTGCGATCCCGACGTTACCTTCTCGGACGACCCGCTGCGCATGATGCGGGCCGTGCGCTTCGCGTCGCAGTTGGGGTTCACGATCGAAGGCGAGACCTTCGACGCCATCCGCCGCAATGCGCACCGCATCCGGATCGTGTCGCGCGAACGCATCGCTGCGGAACTTAACAAGATCGTCCTTTCGCCCGTACCCTCGATGGGCTTCGAACTGCTGGAGCTGACGGGGCTTCTGGAGCTGATTTTCCCGGAGATGCACAACCTCAAGGGCGTCGAGAAGCGGGGCGCGCATGCCCATAAGGACAATTTTATCCATACGCTCAAGGTGCTGGACAACGTCGCCCGCCGCAGCGGCGATCTGTGGCTGCGCTGGGCCGCCGTGCTGCACGACATCGCCAAGCCGCTGACGAAGGCTTACGATCCCAAGGTCGGCTGGACGTTCCACGGCCACGAGGTCCTCGGCTCGAAGATGGTGCCGGCGATCTTCCGGCAGTTGAAGCTGCCGCTCAACGAGCATATGAAATTCGTGCAGAAGCTGGTTTTCCTCCACCTGCGGCCGATCATCCTCTCCGAAGATCTGGTCACGGACTCGGCCGTGCGGCGTCTGCTGTTCGAGGCGGGCGACGACGTGGAGCAGCTGATGATCCTGTGCGAAGCCGACATCACTTCGGGCATCGACGCCAAGGTCAAACGCTATCTGGCCAATTTCGAGCTGGTGCGCCGCAAGATGAAGGATTTGGAGGAGCGCGACCGCATCCGCAACTTCCAGCCGCCGATCACGGGCGAGATCATCATGCAGACCTACGGCATCGGTCCCTGCCGTGCCATCGGCGACATCAAGGAGGTGATCAAGAACGCCATTCTCGACGGCGAAATTCCCAACGATTACGACGCGGCCTACGCCCTGATGGAGCGGCTGGCGGCGGAGAAGGGATTGACCAAAGCCGCGGTTCAGAACCTCTGAAAACGGTCTTGTCCGTTCAGGGCGTATTTGTAAATCAAAAGGTTGAGTTGCAGATACTCAACCTTTTTTCATGCCCGCTTCCGCCTCCACCTGCGCCCGCGATTTGGATTTGGTCACCAGCCAGACCCCGGCGAAGACGCACAGGGCCGCTGCGGCCTTGGTGAACCCGAAGGAGTCGAGACCGATTGCAACCGAGAAAAGCACCGCCACGACGGGTTGTACGTAGTTGTACATCGACACCACCGTGGGCCGCAGGTAACGCTGTCCGATCGGCACCATGAAGTAGGAGAGGAAGGTCGAGCAGACGACCACGTAGCCGATTCCGGCCCATGTCCGGGGCGCGAGCGCGGCGTAGTCCACCGCCGTGAGCGGCCGGTAATAGACCGCGGCAGCGACGACGGCCGCGAAGAGGAACATCCACTTCATGGTCGTTACGGGCGAATATTTGACGATTACGTTGCGGAAAGCGGTGAGGTAGGTGGCGTAGCTGACCGCGCTGACGAGACACAATACGTCGCCCTTGACGCTGCTCGTGTGCCCCGTCCCGTGCCGGCTGACCAGAATCAGCAGCAGCGCCCCGGCGCAGCCGAGGAACACGCCGCCCGCCTTGAGCCATGTGATCGGCTCGCGCAGGAACAGCGTCGCCAGCACCATCGTCAGTACGGGGACCACCGTGGCGATGATCGACGAGTCGATGGGCGAGGTGAGCGACAGCCCCCAGAGGAAAAGCATCTGGTTGAGCTGGATGCCGAACACCGACGCGAAGAGCAGCAGCACGATGTCGCGCCGTGCGACTCTCTCGCGGGGCAGGAAAAACGAAACGCTCCAGAATAGCAGGCAGGCGCCCAGCATGCGGTAGACGCTCAGTGCGAACGGACTGACCCCGCCGGGATTGCTCTCCGACCAGAGCACGCTCTTGCCGATCGGCGCGTTGAGGCCCCAGACGAGATTTGCGACCCAGAGAGCCGCGTGGCCTTTCAGTTTTCCTTTGTCCATGTCATTGCGGGATTGACGCGGCAAATATAGGTAAAATTTGGTGTAATAATTGCCCCTCGGAATTCCCGTGAGCAAAACGCGTTACAATATCGATCTGGTATTTGCCAACCTCTTTTTCGGAGCGAACTTTTCGTTCTATGTCTCCCTTACGCGCAATTATCTGGACTTCCAGCAGATATTCATGCTTCAGGTCCTTTCGGCGGCGGTGTTCTTCATTCCCTTCGCGCTCTTCTCGAAGCAGTCGTTCCGCATCCGCTGGCGCGACGCGGGCAATATCCTGATCGTCACGATGCTGATTGTCTACGGCTGGATGTACATGCTGTTGTGGGGATCGTCCTACACCTCGCCCATCGACGCTTCGATCATCTCGACCCTCGGTCCCGCCGTGACGCTGATCACGGACCACCTGATGCACCCGCACAAATACATCAGGGCGCGGGTCGTGGGCGTCGTCTGCGCCCTGATCGGCGCCGCCGTCCTGCTCTTCGACCACGGGTTCGTGCTCACCCACGGCAGCCGCGCCTACGGCAATGCGCTGGTACTGGTTGCCGTGGTGGCGATCGCCATCAATACGGTGATTATCAAACCCCAGCTCGAACGGCTGGGAACGCTGGTGGTGATGGGGTGGTACTACATCATCGGATTGGCCGTGACGGCGCCATTCTTCTGGAAATACATCGCCCATACGCAGTTCCTGAAACTGCCCCTTCAGGCGCAGGCCGAACTGGCCTATATCCTGATTCTGGGCACGGTCCTGCCCATGTACCTGCTGTACCGGGGTACGGAGAAACTCACCTCGGTCCATACGGCGCTCTACCGCTATATCCAGCCGGTGACCGCCGGAATTCTGGCCATCGTCCGCGGTCAGGCCGTCTTCGACACGGCCAACGTCGTGGCCCTTGTCTTCATCTTCGCAGGCGTGGTGCTGGTGGTGATCGGCTATAAGTATTACGTCCGCCACGGACTGCCGCCCGTGGGCAGCGACGGGAAACTGCGGGCCTAGTCCGCCAGCAGGCGTTCGCGCCACGCATCGGGCACGGGCATGCTTTGCTGCCGCGAGAAGTCGAATGCGACCATCACCGAGCGGCTCTCGCTGCACACCCGGTCGCCGGCGAGCAGCCGCTGGAAGAGCGTGAGGCTTTTGTTGCCGATCTTCTCGCAGGTGGTCGTGACGCGCACCCTGTCGTGCAGGCGGATCTGATCTATGTACGAGGTCGAAGTGGAGACGGTGACGATGCGCAGATCGCCGAGCAGCACCTCGTCGCCGAGTATCTTTTCGTAATACTCCATTTTTCCCACGTCGAAATACATCTGCTGCGAGACGTTGTTCACATGCTGGAACGGATCGACGTCCGAGAAGCGCTTCTGGATGGAGGTTTCCAACGTTTTTGCCATGTGTGTTATTCGCGTATGATTTTCACTTCGCCGCCCTCGCCGAAGGCGATGATCGACGACGCCTTTTTCGTGGGCTTGCCCTCGAAGCGGGGATTGACGACGAAATCGACGCCGTCGATGATCTCGCGCGACACTTCGGCGAGTCCTGCGGGCGTCGCCTCGCCCGAAATGTTGGCCGAGGTCGAGACCACGGGCCGCCCCAGCCCCCGCAGTATCCGGCGGCAGAATTCGTGGTCGGGAATCCGCACGCCGAGCGTCCGCTCTTCGGGAATCAGGTTCTCGGCGACGCCGGCCGCTCCCGGAAGGATCGCCGTCAGCGGGCTGGTCGCCAGCTCCATGACCTCGAACGCGATGCCGGGAGCCTTGTTTACGTAGCGCACGACCATGTCGGCCGACGCGCACAGCATGAGCATCGACTTCTTGTTTTCGCTCCGTTTGAGTTTGTAGATGCGCTCCACGGCTTCGGCGTTGGTCGCGTCGCAGCCCAGCCCCCAGACCGTGTCGGTGGGGTAGAGGATGATGCCTCCCGCTTTCATCACGCGGACCGCCTCATCGGCCTCCCGCTGCAATTCGGTGTTGTTTTGCATAGGTGTTTGTTTTGACGCGCCGCCGCCCTTCGGGCCGCATGCGCTGCGGTTTTGCGCCGTTTCGCGCGCCGCGGCTTCGGCCGGCGGCGCGTGAATGACGCCGTATGGGTATTCCGCTTATTTTACGGGCAGCACCTCGATCCAGTAGTCGTCGGGATCGCTGATGAAATAAAGCCCCATGTCGTGATTCTCGTAACAGATGCAGCCCATGGCGCGGTGGTATTCGCGGACGGCGTCGTAATCGCCCGCCACGCGCATGCAGAGATGGCTCTCGTTTTCGCCCAGTTCATAGGCGCCGGCGTGGTCGCGCAGCCATGTCAGTTCGAGGCGGAATCCCGTCTCCCCGTCGCCCAGATAAACCAGTATGAAGCTTCCGTCGCCCGCTTCCTTGCGGCCTGTTTCTTTCAGGCCCAGCGCCTTGTCGTAAAATTGGAGACTGCGTCCGAGGTCGGTGACGTTGATGTTGAAATGGTCGAATCTGCTTTTGATTTCCATAATTACCGGATTTAGTGCTGCGCAAAATTACACAAATATCCCAAAATCCGCATACGCGCCGCGCATAATAAATTTTGGCCGTAATTCTTAATTTTTAATTCTTAATTTTATACCTTTGCACCACGAACGAAAAATAATAACGAAAAATTCATATGGGAAGAGCTTTTGAGTATCGCAAAGCGCGTAAAATGAAGCGTTGGGGACATATGGCCCGCACGTTCACCAAACTGGGAAAAGAGATCGAGATCGCGGTCAAGGCCGCCGGACCCGATCCTTCGGGCAACACCCGTCTGCGTATTCTGATGCAGAATGCCAAGGCCGAGAACATGCCCAAGGAGAACGTCGAACGCGCCATCAAGCGCGCCACCGAGAAAGATGCCGCCGATTACAAGGAGGTCATCTACGAAGGATACGGCTCGCACGGCATCGCATTCCTCGTGGAGACCGCGACCGACAACACCAACCGCACCGTGGCCAACGTGCGCATGTATTTCAACAAATGCGGCGGTACGCTGGGCAACAGCGGCAGCGTGGCGTTCATGTTCGACCACAAGTGCGTCTTCAAGTTCCGCCCGGCCGAAGGCGTCGATATGGAGGAGCTCGAACTGGAGATGATCGATCTGGGTGTGGACGAGTTCTATCCCGAAGAGGACGGCGTTACGGTTTACGCCCCCTACGAGTCGTTCGGCGCCATTCAGAAATGGCTTGACGACAAGGGGTACGAGATCGTGTCGGGAGAGTCGGTTTACCTGCCCACCGATACGAAGGAACTGGACGCCGAAGGCCGCGAGTCGATCGAGAAACTCGTCGAGAAACTCGAAGAGGACGACGACGTGACCAACGTTTACCACAACATGAAGGAGGTCGAGGAGGAGTAGTTTCCCGCCTCAGGACGATACGGTCCGCCCCGAACGGCAAGCCCGTCCGGGGCGGATTTTGTTTTGCGGCCGTTTGTCCTTATCTTTATATTCCTGAAAGGGGCGCCCGTAATAATTGTAGCTTATGATTCGTGCCGATTTACATATTCATTCGCAATACAGCAGCGACGGAGAGTTCCGTCCCGCCGACATCGTCGGCAAATGCGCCGCCGGGGGCGTTGACCTCTTCGCCTTGACGGACCATAACACCGTGCGGGGGCTGGACGAAGCCTGCGACGGGGCTTTGCACGCCGGATTGGAGTTTGTGCCGGGTATCGAGATCGATTGCAGCTTCGAGGGTACGGACCTGCATCTGCTGGGCTATGGCATCGACTGGAAGTCTCCCGATTTCCGTGCGCTGGAAGAGACCGTCGCCGCCAAGGTCATGGCGTCGTTCGGCGAGACGGTCGGGAAGCTCCGTCGGCTGGGCTTCGCCGTCGATGAGCAGGCCGTGCTGGCCGCCGCGGCGGGCAAACTGCCGACGATGGAGCTGATCGCCGAAGTGATGCTCTCCGACGCCGCGTGCGATACGCCGCTGCTGGCTCCCTACCGGGAGGGCGGCGTGCGCGGAGATATGCCCTATATCAACTTTTACCTCGACTTCGGCGCGCAGGGCAGGCCCGCTTTCGTCCCGATGGAATATATGAACTTCCGCGACGCCGTCGAGCTGGTTCGCGACAACGGGGGCGTGCCGGTGGTCGCGCATCCCGGACTCAATCTGCGGGGCCGGGAGCGTATCGTCGAGAAGTTGCTGGAGCGCGGGGCCGAGGGATTGGAAGTTTTCAATAATTACCACGATGATCGGCAGATCGCCTATTTCGCGCCGCTGGTCCGGCGCCGTGGGGCCTTGATGACCTGCGGCAGCGATTTCCACGGCAAAACCAAGCCCCTGATCCATGTCGGGCGGTTCGGATGCGACGCGCGCTGGGAATCCTCTCTTGCCGATTCGGTCGCGCGGCTCGCGAAAGGCGTGTGAAAATCCGGATTCGGTGGCGCGTCAATCTTCGAACGCGACGAACCTCCGCCCGTCGGTCAGGCAGCAGGGGCAGTAGGAATCGCTGCACCCCGCCGGATAGATGTTGCCGCAGGTCGGACAGACCAGATAGCCTTTCGGGGCGTTGTCTGCCGTAGCGTCCGGCCGACTGTTTTCCGAACCTTCTGCTGTTCCGCGTCCTGAAGCGCGGGCCGTCCCGTTCGCCGGGGCGCCTGCCGTGCCATTATTTGCCCTCCTGCCGGCGATGTTGCCCTGTGTGCCCGCAGGTCTGTTGGCCGCCAGCCGGCGGCGGCAGGTCTCCATCAGCGCCAGATGCCGCATGTCCCCGGACCTCGCCCAGATCAGCACGCGGGCCGCATAGCGGTTGCCGCTTTGCAGGGCGCGCTCGATGTCGTCTGCATGCAGCCCCTCCGGCGGACGGCGTGCGAAGTCGATGCTCCGGCGCAGGTTGTCGTCGGTCGTGCCGTGGAAGACGGTGACTCGCTCCGGCGGTGCGTAGCGGCCGCCGAGCCGGACGATGGCGTTGGCGCAGTTGTACTCCTGAAGTCGCTCGGCGTGGGCCATGGCCCGGAACAGCCGTTCGGCGTCGTGCTCCCGCTCTTGCCGGGCGATGCCCGCGAAATGGTCGTACTGTGCCGATTTGACGTGCTTGCGGCGGCTGCATGCGTCGAGGTCCGACAGCACGCCGGCCCATTTGTCCTGCCGTGTCGTCGTTCCCTCGCGCGTCGCGGCGTAGTACATCCCTGCGAGGATGACTGCCGATGCCGCGAACAGCAGCAGAACCAATAACGGACGTCCTTTCATAATCATATCGACGGTGGAATAAATTTCCGGAAGCATTTTTTGTGCCAACGGGAAGCTGTTTTTCATGGACGGCCCCGGTAGATTCGGGCAAAATAAAAAGGCGGAGTCCGGAGACTCCGCCTTCTTGCCTTATGTGCGACTGTTACAGCCGTGCCTTGATGGCTTTCGAAGCCTCTTCGTAGCCGGGTTTGTCCAGCAGGGCGAACATATTCTTCTTGTACGCCTCCACGCCGGGCTGGTCGAACGGATTGACGCCGAGGATGTAGCCGCTGATGCCGCAGGCGCGCTCGAAGAAGTAGAGCAGCGAGCCGACGGCATGCGCGTCGATCTGCGGAATCTCGATGCGGATGTTCGGGACGCCGCCGTCCACGTGGGCCAGCTGCACGCCCAGCTCGGCCATGCGGTTTATCTCCGAAATGCGCTTGCCTGCGAGGAAGTTGAGGCCGTCGAGATTCTCTCCGTCGGCTTCGACGACTACCTTGCCGGCGGGTTCGGCGACCGAAATGATCGTTTCGAACAGCGTGCGTTCGCCGTCCTGAATATACTGTCCCATCGAGTGCAGGTCGGCCGTCAGCGTCACGCTGGCCGGGAAGATGCCCTTGCCGTCCTTGCCTTCGCTCTCGCCGTAGAGCTGTTTCCACCACTCGTTGATGTATTGGAGCTTCGGCTCGTAGGAGCCGAGAATCTCGATCTTCTTGCCGCCTTCGTACAGCTCGTTGCGCACGGCTGCGTAAACTGCCGCCGGGTTCTTTTCGAACGGCGTGCCGTCGGCCGTCGCGCGCTCCATCTCCTGCGCGCCGCGCACCAGTGCGGCGATGTCCACGCCGGCGGCCGCCAGCGGCAGCAGGCCCACGGGAGTCAGCACCGAGAAGCGTCCGCCCACGTCGTCGGGAATGACGAACGTCGGGTAGCCCTCGTTGTCGGCGAGCGTCTTCAGCGCGCCGCGCGCCTTGTCGGTGATGGCCACGATGCGCTCGGCGGCTTCCTGCTTGCCGTAACGCTTTTCGATCTCGGCTTTGATCAGGCGGAAGGCGATGGCCGGTTCGGTCGTGGTTCCCGACTTGGAGATGACGATCGTGGCGATCGAGTACTCCTTCACGGCTTCGAGCAGTTCGTGGGTGTAATCCTCCGAGATGTTCTGGCCTGCGAACACCACGACGGGTTCCGTTCGCTTCTTGTGCAGGAACTTGAACGAATCGCTCATGGCTTCGAGCACGGCCTTGGCGCCCAGATACGAGCCGCCGATGCCGATGCAGATGATCACTTCGGCCTTCTCGCGGAGCTTCGCGGCCTGCTTCTCGATGGCTTCGATCCGGTCGGGCGTGATCGACGAGGGCAGGTGCACCCAGCCGAGGAAGTCGCTGCCGGCGCCCTTGCCCGATTCGAGCAGGGCGTTGGCCGCCTGCGCCTTGGCCTGCATTGCGGCCGAAACCGTAACGCCCGTTTTGGAGATGTCTAATTTCAGAGTTTCCATGTTATTGTCAAATTAATTTGGATGTCAGTTCTTTCATGCACTTGCGCGCCGAAGCCCCTTGGTAGAGCACGTTGTAAACCATTTCGGCGATCGGCATTTCGATCTTGTGGCGGGCGTTGATGTGACGGATGCAGTCGGCGGCGAAGTAGCCTTCGGCGACCATCGTCATTTCGTTGAGGGCGCTTTTGACCGTGCAGCCGTGGCCGATGAGCAGTCCCAGCCGCCGGTTGCGGCTGTAGACCGAGTAGCAGGTCACCAGCAGATCGCCCAGATAGCCCGACACCAGCGTGTCGCGCTCGGCCGGATAGCTCTCTTCCAGAAAACGGCGCATCTCTCCGGCGCTGTTGGCGATCAGCACCGCGAGGAAGTTGTCGCCGTAACCCAGCCCGACGGCGATGCCGACCGAGAGGGCGTAGATGTTTTTCAGGATGGCGGCGTACTCGATGCCGTACAGGTCGGTCGAGTAGCTCAGGTGAATGTAGTCCGTGGCGAATTTCTCGCCCAGCATCTGGGCGTTCTCCGGGTCGGTGCAGACCACCGTGAGGTAGGAGAGCTTGCCGCGCGAGACCTCCTCGGCGTGCGACGGGCCGGTGATGATGCCGATCTGTTTGTACGACAGGTCGTAGCGGTCGTGAACGTATTCGACGATGGTCTTGTAGTCGCCGGGAACGATGCCCTTGATGGCCGAGACGACGAATTTGTCCTGCAGCGAGACCGTCAGCGGTTCGAGGAACGTCTTGAGGTAGGCCGACGGAGTGGCCAGAATGACGATGTCGGCTTCGCGGACCACCTCGTCGAGGTCGTCGGAGGGGGCGATGCGCCGGCGGTCGAACTCCACGTCGCTCAGATAGCGGGGGTTGCGGCCTTCGCCGAGCAGTCCTTCTAGCACTTCGGGATTGCGGACGTACCAGCCTACGCGGGCTTCGTTCGCGGCGAGCAGCCCCACGATGGCCGTCGCCCAGCTGCCGTAGCCGATCACGGCGCAGCGGGCCTCTTTTCCGATTTTGTATTCCATGTAAGGATCGATTGTTTCGGTCTACAAATGTAATCAAAAAAAATAATAAAAAAATGTAAAAATATCCCTCGCTTTTTGTTACCTTTGTCCGGATATGTCGCCTTACGGCGGAAGCCCCGGCGGGAGGTTAGGCCGGGCGAGATACAGAACGTTGATTATAAAATAATTAAGGAAATATAACAGTTGGGTGTAGCACTATGGGAATTTTTTCACTGACACAGGAGCTGGCCATCGACCTCGGTACGGCCAACACGCTGATAATCTACAACGGCAAGGTCGTGGTCGATGAACCGTCGATCGTGGCGCTCGACGTGCATACGGGCAAGGTCGTGGCCATCGGCCATCAGGCGCGCCAGATGCACGAGAAGACCAACCCTAACATCAAGACGATCCGGCCGCTGAAGGACGGCGTGATCGCCGATTTCAACGCCACGGAGCTGATGCTGCGCGGCATGATCAAGAAAGTCAAGACTTCGGGCAGTCTCTTCGCCCCCTCGCTGCGTATGGTGATCTGCATTCCGTCGGGTTCGACCAACGTCGAAATCCGCGCCGTGCGCGACTCCGCCGAGCATGCCGGCGGCCGCGAGGTCTACATGATCTACGAGCCGATGGCCGCGGCGCTGGGCGCCGGTCTCGACGTCGAGGCTCCGGAAGGCAACATGGTCATCGACATCGGCGGCGGCACGTCGGAGATCGCCTGCATCTCGCTGGGCGGCATCGTCTGCTCCGAGTCGATCAACACCGCCGGCGACGTCTTCACCAACGACATTCAGAGCTACGTGCGCCAGCAGCACAATATCCGTATCGGCGAACGTACGGCCGAAGCCATCAAGTGTTCGATCGGTGCGGCCGTCTCCGATCTGGACGAGGAGCCCGAAGACTTCGTGGTGACGGGTCCCAACATGCTGACGGCCCTGCCCCAGACCGTGTCGCTCAGCTACAGCGAGATCGCCTATGCGCTCGAAAAGTCGCTCACGAAGATCGACGCCGCACTGATGAAGGTGCTCGAATCGATGCCGCCCGAACTGTATGCCGACATCGTGAAGAACGGCATCTATCTGGCCGGCGGCGGCGCCCTGATCAAGGGGCTGGACCGGCGCCTGAACGAGAAAACCGGCATCCCGTTCCACATCGCCGAAGACCCTCTGCGCGCCATTGCGCGCGGTACGGGCATCGCGCTGAAGAACATCAACCGCTTCTCGTTCTTAATGAAATAGTTGTAACGCACTCCGGCCGGGCCGGAGGTGAGAGGTGAATAAATGAATACGGATTGCGGGCATAGTGTCCGCAATCTTAAATTAACGAGAAACCGTGCGCAAGCTCTTAGAGTTTATCCGAAGCATCTATGTCATGGTGCTCTTCGTCGTGCTCGAAGCGATAGCCGTCAGCTATTACGCCCACTCGACCTACTACACGCAGGCCCGGCTGCTGGCGCGTTCGAATCAGGTGGTCGGCGGCGTGCACGGCATGTTCGCGGGCATCCGGCATTACTTTTCGCTCGGACGCGAGAACCGCGACCTGCTCGCGCACGTGGCCGAGATGAAAGAGCGGCTGGCCGTGTACGAGGAGGCCGAGACCGCCGCGCGGCTGGACAGCTACATGCAGGACGTCGGAATCTCGAAATACCGCGTCATCACCGCCTCGGTGGCTTCGAATACGGTCAACCGTGCGCAGAACCTCGTCGTTCTCAACCGCGGCCGCCGCGACGGAGTGGCCGAGGAGATGGCGCTGCTGGCGTCCGACGGCTCGATGGCGGGCTATGTGGTCGATTGCACGGAACGCTATTCGGTGGCGATGTCGGTGCTCAACACTTCGTTCCGCGCCAGCGGCAAGTTGGTGGGCTCCGATTATTTCGGTTCGATCTACTGGGACGGCGCCGACCCTCACACCGTGGTGCTGGACGAACTGTCGAAGTACGCCGATCCGCAGCCCGGACAAGAGGTCGTGACCACGGGCTTCTCGCAGTATTTTCCCGCCGACGTGCTGATCGGCTGGGTTGAAAGCGCCGAGCTGAACGAAACCCGCACGGCTTTCAAGGTGCGCGTGCGGCTGGCGGCCGAAATGTCGCGCCTGACGGATGTGATTCTGGTCGAGAACCGCGACCTGACCGAAATCCGCGATTTGCAGAACAGTGAAAAAGTAGAACAACATACCCGGCTGAACTAAATGCACAGAACGCTTCCATACATTTCGCTCTTCGTCGTGACGGTGCTTTTGCAGGTCTTTCTGTTCGACAACCTGTCGATCAGCATCTACCTCAATCCGCTCGTCTACGTGGCGTTCGTCGCCCTGCTGCCGCTGGATACGCCGCCCGTGGTGCTGCTCGCATCGGGACTGGCCATGGGCGTGACGATGGATTTCGCCATGGGAGCCGCGGGCGTGAACACCATTGCCACGCTGCTTGTCGCCTTCGTGCGTCCGGCGCTCCTGCGGACGCTGTATACCCGTGACGATCTCCGCGAAGGCGGCGTCCCCTGCGCCGGGCGGCTCGGACGGCGCGTATTCCTGAATTACCTGATCGTGCTGGTGCTCCTGCACCATGCCGTATTCTTCTCGCTTGAGGCCCTTTCGTGGATGCACCTCGTGCGTACATTGGTGCGTATCGTCGTCAGCGGCGCCGTGTCGGTGGCCTTTATCTGGATTATCGCCCGTATTTTCACCGCAAAACTTCCCGTGCGCGTATGAGAGATTCCGAAGGTTTCGTCCGGATGCGCACCCTGCAGTGCGTGGTGCTCTTCGTCTTCCTGCTGATCGGGGGCCGTCTGGCCTATATCCAGCTTATCGACTCGCGCTACAACGAACTGGCCAAAGCCAACGTGCTGCGCCATGTGGTGCAGTATCCGCCGCGCGGCGAAGTCTTCGACCGCAACGGGGAGTATCTGGTCCAGAGCCGCGAGTGCTATGACCTGATGGTGATCTACAGCGAGATCGACAAGAAGGGCTTCGACACCCTGCGCATGTGCGAGGTGCTGGGCCTTTCGCGCGAAAAGCTCGAAAAGGAGCTTGCCAATGCCCGGATGCGCCCCCGTGCGCCCCGCGTGGTGACGAGCTATATCTCCAAGGAAGACAAGCTGCGTTTCGACGAATGCAACTTCCGGGGATTCTATGCCGTCTACCGTACGGTCCGCCGTTATCCCCGCAAGGTGGGCGGCAACCTGCTGGGATTCGTGGGCGAGGTGAACGCCGATTTCCTGAAGCGCCACCCGGACTATAAGTCCGGCGATTACGTGGGTATGAGCGGCGTGGAGTCGGCTTACGAACCCCTGCTGAAAGGCCGGAAAGGCGTGAAGATTCAGGAGATCGACACCCACGGGGCGATCAAGGGTTCCTATATGAACGGCGTTTACGACTCGCTGCCCGAACCGGGGCGCTACCTCGTCAGCACGATCGACGCCCGCCTGCAGCTGCTGGGCGAGGAGCTGATGCGCGGCAAGGTCGGGGCGGCCGTGGCGATCGAACCTTCGACGGGCGAGATACTGATGATGGTCTCCTCGCCGACGTACGATCCCGACGAACTGGTCGGCCGGGAGCGCGGCAACAACTACATGAAGATGATCTACAACAAGCGGCATCCGCTTTTCAGCCGTGCCGTGAAGGCCAAATACCCGCCGGGATCGACCTTCAAGCTCGTGCAGGGCCTGATCGGGCTGCAGGAGGGCGTGCTCAGGCCCTCGGACCTGCACGTCTGCCACGAAGGCTATCAGGTCGGCCGCCGGCGCATGAAATGCCATGCCCACGCTTCGCCGCTGGACCTGCGCTTCGCCGTGGCGACCTCGTGCAACGCCTATTTCTGCTATGTCTTCCGCGACATTCTCGACAACCGCAAATACGAGAGCGTGAAAGACGGTTACGACGTCTGGAAAGAGTATGTCGAGAGTTTCGGTTTCGGCCGCAAACTCGGCTCCGACTTCCTCGACGAGGGCAACGGCTACGTGCCCGACCGCTCGTACTACGACCGCCAGTACAGGGGTTCGTGGAATTCGCTGACGGTCATTTCGCTGGCCATCGGTCAGGATGCGCTGGGCTGTACGCCCTTGCAGCTGGCCAATCTCGCGGCCATCGTCGCCAACCGGGGCTACTACTACATTCCGCATATCGTCAAGAAGATCGAGGGGCAGGATTCGCTCGACCGCCGTTTTTACGAACGCCACTATACCAAGGTCGATCCCAAGCACTTCGAACCGATCGTCGACGGCATGTGGCGGGGCGTCAACGTCGGCGGCACCTCCACGGCGGCGCGTCTGGAAGGACTCGACGTCTGCGGCAAGACCGGTACGGCCGAGAATCCCCGCGGCCGCGACCACTCGACCTTCCTCTCGTTCGCGCCCAAGGACAATCCGAAGATCGCCATTTCGGTCTATGTCGAAAACGGCGGTTTCGGCGCTTCGGCGGCCCTGCCGATCGCCAGTCTGCTGGAGGAGTACTACCTGACCGACACGATCCGCCGTCCGGCCCTGCTGGAGCATATCAAGAATATGAACATCTATTACCCTTCGTATGACCGCTAACCGCCATAGTATCTTTTACGGAGTGGACCTCTGGACGGTCCTGCTGTACGTGCTGATCGTGCTGGCGGGGTGGGTGTCGATCACCTCGGCGTCGTACGACGAGGGCACGGCCGATATCTTCTCCTTCTCGCACTTCTACATGAAGCAGCTGATGTGGATCGGCGTGGCGTGGACCACGGCGCTCGTGGTGCTGCTGCTCGACGAACGGTTCTACCATATGTTCGCCTATCCGGCCTATTTCGCGGGATTGGCGCTGTTGCTGGGCGCGCTGTTGTTCGGCCGCGAGGTGAACGGTGCCAAGGCGTGGTTCGAATTCGGTTCGTTCCGCCTGCAGCCCGTCGAATTCGTGAAGATCGCCACGGCTCTCGCGCTGGCCCGCGTGATGAGCGCCTACTCCTTCTCGATCAACCGTCCGGGCGATCTCTTCAAGGTGGGCGTGGTGATCTGCATCCCGCTTTTCATCATCATCCTGCAGAACGACACCGGTTCGGGCATCGTACTGGGCTCGTTCCTCTTCGTGCTTTACCGTGAGGGACTCAACAAGTGGCTCTGCATCCCGGTGCTGCTGATCGCCGCGCTGTTCATCGTGTCGTTCCTGCTTTCGCCCATGACGCTGCTCGTGTCGATCATTCTGGTCTGCACGCTCTCCGAAGCGATGATGACCGGGGAGTGGCGCTCGCGCCTGATCTATCTGGCGTCGCTGGCGCTGGCGAGCATCCTGCTCTGCATGACGATGGCGCTCGTCGCGCCCGGCGTGATGGACCTGCACGCCTGCCTGCTGACCGTGACGCTGCTGTCGCTGGTCGGCGTGCTCGTCTATGCCTTCCGCATGAACCTGAGCAGCACCCTGATTACCGTGGGGCTTTTTCTCTGCACGATGATCTTCCTCCCCACCACCGACTATATCTTCAATTCGATTCTCAAACAGCACCAGCGCGACCGCATCCTGAGTTTTCTGGGCATCATCAGCGATCCCCTCGGCACGGACTACAACGTCAATCAGTCGAAAATCGCCATCGGTTCGGGCGGGTTCTGGGGCAAGGGATTCCTCGAAGGCACGCAGATCAAGTACGGCTTCGTGCCCGAACGGCATACCGACTTCATCTTCTGTACGGTAGGCGAAGAGTGGGGCTTTCTGGGGACGATGGTCGTGCTGGCCCTGCTCTGCATGCTGATCCTGCGCCTGATGCGCATGGGCGAACGGCAGCAGGAGCCTTTCGGCCGGATTTACTGCTACTGCGTGGCCGCGATCCTGTTGTTCCACGTGCTGGTGAACGTGGGCATGACCATCGGCCTGATGCCTGTGATGGGCATTCCGTTGCCGTTCATGAGCTATGGCGGTTCGTCGCTTATTGCGTTTACCATTTTGTTGTTCATCGCCGTGCGGCTCGACGCTTCGACGCGGCAGTTTTCCCTGAATTAAATACTGCATACCAATGATCCGTTACAATCCCAAAGGTTTATCCTCGCAAGAGGCCGCAGACAGCCGGCGGACGCATGGCGACAACGTCATCACGCCGCCCAAAGACGATTCGGCATGGAAGCTTTTCGTCGAGAAGTTCAAGGACCCGATCATCCGCATTCTGCTGCTGGCCGCGGTGCTGTCGCTTGCCATCGGGTCCGTTCACAAGGATTTCACCGAGTCGATCGGCATCATATGCGCCATTATTCTGGCGACCTGCGTCGGGTTCTGGTTCGAGTGGGACGCCATGCGGCGTTTCCGCCGGCTGAATCAGGTCAACGACGATATTCCGGTCAAGGTGATGCGCGACGGCTCGATCCGCGAGATTCCCCGCCGCGACGTGGTCGTGGGCGACGTGGTCTATATCGAAAGCGGCGAAACCGTGCCCGCGGACGGCGAGCTGGTCGAAGCTGTGTCGCTGCGCATCAACGAATCGACCCTCACGGGCGAACTGGAGGTGGATAAAACCGTCGACGAGGCGCATTTCGATTCCGAAGCGACCTATCCTTCGAACGTCGCACTGCGCGGTACGACCGTGGCGGACGGTTACGGCGTTCTGGTTGCGACGGCCGTGGGTGATGCGACCGAAGCGGGCCGCGTCACGGAGCAGGCGACCGTCCAGAGCGACGAGCAGACGCCGCTCAACCGCCAGCTGACGCGCCTCTCGAAACTCATCGGCCGGGCCGGCATTGCGCTTGCGGTCGCTATTTTCTGCGTCATGCTCGGCAAGGCGGTCTTCGTCGGGAGCTTGTTCGAGCGCGACTGGCTCGAAATATCGCAGCAGGTGCTGCACATTTTCATGGTCTCGGTGGCCATCATCGTGATGGCCGTTCCCGAAGGACTTCCGATGAGCATTACGCTGTCGCTGGCGATGTCCATGCGGCGCATGCTCAAGACCAACAACCTCGTGCGGCGCATGCACGCCTGCGAAACGATGGGCGCCGTGACGGTCATCTGCACCGACAAGACCGGCACGTTGACCCAGAACCGGATGCACGTGCAGGAACTGGTGCGTTACGATGCGCTTCCGGCGCATGATTTCGCCGAGATCGTGGCCGCCAACTCCACGGCTTTCCTCGACGCTTCGGGCGCCGTTATAGGCAACCCGACCGAGGGCGCCCTGCTGGAGTGGATGCGCTCGCAGGGCGAGGATTACGAACCCCTGCGCTCGGAGGCGAAGATCGTCGACCGGCTTACCTTCTCGACCGAACGCAAATATATGGCGACGATCATCGAAAGCGGCGTTTCGGGCCGCCGGATCGTCTGCGTCAAGGGTGCGCCCGAAATCGTGCGCGCCATGTGCGCTCCCGACGGCAAGGATACGCAGGTCGCCGAGCAGCTGGCCGGGTTTCAGGGCCGCGCGATGCGTACGCTCGCCGTGGCGTGGGCCGAAACCGCCGAGGACGACTGTCTGCGTGCCGTAGCGGCGTCGCAGCTGCATTTTTCGGGTGTGGCGGCTATCTCCGATCCGGTGCGCGAGGATGTCCCCGACGCCGTGCGGCGCTGCTTGAACGCCGGGATAGACGTCAAGATCGTCACGGGCGACACTCCCGCTACGGCGCGCGAGATCGCCCGCCAGATCGGCTTGTGGGACGACGCCCGCGACAACGACCGCAACTACATGACCGGTACGGAGTTCGCGGCGATGAGCGACGATGAGCTGCTCGGACGCGTGCGGGAACTGAAGATCATGTCGCGCGCCCGGCCGCTCGACAAACAGCGGCTCGTGCGTCTGTTGCAGCAGTGCGGCGAGGTGGTGGCCGTGACGGGCGACGGTACGAACGACGCCCCGGCGCTCAACTTCGCCAACGTGGGGCTTTCGATGGGATCGGGCACCTCCGTTGCCAAGGACGCCAGCGACATCACGCTGCTCGACGATTCGTTCGCTTCGATCGCGACGGCCGTCATGTGGGGCCGCTCGCTTTACCGCAACATCCAGCGTTTCGTACTTTTCCAGCTGACGATCAACTTCGCGGCGATCGTGATCTGCTTCGTCGGCGCGGTTTTCGGCACCGACATGCCGCTGACGGTGGTGCAGATTCTCTGGGTCAATATCATCATGGACACCTTTGCGGCGATGGCGATGGCCTCGCTGCCGCCCAATCCCGAAGTGATGCTCGAAAAACCCCGTCCGCGCGACGAGTTCATCATTACGCCCGGCATGGCCCGCACGCTCTTCATCTGCGGCGGCATCATGGTCGCCGTCCTGCTGGGCATGCTCTTCTGGTGGACGATCACCGCAGGCGGACTCACCGTGCGCCAGCTGACGCTTTTCTTCTCGACGTTCGTTTTCCTGCAGTTCTGGAACATGTTCAACGCCAAAGGCTTCGAGACGCGCCATTCGGTCTTTACCTGCCTGCGCGGGTGCCGTGAGTTTTTCCTCATCCTGCTGGCCATCGCCGCGGGACAGGTGCTCATCGTCGAGTTCGGCGGCGAGGTGTTCCGCACCGAGCCGCTTGCGTGGCGCGAATGGGCGGCCGTCATCGGCTGCACCTCGCTGCTGGCTATCGGCGGCGAAGCGATTCGTGCCCTGCGGCGAAAACGTTGAACGACTGGCTCTGGATGAAGAGATCTTTTTTGCTTTGTCTGTCGGCGGTGTTCCTGATTTCCGGTCCTGTCTCGGCGCAGATTAAAGACAGTCTGGGCAACGAGTGTCTGATCCCTGCGGCGGAAAGTTCTTTCTCGCAGTATGTGGACCGCCGGACTTCGACCAAAGGTTACCGCATGACCTTCGTCGCCGTGCCGCTGATTCTGGGCGGAGCCGTGGTGTCGCTTTACGATACCGACTTCCGCCGTCTGCGCAACGGTTACGTCAGGTCGTTCCACCACGATTACGACGATTACCTGCAATATGCGCCCGCAGCCCTGCTGGTCGGGATGAAGGTCTGCGGCATCGAAAGCCGCAGCTCGTGGGGACGCATGCTGGTCTCCGACGCTTTCTCCGCCGGGCTGATGGCCGCGGCGGTCAATTCGCTGAAGTACTCCTTCCGCGTGATGCGTCCCGATGGCTCCACGCGCAATTCGTTCCCTTCCGGCCATACGGCGACCGCCTTTATGACGGCGACGATGCTGCATAAGGAATACGGGCACCGCAGTCCGTGGTACAGCATCGGCGGCTATACGCTGGCGACCCTCACGGGCGTTACGCGGCAACTGAACAACCGCCACTGGATGAGCGACGTCATGGTAGGCGCGGGTATCGGCATCCTCGCCACCGAATTCGGCTATTTCCTCGCCGACCTGATATTCAAGGAGAAGGGGCTTAAGGTCCGCGAAACATACGTCGTTTTCGACCGCTACCGGCATCCGTCGTTCGTCGGGTTTTCCGTCGGGCTGACGGTCATTCCCGGCTCCTATACGCCTTATGCGGGGATGCACACCGATTTCAAAGTCGGACCGACGGTCGGCGTGCAGGGTGCATGGTTCGCCTCGCCCTATGTCGGCGTGGGTGGGCGGTTTGCGGTGACGAATCTGGAAATGAACGTAAACGGCGTCCCGCAGAACGATGAATTCGAGTGCTGTTCCGTGACGGCAGGTCCCTATTTTTCCTATCCGCTCTCGACGCGCTGGCGCATCGGCTCGAAGCTTCTCTGCGGTTATGAGCATTATAAACCTTACACTACTTCCGGCTACAGGATCGAAGGCCGGGGCGGATTTACGGTCGGAACGGGCTTTTCGTCCACCTATCTGGTCAATCGCAATCTGGGCGTGCGCTTTACAGCCGACTACGACGTCGCTCCGCCGCTCGTTTCCTCTTCCTGCGTAGCGATGCACAAACTGACGCTGGGCATGGCCGTAAGTGCGATGTTCTGAGATCTTGAATCCCCTAAAATATGGACGCGAATCACGGCTGGGGATTCGCTTTTGTGTTCCGGATATTTTTGCGTTTCGCCGAAAAAACAGCCCTGTAATCCGTCAGGATTGTATATGATATACCCCTTTCTCCCGGGCCAGTGTGATAAGGGGTATATTTCATGGACATTGACCGGGGCGAAAACCGGGCTTGAATGTGAAAACTGCGGTGCGGAATATTTGGGAGGCAGGTGCGTGAAGTGACGGGAGGGGGAAAATAAAGAGACCGAAAATGATTTTCATTTTCGGTCTCTTTTATTAGGCAGTTAATTTACAGCACACCCTGCTCGACCATCGACTTGGCGACTTTCATGAAGCCCGCGATGTTGGCGCCCTTCATGTAGTTGATGAAGCCGTCCTTCTCGGTGCCGTATTCCAGACATGCGTGGTGGATCGACGACATGATCTGATGCAGCTTGGCATCGACCTCCTCGGCCGTCCAGTTGTATTTCTGCGAGTTCTGGCTCATTTCGAGTCCCGACGTCGCTACGCCGCCCGCATTGACGGCCTTGCCCGGTCCGTAGGGGATTTTCGCCGCGATGAAGGCGTCGATCGCTTCGGGGCGGCAGCCCATGTTCGAGACTTCGGCCACGATCTTCACGCCGTTGGCCAGCAGTTTCTTGGCGTCCTCGCCGTCCAGCTCGTTCTGCGTGGCGCAGGGCATGGCGATGTCCACCTTGACCTCCCACGGTTTCTTGCCGGCGAAGAATTGCGCGTTCGGGAACTTATGGACGTAAGGCTCGACCACGTCGTTGTTCGAAGCGCGCAGTTCGAGCATGTAGGCGATCTTTTCGGCGTCGAGACCTTCGGGATCGTAGATGTAGCCGTCGGGGCCCGAAATCGTCACGACCTTGGCGCCCAGCTCGGTCGCCTTCGTCGCCGCACCCCACGCCACGTTGCCGAAGCCCGATATGGCGATGGTCTGGCCTTTGATGTCCATGCCTGCCTTTTCGAGCATCTGGCGCAGGAAGTAAACCGCGCCGAAGCCCGTCGCTTCGGGACGAATCAGCGAACCGCCGTAAGTCATGCCCTTGCCGGTCAGTACGCCCGTATTCTCGCGCGCCAGCTTGCGGTACATGCCGTAAAGGTAGCCGATTTCGCGGCCGCCCACGCCGATATCACCGGCCGGAACGTCTGTTTCGGGACCGATATGACGCCACAGTTCGACCATGAAGGCTTGGCAGAAGCGCATTACCTCGCGGTCCGACTTGCCTTTGGGGTTGAAGTCCGAGCCGCCCTTGGCGCCGCCCATCGGAAGCGTCGTCAGCGCATTCTTGAAAATCTGCTCGAAACCGAGGAATTTCAGGATCGAGGGATTCACCGAGGGGTGGAAACGCAGACCTCCCTTGTAGGGACCGATCGCGTTGTTGAACTGCACGCGGTAACCGGTATTGACCTGCACCTCGCCCTTGTCGTCTACCCAGACCACCTTGAAGGTAAAACTGCGGTCAGGCTCCACGATGCGCTCTGCGATACGGTTGGCCTCGAATTCCGGATGCTGGTTGTAGGTTTCCTCTACCGTCATGAGAACTTCGCGCACGGCCTGCAGGTATTCGCTTTCGCCGGGATGCTTGCGCTCAAGTTCCGCCATTAATTTGTTTACGTTCATATTGCCTGAAGTTTTAAAGGTTGTTTCTTTATTACAAATATAAAACTATTTCTTATAAATTGTAACTGCAACATGATTTTTTCCGAAAATTCGTTATTTATTTCTCCTTTTCTCCGGAAAATGTCGTATCGGTGCGCTGCGGGCTATTTTTCCCGCGCTTCGTCCGGCGTCTCTTTGACGATGCCTTTGTTCGAGCGGCCGTCGATGCAGACCCACAGCGGACGCTCGAAACGCACCTGCCGCAGGAAGCTGCCTTCGTAGATCGCGGCGCATTTGTCGAGCGTCTCTTCGCGGAATACGCCGTCGCCGCAGAAGGGGCTGATCGTCAGGTAACCCACGCCCAGCGAGGTGACGTTCTGGAAGAAGTGCGTGCCCTGCGACGGCTCGACGTCGAATTTCTCGATGCCGCATTCGACGATCACCTTGGCTTCGGAGATGTGGTTCCACTTGACGGGTACGCCGAGGAACGGATCCGACGAACCCCAGCGGCCGGGACCGACGAGTATGTAGGAGCGTTTTTCGTCGCGCATGCGGCGGTTCAGCTCCAGCAGTTCGTCGGCGATCTTCTCGGTCGAAAGCGAACTGAACGTGCCGCTTTTGATGTAGATGACGTCCGAGATGTCGCTCATCATGCCGATGCCGAGGGCGTTCTCGCCGTAGACCAGCGCATCGGAGGTGTCCACTTCGCTCCAGTCGATCGGCCGGTTGTCCTGATTGTCGATGATCGGGCGGATTTGCAGCAGGTTGAAAATCTGCTGCTCCCCCGGCGCCACGTCCATATTGACGGCGAATTCGACCTCCACGGGGCAGCGCATCTCCTCGGCGCCCATGTGCAGGATGTCGGTGACGATCTCCGCCAGCGGGAAGGTGTTGTATTTCAGTATGTTGTTGAATGTTATGACTTTGCGGCCCCGGTCGAAGGGGCTGTCCGAGATGCGCTCGTTCTCGCGGTCCCACACCGAGCAGACGAAGCGCGAATTGCGCAGTTCGGCGATCTGGGCGATGTCGAGCCGCCGCAGGTTCACCGCGTCGTCGATCGACGTGCGGAACTCTTCGGGCTGCAGGCTCAGGGCCAGCACTTCGTTCTGCGTGTCGCGCAGCGCCAGTTCGGGCGTCGAGGTCTGGAGCACCTTCTGCGGATAGCGGGGCGAGAAGCGCAGCGTGCGCCCTCCGTCCACGACCAGCTTGCCTAGTCCCATGGCGACGTTGCACACGCCGTCTTCGGGGGCTTCGTCGCCGATGGGGTAGTAGTTGATCGAACGCGCCACGCCCGAAAAGGTCGGGAAGAAAAGTCCGTTCTGCTCCGTGCCGCACACCTCCTGTATGATGACGGCCATCTTCTCCTCCGAGATCAGGTTCTGCGACGAGGAGAGGTAGGCTCTCGACGATGCGAAGTAGACCGAGGCGTATACGCTCTTGACCGCCTTGAGCAGCAGACGCAGCATCTGGTCCTCGTTGTCCACATAGGGGATCATGTAGGTCGAGTAGATGCCGGCGAACGGCTGGTAGTGCGAATCCTCCAGCTTCGACGACGACCGCACGGCCAGCGGCGTACTGACGGTCTTGATGTAGGCTTTCAGCTCGCGCTGCAGTTTGACGGGAATCGTCGAACTGACGAACTCCGAGAGAATCTCCTCGTCCGAAAACTCCTGCGAAATGATGTATTTGAGTCCGTTGTTGCGGATGAATTCGTCGAAATAGTCCGTTGCGATCACCACCGAGCGGGGAATCATGATGCGCAGGTTGTCGTGCTTGTCGTACTGGCGGTGCTTGAGCAGCATCGAGTTCATGAACGCCAGACCGCGGGCCTTGCCGCCGAGCGACCCTTCGCCGATGCGGGCGAAAGCCACCGCATCGCTGTAGGTCTCGGTGTCGAAGCGCGCCACCACGCCCTGTCCGAGCAGGATGCGGTAGTCCTTGATGAGGTTCACGATGCGCTGGCGGTGTTCTTCGGTGGTGGCGAACTGGCTCTTGTTGCCCCGGCGGATGGCCGCGGCCAGCGGGAAGAGCCCCCGCGAGTAGAGCCATTTCGAGAGGTGGTTCTGCGAGGTGTGGTATTCGAACGCCTTGTCGGGAATCGTGGCGATCATCTCCTGCATCTGCGCCAGATCCTTGGCGCGGCCGATGACGGCTCCCGTATCGGGGTCCTTGAAGAGGAAGTCGCCGAATGCGAACTCCTTGGCGATATATTCGTGCAGCTGCGAGAGCAGCGTTTTCGAATTCTTGGCGATGAATCCGGCTCCCAGCCCGCGGGCCTGCGCCTCGAATTCGGTCTGCGACGACTGCAGCAGTACGGGCATCAGCGGGTTGTCCTCCTTGATGCGGCGGCAGAGGTCGATGCCGGCGTCGCGCTTCTCGCTTTCGGGCGGGTCGTTGCGGTGGAGTACGAACCCCACGTCGGAAATCACGCCCAGCATGTTCTTCTTGTAACGGTCGTAAAGCTCCACGGCCTCCTCGTAGTTGGTGGCGAGCAGGATCTTGGGGCGTGCGCGTTTGCGCAGGATCTGCTGCTGTTCGTTGAGGGCGTCCTTCAGGAATTCGGTGTTCTGCAGCAGGATCAGTTTGTAGAGTTCGGGCAGGTAGGTCGAGTAGAAGCGGATCGAGTCCTCGACCAGCAGAATGGCCTGCACGCCGCCCTCGACGATATCCTCCTCGGCGTTCATCTTGTCCTCGACCAGCTTGATGATCGCCATGATCAGGTCGGTGTTGCCGTGCCAGCCGAAGATGTAGTCGAGTCCCGAACGGTCCTGCTCCTCGATGCGGCGGTAGATGTCTTTCGAGAAGGAGGTGAGCAGCGCCACGGGAATCTGCGGATGGCGCTCCTTGACGATCTTGGCGAACGTGAAGACGTCCAGTTCCCCCACGTTGTACATCGTCAGGATGAAGTCGAACGAATCGTCGCGTCCGAGCAGGTCCAGCGCCTCGCGCGTCGAGCTGACGCGTGTGAATGACGGCGGGTTCGACATGTTCAGGTCGAGGTACTCCTGATTGATCTGCGACTCGATATGTCCGTCTTCTTCGAGAATATACCCGTCGTAGCTGCAGCAGACCAGCAGGATTTTGTGGATGCGGTATTTCATGAAGCGGTACTGGGGCCTGTTTCCGTCCGAAAGGGATTGTTCGAGATTCTTGTTCATCGTGTCGCCTGATTTGTTTTAACAAAAATAGAAAAAAATCCGCGAAATGAGAAACCGTGCGTTTTTACCTCCCTGCCGTCTCCCTGCCGTACCCCGTGCTGCTTCCCTGCCGTACCCCGTGCTGCTTCCGTGCCGTACCCCGTACTGCTTCCGCGTCGTGTCTTGTACTGCCTCCGTGCCGTTTCCGTACCGTCTCCGCGCTGTTTCGGCGGCATCTGTTTCCATACGGCTCCGCCGGCCGGAACGGCGGCGGGGTTTTCACGGTTCCGCAGCCGGGTCGCAGGCCCGGACTTCCGCGGCCGCCGGCGTTTCGGCGCTGAACACCATGTGCCGCCACAGGTACGGGATGCGCCCCGCGCCGGTGAAGGCCATGTTGCGGAACCCGGCTTCCCGCAGCAGGATGGCGAGCGTCCTGCGGGACCAGAATTTGATATGGCCGCCCTCCCACAATGCGCTGTAGTGGCGATCCGCTTTGCCGGCGAGGGCTATCGAGAGGTTTTTCAGGTACCCGTGGTAAGGCGTGGTGAGTATGAAACGTCCGCCGCCGTTGGCTTCGAGGATGCTGCGGACGAAGGCGGCGAATGTCCGCGGGCTGTAAAGGTGCTCGATGACCTCCATCGAGATCACGGTCAAGAAGGGGATTTTCCGCAGTTCGGGCGGCAGCTCGCCCGTCGTCACGTCGCAGACGAAGAAACGGCCGGGATTCCCCCCCCCGTCCGATTGGCGATGGCTATGCCCTGCCGCGATGCGTCGATGCCGTAAACGTCGTAGCCCTTGCCGGCCAGATAATTTGCGGTGAAGCCGTTGCCGCAGCCGACGTCCAGAATCGGGGTGCCGTCGGCCGGGAGCAGCCGCTCGATGTATTTGCAGAGGAGTTCGTGGTAGAATGCGGGCTGAGCATCGCTCCAGCCGAATTCGCTGTAGTCTGTTGTCATGGGGATCGGGGGATTGTGCGGACGCAGTTTCCACAAAGATAAACAATTTTTCCTTGCGGACAAGCGAACCGGCCGCCGCGTACGGGGCGGCGGCTTTGCGACTTTCCCGCCTGTTTCATTCCATTTTCGTTTTTTATTTCTATCTTTGTTCTGGTCTATAAAAAACATCCATGAATGAACAGTGACAAATACGTGCTTCAGGAGGTCGTCACGCCCGCGCTCGAACGCGAGTGGCTCGACCTCCCCAAGAAGATTTACAAGGGCAACCGCAACTGGGTCTGCCCGCTCGATACCGATATCCGCAAGGTTTTCGATCCGGCCCGCAACGAGCAGTTCGCCGAAGGCGAAGCCGTCCGCTGGGTGGTGCGCAACCGTGCCGGCGAGGTCGTGGGGCGCATCGCGGCGTTCTACAACCGCGAGAAGGCCGCACTCGAAGAGCAGCCCACGGGCGGCTGCGGATTCTTCGAGTCGATCGACGACCAGCAGGTCGCCGACCTGATGTTCGACGCTTCGCGCATGTGGCTGGCCAGCCGCGGCATGGAGGCGATGGACGGCCCGGTCAATTTCGGACAGCGCGACGCGTGGTGGGGCCTGCTGGTCGAGGGCTACGAGTTCCAGCCGCTGTACGAGAATCCCTACAACCCGCCTTATTACAAGGAGCTGTTCGAGAACTACGGATTCCGGAACTACTTCAACCAGAACACCTACATCTGGAAAATCTACGACGACGACGTGAACGCCATGGTCCACGACCGGGCCAAGCGTCTCTTCTCGACGCCGGGCTACGGTTTCCGCCAGATCGACATGTCGCGCATCGAGGAGGAGGCCGAGAACTTCCGCATCATATATAATAAGGCGTGGTCGCTCTTTTCGGGCGTGAAGCCCATGACGCAGGAGGAGGCGATGAAGATCATGGAGACGATGAAGCCGATCATCGACCCGGAGATCATCTTCTTCGCCTATTTCAACGACGAGCCGATCGGTTTCTTCATCATGGTTCCCGACCTGAACCGCATCATCGGCAAGTTCAACGGCAAATTCGGACTCATTCAGAAGCTGCGGATGCTCTGGGACCTGAAGGTCCGCAAGGCCAGCGACCGCATTTTCGGCATCATCTTCGGCATCGCGCCCGAATTCCACGGCAAGGGCGTCGAGTCGGGCATGATGCGCTTCATCCTCGAAAAATACATGCGCACGCCGCGCAACCACTACAAGACCATCGAGTTCGCATGGGTGGGCGACTTCAATCCGGTGATGAACCGCATGATCGAAAGCTACGTCTGCGCCACGCGCCACAAGATGCACACCACCTACCGCTACCTGTTCGACCGGACGAAGGAGTTCCACCGCTGTCCGCGTCTGGGTGTCAAACGCCGCGAATAAAACCTTAAAATCCTGATATGAAAACCACTGCATTCACCAAGTACCACATTGCCGCGGGGGCTAAAATGGCCGAATTCGCGGGATACAATATGCCCATCGAGTTCACGGGCATCAACGACGAGCACATGGCCGTCCGCGGCGGCGCCGGCGTCTTCGACGTGAGCCACATGGGCGAAATCTGGGTCAAGGGACCCAAGGCCCTCGGCCTGCTGCAGCGCATCACGACCAACGACGTGTCGAAACTCTACGACGGCAAGGTGCAGTATACCTGCATGCCCAACGGCCGGGGCGGTATCGTGGACGACATCCTCGTCTACCGGGTCGATGCCGAGACCTACATGCTCTGCGTCAATGCCGCCAACATCGAAAAGGACTGGAACCACATCTGCGAACAGGGCCGGGCGTTCGGCATGGAGGCAGGCCACGGCAAGGAGCTTTACAACGCTTCGGACGAAATCTGCCAGCTCGCCGTGCAGGGACCTCTGGCCATGAAGATCGTGCAGAAGATGTGCGACGAGCCGGTCGAGGAGATGGAGTACTATACCTTCAAAAAGATGAAGGTCGCAGGCTGCGACGCCATCCTTTCGATCACGGGCTATACCGGATCGGGCGGCTGCGAGATTTACGCGGCCAATGAAGACGGCGACAAACTCTGGAAAGCGCTCTGGGAGGCCGGCGAAGAGTTCGGACTCAAGAATATCGGTCTGGGCGCGCGCGATACGCTGCGTCTGGAGAAGGGCTTCTGCCTCTACGGCAACGACATCGACGACACCACCTCGCCGCTCGAAGGCGGACTGGGCTGGATCACCAAATTCGCCGAGGGCAAGGAGTTCATCGACCGCCCCCTGCTGGAGAAGCAGAAGGCCGAGGGCGTGACCCGCAGGCTGGTGGGATTCAAGATGATCGACCGCGGCATTCCGCGCCACGGCTACGAGATCGCCGCGCCCGACGGCACGCGGATCGGCCATGTCACTTCGGGTACGATGTCGCCCTGCATGAAGGTCGGTTTCGGACTGGGCTACGTGACGTCCGAATACGCCAAGGCGGGTACGGAAATCGCCGTCGTCGTGCGCGAGAAACCCCTCCGCGCCGAAGTGGTGAAGATTCCGTTCGTTTAATCCGCTGCGGCGGGGCTGTGCCGAACAGCCGCCTGAGCCGGGTCCGTCCCGGCCGTGAAAGCGATTAGTAACTATAAAAAGCTCTTTTTATGAAAGCAAAATACCTCGGACTCGACCTTTCGAGTCCCGTCGTGGTCAGCAGTTCGCCCTATACGGCCACGATGTCCAACATCGAACAGTGCGTGCGCAACGGTGCGGGCGCCGTGGTCCTCAAGTCGATCTTCGAGGAGCAGATCATCCGCCATGCCGCGGCCCTCGACTATGCGTCGCAGCAGGGCATGGGCGATTCGGGCGAGTACCTCGAACGTTATATCGGCGATGCCTACAAGGGTGAATTCCTCAAACTTGTCGCCGATGCGCGCACGACGGGCGTGCCCGTCATCGCCAGCATCAACTGCATCGCTTCGGCCGAAGCGTGGACCGACTATGCCGTCTCGATGGAGCAGGCCGGCGCCGCGGCGCTGGAGCTGAACATCTTCCTGCAGCCGACCGACCGTCACCGTTCGGCGCAGGAGCTGGAACAGGAGTACGCCGACGTCGTACGCCGCGTGGCCGAGGCCGTGAAGATTCCCGTGTCGGTGAAGCTTCCCATGCGCCTGACCAACGTGCTGGCCGTGGCCGATTCGCTGCTGGCGCGCGGCGCCCGCGGCGTGGTGATGTTCAACCGCTTCTTCGAACCCGATATCGACGTGGAGCGCATGACCTTCGTGAACGGCGATCCGTTCAGCGAGCCGGCCGAACTGCGCAACGTCCTGCGCAGCGTGGCGCTCTGCACGACGGCCGTGCCGCAGCTCGACGTCTCCGTATCGACGGGCGTGCACGACGGCGAAGCGGCCGTGAAGGCGCTGTTGTGCGGCGCGAACGCCGTGCAGATCTGCTCGGCGATCCACGAGAAGGGCTACGGCGTGATCGTGGACATCAACCGCTTCATCGACCTGTGGGCCGAACGCCACGGCTTCGGGTCGCTGGCCGAGTTCCGCGGGAAGATGAATTACGGCAATGCCGAAAGCGACGTCTACCAGCGCGTTCAATACATGAAATATTTCCCGCACGACGCCGAATAGCGGCGCGCGGAACCGATCTGAGGAGGTGCGTCCCGGAGACCGTTGCGGTCTCCGGGACGTCTCTTTTCGGGCCGTTCCCGCCGCCGGGGCATGCGGAGCGGATTTTTTCATTCGTCAGGCAAAAACATCTTTTGCGGGTTACGTATTCGGAGCCGGATATGTGTTCTTAATATAGGCGTCGTTACGGCGGCGCCCCTGAACCGACCGAAACTCAACAAACCTTAAAATTAAAACGAATGAAAAGAATCTTGACTCTGATGTTCGCCGCTGCGACCGTTTTCGCTTACGGATGCAGCGACAACTTCGACGATTCGGCCCTGTGGAAGGACATCGACGGGATGTACAAGAGCCTCAACGAACTCAAGGCTCAGGTCACGACGATGCAGCAGCAGCTCGACGCGCTGGCCGCAGTCGTCAGCGGCGGTGCCGTCACTTCGATCACGCAGGATGCCGACGGGCACTATGTCCTCAGCTACAAGGATGCCGACAACGTGGAGCACACGATCGACATCGCGACCATGGACGACGCCAATACCCAGCCGATCATCGGCATGAAGGCCGACGGCGAAATCTACTATTGGACCGTCACCACGGGCGGCAAGACCTCGTGGCTGCTCGATACCGACGGCGCCAAAATTCCCGTTACGGGCCGTACGCCCGAAATCGGCGTAGACGATCAGGGCTACTGGACGCTCTTCGGCAAGCGGATAACCGATGCGTCGGGCAATCCGGTGAAGGCCGAGGGCAAGAGCGCTTCGGTGATCACCAAGGTCGAAATGAAGGACGACGGCACGGTGGTCTTCACGCTGGGCGACGGCGTGCAGGTCACGGCGCGGGTTCAGAACGGCTTCAACGTGCTGCTGAGCGTCGAACCCCGGACCGTAGTGCCCGACGTCGCGCAGCCGCTTGTGATCACCTATACGCTCGTGGGCGAGACCGAAACTTCGGTGCTGACCGTCGAGAAGGCCGAAGGACTCGCGGCCAAACTCGATGAGCAGGCCAAAACCATTACCGTGACCTTCCCCGACGGCTTCGAGGAGGGCCGTTTGGTCGTGATGTTCTACGACGGCGCGGACAACGTGATTATCAAGCCGCTGATCTTTACGACGATGGAGGGCGCGCCGACGGGCATTCGCAACGCCGACGATCTCAAGGCTTTCGCCTCGGCGGTCAATGCCGGCAAGAGTCTGGCCAAATATACGATCGACGGCGAAGTCTGCCTGATGAACGACATCGACATGGCAGGCACGGACTGGAGCGATTATGTGATCGGCGGAGTCGTAACTCCCAGCACCGCCGATGCGAACAAGGCAGTCACCTATGCAATGGGTGAAAATGTCTTCGATAAAGTGTTCAACGGCAAGAATTTCGCGCTGAAGAACGTCGATTGGACCTTCGACCTTGCGGACGGCAACGTCGCCCACGGCCTCTTCTCGGCCCTCGGCGCCGAAGGCGAAATCAAGAACCTCACCATCGAAGGCGTCATCCGTCTGACTGGCGCGGCTCCGCAGGGTGCGGCGATCGGCGCTTTCGCCGGCTATGCCGAAGGCAAAATCACCTCCTGCACCAATAAGGCCGCGATCGCATTCGCGGGCAGCGACGCCGCCAACATCTCGGTATGTCTGGGCGGCATCGCCGGATATCTCCAGAACGCGACGCTGACGCAGTGCGTCAACGACGGCGCGCTGACCTGCGGCACGATCGCCAACACGGCAACGGCTCCCAATTCGGGATTCCATCAGGGCGGCATCGTCGGTTACATGAAGACTTCGTCGCTGACCGAATGCACCAATAACGGCGCTCTGAGCGCTCCGTCGGGACGCAGCGGCGGCATCGTGGCCGTGGCTACCAGCGGTCAAGTGACCGCATGCGTCAACAACGGAAAGGTGCAGGACGACGTGAACGGTATTTTCGGCGCCAATCCGGGCTATAAGCGCATGGGCGGACTCGCCGGCGGCGCTTCGGCCGACGCCGCGTTCACTTCGTGCGTCAACAACGGCGACGTCTTCTCGCAGCTGGGCTGCCGCACGGGCGGCTTCGTCGGCCATAACGAGGCCAAGATCACCAAGTGCGAGAACAAGGGCGTCATCCTTTCGGACCACACGCTGTCGGGGACCAATTACCACGGTTCGGGTTGGGCGGCAGGCTACAACAAGAGCGCCGACCTGATTACCGAATGTGTGGTCGGCGGCCGCGTGGGCGACTATACCGCATACAAGGACAATCCGCAGTCGGCTCCCGAAGCGACCTATGCCATGGCGATCGTACACGGAAAATTCGATCCGACGCTCAACGGCCTGAGCGACCAGTACGAGGAGTTCTACGACTGGGAGGTGAAGGCGGAGACGCAGCTGGCCGAGGGTGTGAAGTTCTACCACTACGCGATGAAGAATTTCGCCCAGAACGTCTACGTCGTCGAGGCCGACCTGACCAATCCCAACGTGGTGCTCGAAACGGTCATGGCCGACGAACTCTGTCTCAACCCCAATGCCAACAACAACTCGAACAACGGCAAGAAACTGCGCGAAACGCTCTCCGAGACCTGTACGCGCCGCCGCGCCGAGGGCCGCAACATCGTTGCCGGCATCAACACGGGCTTCTTCAATTCGCACGACGGTTTCCCGCGCGGATTCCACATCGAATACGGCGAACCGGTCTTCATCAACAACCCGACCGTGCGCCAGTCGCTTTCGAACCACCGTCCCGGCTTCACCTTCTTCGAGGACCGTACCGTCAGCTTCGACAACCGCAGCTTCACGGGCTATCTCAAGGTGAACGATACGGACTATGAATACTACTCGGTGAACGATACGATCGTCCGGCTCAACAACACCGACGGTTACGACGCCAATCTCTATACTTCGCGCTTCCGAAAGGAGCCGCATCCGGGCATCTACAATCCGGTGGGCAGCGATGCGCTCTTCGTCGTGGGCCGCTGCTCGCAGCAGATGACCGTCAACGACGGCTGGTTCGACGCGACGGTCACGGCGATCGTGGACGGCCGCAACGGAGCCTCGGTCGAGGTGCCGTTCGTGAGCGAAAAGACCGACTGGGTGCTTCAGGTGACGGGCGAAAAGGCTGCGGCGCTGGCTGCGGCGCTCAAGGTGGGCGACGCTGTCCGGATCAACGCCAACGTGTCTATCGGCAGCGTCTCCAAACAGATTATCATGCACAACTCCAGCATGTACCGCTTCCTGAACGGCGGCAACTGGAATGCGGTGAACGACGCGACGCTCATGCCGGCCACCTGCATCGGAGCCGATCAGGCCGGCACGACCGTCAAGCTGGTCTGCGTGGACGGCCGCACGAGCATCGACACCGGCATGAACTACTGGCAACTTTACATGACCATGAAGAAACTGGGGCTTCACAATGCGATCCGTTTCGACGGCGGCGGCTCCACGACGTTGTGGAAATGGGAGAACGGCGCCGGTGCGATCGCCAACAGGCCCTGCGACTCGAAGGGCGAGCGCAGCTGCATGAACTACATGCATGTCAGGATCAAGTAGCAAGGAACCCATAAACGACTAAATGAACAGAACGATGAAAAAGATATTGAATACGATCTTCCTCGCTACATTCCTGTTTGCAGCGGCATGCAGCGACGGATACGACGATACCCGTATCAAGAAGGACCTCGACGACGTGGGGCAGATTCTCGATGAACTGGAACAGGCCGTGGACGGACTCCGTACGCAGATGGACGCGCTCACGCAGCTGATAAACAGCTCGTTCGTGTCGCTCATCTCGACCGATGCCGAAGGCAACTACGTCATCACCTACATCGACCGCGGCGGGGAGAGCCGCACGCTTACCCTCGCCACCCAGAAAGAGGTTGTCACCCTGCCGATCGTCGGCATCGCCAAGGACGAGGACGGCGTGTGGTACTGGCGCCAGACCTCCGACAACGGCGAGACCTACGAATGGATACTCGTGGATGGCGAGAAGGTTCCCGCAGGCGGTGAGAAACCCGAAGTGGGCATTGACGCCGAGGGCTTCTGGACGGTGAACGGCAAGCCGATCACCGACGCCAAGGGCAACAAGGTGCTGGCCGACGACGTCAGCAACATCCTCTTCAAAGAGGCTTACGTGGACGAAAAGACCGGCGAAGCCGTCTTCATTCTCGCCGACGGCACCGAACTGCGCCTGCAGATGTTCGAGGCGCTGTCCGTTTCGTTCGACTCGCCGACCTACACGGCCGTTCCGGACTATGCCTCGAAAGTGAAGATCAGATACACCGTCGGCGGTTCGCAGGCGGAAGGCGCGCTGGTGGATATCTTCACCTCCTATAACGTCGACGCCGAGATCGACGAATCCATATCGACGATCACCGTCTCGCTCAAGGAGGGCGCCCAAGAGGGCAATATCCTCGTCATGGCGCACGCCGGGGGCAATACGATTCTCAAACCGCTCTTCTTCACCTACGGCACGGCCGAGATTCAGGACCCGGTTTACAACGGTTCGACGGCCGATATCGTGCTCGAAGGCGACATGACGCAGTTCGAAGTCAAGGTTTCGGCCAGCATCGACTATGAAGTAACGGTCGAGGAGTCGGCGTCCAAGTGGCTCATATACAACTCGACCCGCGCGATGACGACCCTTACGCACGTCTTCACGGCCGATTACTACGAGGATGCGAGCGGCGCGCTCCGCACGGGCGAAATCCGCTTCTCGAATGCGCTTTACGACATCTCGGCGGCAATCGTCGTCAAGCAGTCGCCCAAGATTCCCGAAGGCGGCGGAGGCGGCATCTCGACCGCGGCCGACCTCATGGGCTTCGCCGCGGCGGTCAATGCCGGAGCCAGCACCGCACGCTGGGAGAACGAGGCGGGCGAAGTCGTGTTGTTGAACGATATCGACATGGCGGCCGTCGAGTCGTGGACGCCGATCGGCGGCGTGGATGCCAGCGAGTACAATACGACGACTCCCTACAAGACGGTCAATCCCTTCAAGGGCACCTTCGACGGTCAGGGCTTCGCCGTCAAGAACCTGAACTATACGGCCGACATGTCCACCGGCAAGTGGGGCTACGCGTTCTTCGGCTCGCTCGACGGGGCTACGGTCCGCAACCTGACGCTGGGCGATCCCGACACCGACATCACGTGGACCTTCACGGGCGACGCCCCGAAGGCGACGAGCGTCGCGTCGCTGGCCGTCTATGCGGTCAACTCGACGATCGAATCGTGCACCAACTACTACAACATCGACTTCGCCGGAGACAGCGGTTCCGAAGTGCTCTGCGTGGCTTCGGGTCTGGTCGGCGTGATGAAGAACTCGACCATCGGCGGCCGCGCCAAGTCGCTGGGATGCGCGAATTACGGGTTCGTACGCACGGGCAAGATCACCAACAACGGCAACGGCGGCAACGGCATGCAGACGGCCGGTATCTGCGGCTTCATGGCCAAGGACGAAGGCAACCTGATTCAGTTCTGCGTCAATTACGGACACATCAGCTGCCCGACGGGCCGCACGGGCGGTCTGGTCGCTACGCTGATGAACGGCAACGTGAAGAATTCGGACAACCGCGGTACGGTCGAGGACGACATCGTCGGCAAGTTCGAGGGAGCGGCTGCGCAGAATTCCTACAACAGCAAGCGTATGGGCGGCCTGATCGGCGGTACGGACGACCTGAAGAAGGTGCTGACGGCGACCGTGGAGAGCTGTACCAACTACGGCAACGTGTTCACCCATATCGGATGCCGCACGGGCGGATTCATCGGCCACTCCAACATCCGGATCATCGGCTGCGCGAATCAGGGCGCCATTCTGGGCGACGTCTACAATTCCGACCACGGTCCGGCATGGGCCTGCGGATATTCGGGCCAGTCGAGCGGCGAGTGGGTCAACGTCAGCAGCTGTACGATGGGCGGATACGTGGGCAGCTACACCACCTACAAGGACAATCCGACTTCGGCGCCTGCCGCGACCGTTCACAATGCGTTCTCGTACAAGAACGACGAGTACTACGATCCGACGATAAACAACTAAAAGGCTGTAATCCAGAAAAACGGAACGACAATGAAAAAGATACTGAATATCATCATACTATTTGCGGCCGTGGTCTTTTGCGGTTGCAGCGACTTCGACGATTCGGAGCTGCGCGGCCGGATCGACGGCTACAAAAACCGGATCGAAGCCCTGAAAGCCAAGGCCGAGACGCTCGGCAAGCAGCTCGCGGACCTGAGCTATCTGACCAACGGCAACGTCATCACCACCGTGTCGCAGGACGCCGACGGGAAATACGTCGTCACCTACAAGGACAACAAGGACGTCGAACATACGGTCGTGCTGGCGACGATGGACGACATCGTTGACGTGCCGATCATCGGCGTGAAGCTCGACGAGAACGGCGTCTATTACTGGACCAAGTGCATCGACGGCGAAATCACGTGGCTGACCGACGACGACGGGGAGAAGTTCCCCGTGAGCGGCTACACGCCGACGATTTCGGTCGATGCCGACGGCTGCTGGACCGTGGACGGCGTGCAGATACTCGACGCTTCGGGCAACCCGATCAAGGCCACGACCGACGCCACGTCGGTATTCCGCTCGGCGGAGCTGGACGGCGACGGCAATTTCAGCCTGACGCTCGGCGACGGAAGCACGATCACCCTGCGGGTTTTCAACTCGCTCAACCTCAAGCTGGACGCGATGCCGGTTACCACCGTCGCAGACCCTTCGAAGAGCATTACGGTATCCTACGAGCTTTCGGGCGAGGCTAAGGAGACGGCCATCGTGGCCGTCGCCAAGGCCGAGGGGCTCGACGCCGTGATCGACCGCGACGCGAAGACGGTGACGGTTTCGTTCGACGCTTCGTTCTCGCGCGGTACGGTTATCGTCATGGCCTACGATCTGGCCGACAACGTGATCGTGAAGCCGCTCTTCTACAAGGCCGCGACGCTCGGTACGGTCGCCATTTCGACGCCCGACCAGCTGGTCGCTTTCGCCGCGGCGGTCAATGCCGGCGGCGAGGAGGCGGCCGCCAAAGCCGTGCTGACGCAGGATATCGACATGAAGGACGTGGCGTGGACCCCGATCGGAAACGGCGCCTATACGACGGCCAACGCGATGACGGGACCGGCGTTTCAGGGCACCTTCGACGGACAGGGCCATACGGTCAGGAATCTGAAGATCGTCGTTCCGGCCGACGCTGCGGCGGGTTCGGCTTGGGGACTCTTCGGCGTGCTGAAGGGCGCCACGGTCAGGAACCTTGCCATCGGCGAAGGCTCGTCGGTCGTTTCGACCGCGGCTGCGATGACGGCCGTGGGAGCCGTGGCCGGATATGCCTATGAAGCCACGATCGAGAATTGCGAGAACCGTGCGGCGATCGACATTCAGGGCGGCGGGGACAATGTACGCGAATCGGCTGGCGGCATCGTCGGCGCGATCTGCGCCAACGAAAATGACAGTCATATCCTCTCCTGCACCAATTACGGCAAGATCACGTCGAAGAACAGCGTGAACACCAAGAACGGAGCCACGGGCTTCTCGATCGGCGGCATCGTCGGTTTCGCCGACGCTTCGACGACCACCGAACGCTACAACAACGTCGTGGGGTGTGTCAACGAAGGAGCGATAGATGCGCAGGCGACCCGTACGGCGGGTGTCGTCGCCACGATGAACAAATACACGAAGCTCGAAAGCTGCGTGAACAATGCGGCGGTGACCTGCAGCGACGTGACGGCTTCGAACAGCCGCGTGGCAGGCATCGTGTCGGCCATGGGCGGCCACACCTACCTCACATCGTGCGTCAATAACGGCACGGTCGCTTTCGCCGTTGCGGGCGATACGACGCACGGCTATGCCGCGGGCATCGCCGGCCAGACCAACGACAACAATACGGCCATCGACGGCTGCGAGAACTACGGCGCCGTACTCTCCGACATCATCAATGCCGCGGCGAACAAGTACATCGGCATCGTCTGCGCCAACACCAACAAAAAGACCATCGCGATCCGCAACTGCAAGATCGGCGGCCGGATAGGTCCCTTCTCGGACGGCCAGCAGGGCGCGACGGAGATTACGGAGCAGAATTTCGAACAGTATATCTACTTCACGCTCACGGGCGGCGGCGTGCCGACGCTGGAGAACAACAGCTTTTCGGGCGGACCCGCCAAGCCGGGCATTGCGACGGTCGAGGACCTGACGGCTTTCCGCGACGCGGTCAATGCGGGCGAAAGTACGGCGCAGTGGGAGGATGCCGGCGGCGTGGTGTCGCTGCTCGGCGATATCGACATGAAGGACGTCGCCGGCTGGACGCCGATCGGCAACGCCTCCTATAAATGGGAAAAGAACCTGCTGACTATCGAGGGCAACGCCTTCAAGGGCACCTTCGACGGGCAGGGATATGCGCTGAAAAACCTGCAACTCGCCTACGGGGGCAGTGCGGCCAATACGGCTTACGGACTGTTCGGCGTGCTGGACGGTGCGACGGTGCGCAACCTGACGGTCGGCACCGCCTTGGGCGATGCGAGCGCATTGAAAGTCACCGCTTCGGGCGGCACGGCCGAGGTGGGCGTGATCGCCGGCGTATGCCGCGATGCGAACGTCTCCGACTGCGTCAATTATGCGAAGATCGAATACGACGGCACCAGCGCCGCGCGTGTTTCGGCGGCGATGGTGGGCTTCATCTTCAGCGAAACGGAGGGCACGAAGCTCGAACGCCTGCAGAATTACGGCGCGGTGGAGGCCGATACCCACGGCAATTCGACCAACGGAGGCAATACGGCGATCCACATGGCGGGCATCTGCGGCTTTGCGACGGGCAACGCGACCAACAAGATCTGCAACGACATCGCCTACTGCGACAATTACGGCAATATCACCTCTAACTCGGCGCGCTCTTCGGGCATCGTCGCCGCGGCGAATACCTACACGCGGATCAACTCCTGTGTGAATCACGGCAACCAGCTCAATACGTGCGGTACGACGGGCCGTCTGGGCAACATCACCTGCATCACGGGTACGGGATGCTCGATGACCGACTGCATCAACAACGGCAATCTCGTCTCGACGGGCGGCGCCCGCTGCGGCGGTCTGCTCAGTCTGGCCAACCATGCGACCAACTCGTTCAGCGGCTGCGCCAATTACGGCGAGATCGTCACCGACGACGCCAACCGCGGCGTGTTCTTCGGCTACAGCGCCTATGCGACCAGCTGGATCAACTGCATCGCGGGCGGCAAGGTCGGGGTTTACAACGGCGGAACCACGGTTTACGATTCGTACGGCGAGAACGAGCAGGTGCGTTATCTGGGCGTGCAGAAGGCCACCGATCCGATCAACGCGGACAACATTACCTACCTGATCGGTTCGAGTTCGGGCGGTTCGGGCGGCGACGACGATGTGGAGCCGACGCTGCGCATTCTCTTCATCGGCAACAGCTTTACCAAGGACGCCGTCGAGCACCTGCCGAAAATGGTCTCGGCCGCCGACATTCCGACGCTGAAGATGGTGCATCTCTATTACGGCGGTCGTACGATTCCAGAATATGCCGACGGCTATGCGACCAAGTCCGACTATACCTGCTACAAGTACAACCCCGGCACTTCGCTCTGGCTCTCCTACACCGGATACAACATTCAGCAGATCGTCAAGTCGGATACGTGGGACATCGTCTGCCTGCAGGAACATACGGGCAACAGCTGCGGCTGGATATGGAACGACACCGAGAAAAACGCCATTCAGGGGTTGATCGCCGACATCAGGGCCGACCAGAACGGACATACGCCCAAGTTCGTCTATATCATGTCGCAGGCCTATTTCAATATGGACAAGATCGGTACGGCGCAGCGTCCCTACAAGAATTTCACGACGCAGGACGAGATGTTCGACGTGATCGTGGCGCAGGCCCGCAAGGTGCTCGACCAGACCGACGTGGAGCAGATCATTCCCACCGGGACGGTGCTGCAGAACCTGCGCACCTCGCCGCTCAACAACGACATGGACCTCACGCGCGACGGCTATCACATGGATTACGGCCTGAGCCGCTATGCCGCGGCCTGCGCCGTCTTCGAGTCGATCATCTCGCCTTCGTTCGACGGCAAGAAACTCGACGGCAACAGCTTCCGCTACAACGTGTCGAGTACGGCGGACGGCACTTATACGACGCCCGTGACCGACGACAATCAGCCGGTTGCGCTGCAGGCGGCGCGCTACGCCCTTGCCACGCCCTTTGCCGTGACCGACATGTCGCCCGGCACCCAGACGCCCGGCAACGGGATCGAGGACACCGATTTTGAAAACGATTCGAACAAAGAGTAAAGCAGAAATCCTATGAAACAGATATTTGCATGGTTATTCGCCGCGATTTTCTTCGCGGCAGGGTGCGCGCAGTCTCCCGATCTGGCGGAGCCGGTGCGGGGAGGCGGATATGAGAATGCCGACGGGCTGGTGATCGTGGCCGCCTGCCCGCCCGCGACCCGCACGGACATCGAAGAGGGTAAATCGACTTGGGAGGCGGGCGACCGCATCACGGTCGTTTACGACGGCGCGGCCTATGAATACACGGCCGCGGAAGCGGGACCGACGACCGCTTTCACGAGCGAAGCCGGCATCGCCGACTACGACGCTTCGAAGCCTTTGACGGCCTACTATCCCGCAACGACTGCCGAAGGGGTGGTCGCCGTGGAGGCCGAGCGGACGATTGCGCTCGACGCGGAGTCGCAGAGCAATCCGGCGCGGGCGCCGCTCGTGGGACTGCCCACTTCGGGGAATCTTGCCGAAGGTGCACTGGAGGTGACCTTCCGCAATATCTTCTCGGTCATCGAACTGCGTATCGACGCAGGGGAGTTGGCGAGTGCGGCGCAGTCGCTGACCGTCGAGCCGGCCGACGAAGCGGCTTTCGAAGGGTTTCTGTCGTTCGAAGGGACGGTAGACCCCGAAACGCTGGCGCTGACGCCCGCCGAGAACGGTACGGGCAACAGCTTGGTTTTCAACTTCGCCGAGGGCGTGGATCTGACCAAGCCCCAGACGATCAAATTCCCCGTCGGGCGTTTCAGATCCGAAGCGGGGCTGCGGCTTACGCTCGGCACGGCCGACGGCAAGAGCTATTCGAAGAATATCTACAAGACCGGCATCACCTCCTATGCCGAGCAGGGCGGCGTATTCCGCGCCAAGCATATGGCCAAGGCGCTTTACGCCTTCGCGCCGCAGGGCGGCATCAGCACGGCCGACGACCTGATCGAGTTCGCGGCGGCCGTGAATGCGGGCGAGACGCTCGCTCCGTGGCAGGACGACAAGGGCGTCGTGGTGCTGCTGGACGACATCGATCTGGCCGAGGTGACGGAGTGGACGCCGATCGGCGCGGCTACGTCCAAGCTGGCGAGCAATGCGCTTTCGATCACTTCGGGAAGACCTTTTACGGGTTATTTCGACGGACAGGGCCATACGATCCGCAACCTGAAGATGGTCTGCAAGGCCGCGCAGGCGACCTCGGCATGGGGATTCTTCGGGGCCGTGGCCAACGGGGCCGTGGTGGAGAACCTGATTTTCGACGCGAGCTGCTCGCTCGAAGACAAGGCGACGGCGGGCACCGACTGCGGTGTGGTGGCCGGTCTGGTTTACGAAGCAACCGTGCGCAACGTAGTCAATAAGGCTTCGATTGCCTTCGATGGGGCGGCTCCCGACGAAACTCGCATGACCATCGGCATGGTGGGACTCGCCTTTGCCGACAAAAACGGGGCGCGGCTCGAAAAACTGGTCAACCACGGCGCTCTGACGGCCACGTCGGGCGGCAACACCAAGAACGGCGCGACGGGCATTCACGTGGGCGGTATCGTCGGCTTCAGCTCGAACAAGAGCAACACGACGGCCGTGGTGACGATCGCCGAGTGCGCCAATTACGGAGACCTCGACACGCAGGTAGCCCGCGCTTCGGGTATCGTGGCCGCTGCGAACCGCTACACCGAGATCGAGAACTGCGTGAACGAAGGCGACAACGTCAATGCCTTTGCCACGGTAAATAGCGCCCGCATCGGCAACATTACCTGCATTACGGCAGTCGGGAGCAAGATCACCAATACCGTCAATCGCGGCAATGTGATCTGCAAGACGAGCGGCGCGGCGGGCGGCATCATCTGTCTGGTCAATGACGACGGCAACGCATTCGTCGGCTGCGAAAATTACGGGCTGGTGATTACCGACCGCGCCAGTTACAAGGGCACGCTCTTCGGGCAGTGCAACAAGGCGGCCAGATTCAGCGATTGCATCGCGCAGGGCGATCTGGGCGCTTACGAGGACGGCTCCTATGCGCTGGTCGGCGTGAACTACACGAATTACATGTCCTACATCGGCGACCACAATGCGACGGCCGTGCATGTGAACAGCCAGAACATCCTCTATTATCCCAACGGTTCGCAGGTGCCCGCCGAGCCGGAATTCGGCGTGAACCTTTCGTCGGTCGAGCTGAATGCGCAGGGCAGCAATGCCGCCGTCGTACAGCTTTCGTCGGTCGATTACGACTGGACGGTGAGCGCCGACGGGGATTGGGTGCATGTTACGGACCTTTCGGACGCACCCGTCGTTTCGGGTGTCAGGGACTCCGGCGTGCAGTATATCAAGATCGGGGCCGATGCCAATACGAAGACCGCGCCGCGGTCGGCGGTCGTCACGTTCGCTTCGACCGACGGCTCGAAAAGCGCGACGGTGAGGGTCGATCAGCAGGCGCGGGGCGAAGCGTTCCCCAGCAAGTGGGTGTTCCAAGCTTCGACGCTGCCGCTTTACGGCTCGTCGTGGACCGACGACAACGTCATTCCTGCGACATCGGGCGCGGCGGGCTTCATTTCGGTCGTGCGCGGCGATGCGAATGCTTCGGCCGCTTTCAAGCGGAGCGTCGTTACGAACCGTCCTGCGGTTTCGACGATGGTCGAGGGCGACTACTGGCTCTATACCTTCCCGGTGGAGAATCTCGCCGCCAGATCGGTCGTCGATTTCAACGCCACGATGGCGGGTGAGGCCAATTCGCCCAAATACTTCATCGTCGAATACCTCGACGGCGGAGTCTGGAAGAGCGTCGAGGCCGATCTGCTCACGGCTCCGGAAAACCCGGCGGTCCGCTATACCTACAAGTGTTCGGGCACTGCCACCGGGTCCTCGTATCAGCACGCGACCGTCATGCAGACGATGCGCTTCGAAAACGCCGTGACCGACGGCGAAGTGAAAATCCGCTGCCGCGCCGTGGGACCCTATACCTGCGCGGGCGGTACGCAGAACATCACGGCGACCAACGCCGCCAGCTCCATTCCTCCCTACGGATTTACGGGCAGCTACGTGCAGAACTTCGGCACGGCGACGCCCCGCGACACCAAGAAGGTGCTGTGTCTGGGCAACTCGTTCTCCTACTACAGCAACCCTGCGTGGATGCTCAAGGAGATCGCATGGCGCGAAGGGCATGCTCTCAACATCAAGGCTCACTTCAAAGGGTCGCAGACGCTGACCCAGCATCTGTCGCTGGGTTTCTCGACCGACGTCATCGAACAGGGCGGTTACGATTTCGCTTTCCTGCAGGACCAGAGCCAGAATCCCGCCAACTATGGCCGCGACGCCACGGCGTCGATCCTCACGGGCCTTACGACCTTGGCCGACAAGGTGCGCGCCGCGTCGCCTTCGTGCAAGGTGATTCTGGAGGAGACGTGGACCTTCTCGTCGGCGTCCTACGGCGGCTTTACCGATTTCCCGACCTTCGAGACCTATAACGACGCCGGAGCCAAAGCCATGGCAAAGGCCGCCGGGACTTGGGTGTCGCCGATCGGCCCCGCCTTCAGGCAGGTGCGCGAGGGCGGTTCGGGCATCAACCTCTACTACTCGGACAGCAAGCATCAGTCGGAGTACGGCGCATACCTGAAGGCCTGCGTCAATTATCTGGTGCTTTTCGGCGAGCGGTTCGGCGCAGATCCGGCCGACTGCGGATTGAATCCCGACAAGGCGGCCTACCTGCGTTCGGTGGCCGAGCAGATCGTGCTGGGTAACGAGGGCGACTATTTTATCGAACGATAAACCAAATTGCATAAACTTTTATGAAGAGACTTGTCAGCTGTATTCTGGCCATCCCCGCATTGTTGTGGGGATGCGCCGGACCTAAAACCGCCGCTCCGGAATACCCGACGCATGCGGCGAAAATCGTGGCCGAGATTCACGATCCCGCGTCGAAATACGTCGTGGTGGCTTCGCACCGCGGAGACTGGCGCAACTATCCGGAGAATTCGATTCCCGCCATCGAGTCGGTGATCCGCATGGGCGTCGATATCATGGAGCTGGACCTCAAACTGACGAAGGACAGCGTGTTGGTGCTCTGCCACGACCATACCATCGACCGGACCACTACCGGGCGGGGACGTGTGTGCGACATCACCTATGATTCGATTCAGCGCTGCTTCCTGCGTACGGCGCACGGCGTGCGTACGCCCCAGAAGATGCCGACCCTGCGCGAAGCGCTGGAGGTCTGCAAGGACCGTATCGTGGTGAATATCGACCAAGGATATGAGTTTTACGACATGGCGCTGAAGATCAGCGAGGAGCTCGGCGTGACGGAGCAGATGCTCATCAAGGGCAAGCGTCCGGCGGAGGCCGTCGCCGCCAAATTCGGCGAATACGAGCACAACATGATGTATATGCCGATCATCGACATTCTCAAACCGCAGGGACAGAAGCTTTTCGACGAATACATGTCGAAGGGTATCGTGCCGCTGGCCTACGAGGTTTGCTGGAACGAGTACACGCCCGAAGTGAAGGATTGCATGGAAAAGGTGGTGGAGAGCGGATCGAAACTTTGGGTCAATTCGTTGTGGGAGTCGCTCTGCGGCGGCTTGTGCGACGATGCGGCGTGGGAGAGCGACGATCCCGGCTCGGTTTACGGCAAGCTGCTCGACATGGGCGCGACGATGATTCAGACCGACCGTCCGGAGCTGCTGATCTCCTACCTGCGTTCGCAGGGGCGGCACGACTGACCGCCGCACCGGCGGAGGGGTCTCGGAAGAGGGAGCGCCCCGTTATGAAAAGAGCCGTCACTCGCTGCGAGTGACGGCTCTTTTATTCGCTGCTCCGGCCGCGTCAGTCGAAAAGCTCGTTCAGGACGGCGGCCAGCCGGTAACCGGCATTGCGGATCTGGTGTTCGACCAGCGGCAGGGCCTTGTTCAGGAAGTCCTGTCCCAGCCGCTCGTCGGGCTTGGCCCACTCGAACTGCACTTCGCAGGTCACGGCGCTGTCGTGCAGCCAGTCGCGCGGCGTGCCGGCCTGCACGGCGGCCTTCTCCCGCTTCGATGCGCGGTCCAGCTCGCCGGCCCACTCGGTGACGGACCAGATACGGGTCGTGGTGATGATCTCGTTGTCCCAGACGTGGTGGACGTAATACTTGTGGGGCTTGTGGTACTTGTCTTCGAACAGCACGTCGTACTTCGTGTTGTGGGTCGTGTATTTGATATGCGCAGGGCAGTGCATGTCGCCGACCAGATGGATGACGTATTTCAGATTGACCGCTACGGCCGAGTCGGTCAGGCTGCGGTAATCCCTGAGGTTGCGGATCGCCAGCTCAAGCCCGTAAACGGCATTGCCCTTTCCCGGCTTGAGCAGTTCGTCGCCGTAGCGCAGGTCCGCACCCACGGGCGCCGTGTGCCAGTCGTTGGTGAAGGCGTATTCGGGCGTCTGGCGGTATTCGTCCATCCATTTGGCGTAGTAGACGACGGAGTGCCCGCCGAGATACTTCTCGATCCGTTTCTTGGCCCGTTTGGTGAGGTTGCGTTCGGCGATCTTGGCGATCGTTTCGTGGCCTTCGCGGCCCCACGCCCGCGCAGGTTCGGAAGCGGAGAGGGAGAGAGCTGCCGCAAAGAGCAGCAAAAGCAGTTTTTTCATGGTCTCGATGGTTTTGGTGAGTCTGTTTTTTCGAAGAAGAGGTATCCCGGTCACCGGAATACCTCTTCTTTGTGTCGCGGAGCAAAGGGGCGTCAGAAGCTCAGTCCGTCTTCGTAACCCGGATTCTGGCTCAGTGCGCCGCCCGTGGCCACGCGCTGGTCGGTCGGGATCGGCCACAGATAGTCGCGGCCCTCCTCCCATTTGTAGGTGCGGCCCCGGAAGCAGACGATATAGCCGCTCGTGCCTTCGGTCAGCTGGGCGTCCTTACCTTCGCCGATTTCGAGCATCGCGTCGCAGGTCGTGGCGGGCTTGGTGCCGCTCCAGAGGCAGAGGTCCATCTTGCCGTCGCCGTTCATGTCGTATTCGCCCAGCGAGGGGAAGTAGCAGCCGAGGAAGCCGTCGAGTCCGTTCGACGAGGGAACCAGCTGGGCGCCCTCCTTCCAGCGGAGCATATCCCACTGGCGCAGGCCTTCGCAGGGAAGTTCGACGGTGCGTTCGCGGCGGATTTCGAGGATCACGCCTTTGTTCGCTCCGGAATTGACGTTGGGGTAGTAGCTGGCCATCAGCGGATCGGGATTGTTGTTGGCGGCCGTCATGTCGAGGGCCGGCATGCCCACGCGGTCGCGGACGACGTCCACGGTCAGGGCGATGTCTTCCGGGGTCAGCGTACCCAGCTCGGCCTTGGCCTCGGCGTAGGTGAGCAGGATTTCCGGATAACGGAATACCGGCCAGTCGGTAGTCGAGGTGGTGGCGCCGTTATGCGTGTCGTCGCTCACGAACTTGATGAAGCGGTAACCCGTCATGTCGTAGCTCTTGCAGTCCTCGATCACCTCGTCGATGCCGTTCAGGTCCACGTATCCCGGAGCCATGAGCGTCTGCGCCATGCGCGGGTCGCGGTTCTGGAACTGCTGGTTGTAGGTCATGGTCTCGTATCCGGGCTGGTCCTGAATCTTCGAGCCGTCGGCCATCAGGTAGTGGTTCACCAGCCGCTGCGTGGCGCTGTGGCGCATGTTGCGGAACGTGAATTGGATGCCGTGGCGTACGAGGATGTCGGCGTTGAAGCGCATCGAGAGGATCGTCTCCTTGGCGTCGCCGTCTTCGAGGATGAAATATTCGCGGTAGGGGGCGTCGAGTTTGAGCGTATTGCCTTTGTAGAGCGAATATTTGTTCTGCTCCATGACGGCCCATGCGGCGTCGGCGGCCAGTTGGAGGAAATAGTCGGCCGAGATGGTCACCCCGTCGATCGTCTCGTCGGCGATGCCGTGGTATTTGCGGAAGGTGCCTTCGTAGAGCGCGGCGCGGGCCTTCATGGCGCGGGCGGCGTTTTTGCTCAGGCGGTAGAGCGCGTCGCTCGGCCAGTTGTCGGGCAGGTCCGTGATGGCGCGGTCGAGGTCCTCCATGACCTTCTTCATCACGAATCCGCGGCTGTCGCGCGGCCGTTTGAGCGAAGCCCAGTCGTTCGACGGAATCACGAAGTCGTAATAGGGGATGTCGCCGTATTTGCGCACCTTTTCGAAGTAGAACAGCGCGCGGAAGAAATAGGCCACGCCGTCGTAGCGCTGGCGGATCGTCTCGTCGGGGCAGTTGCCCGAACGTTCGAGGTAGTAGTTGATGTAACGCAGGTAGGCCCATGCGCTTGTGCCCCAGTTTTCGGTGGCCGGGGAGCGCGTGCCCTGCTGTACGGAGCTGAGGTTCTTGGCGATCTGGATGTCGGAGACCTGAATGGCATCGGTGTCGGGACCTGCGAAGAGACTGTAGAAGCGGTTGGTCCAAAGCTCCAGCTCCGCTTCGCTCGAAAAGAACGTATTGGGCGAAAGGTTCGTTTCCGGCTCCTTGGTCAGGAAGTCGTCGCAGCCCGACAGCGCCAGACTCATCGAAACGAATATCAATATTTTGCTGATAGTTTTCATGGTTGATCGAAATAATGCTTTCCGGTTAGTTTAGAAGGTGATGTCCACGCCTACGGAGAAGGTCCGCGAATAGGGATACAGACAGTCGTTGGTGGCGCTGGTCGTGGCTACTTCGGGATCGACCGTCTTGCTGTAGCGCTTCAGGGGCGACCAGTAGGCGAGGTTCTCGCCCGATACGTATACGCGGACCTTTTCGAGGATGCGCTTGTTGATCGGGATGGTGTAACCCAGCGTGATGTTCTTCAGGCGGATGTACGAGGCGTCCTGCAGGTAGCGGTCGGTTTTGACGTTCATCGAACCTGCGCTCGAAGTCTGGTAGCTGCGCCGGCGGGGGAAGTAGGTGTTGCGGTTGTCCTCGCTCCACGCCAGCCGCTCGAAGTCCTTGGCGATGAACGTGGTGGTCGGGAAGCTGTAGGGTCCCCAGAAGTAGTAGCAGTTGGCGCTGGGCATCCAGTCGATCTTGCCGACGCCTTGGAAGAAGACCGCGAAGTCGAAGCCGTTCCAGTTCAAGTCGCCGCGGATCGAGTAGGTGTAACGCGGCAGGCTGTTGCCGATGACGCGCATGTCGCCCGGATTCTTGACCGTACCGTCGCCGTTGTTGATGATGTTGTTGCCGTCGAGGTCGCGGAAACGGACGTCGCCCGCCATGAGGTGCGCCGCCGAAGCGTCGGAGCTGGTGTAGACGCGGTTGTTGACCGCCTTGTCGTTGATCTGCGCCTGATAGCGTGCCGCCTCCTCGTCGGTCTTGAACAGTCCGTCGGTGCGGTAGCCCCAGAGTTCGCCGAGCGTCTCGCCCACGTAATGGTCGGTGAGCAGCATGTCGTCGTTCTTATACTTGGTGATCTTGGACTTGTAGTCGCCCAGCGATGCCGAAATGCCGTAGGAGAAGGGTTTGCCGGCCACCATGTGGCGGTCGCGCCAGCTGACGGTGATTTCGTAGCCCTTGGTGCGCAGGTCGGCGCAGTTCTCCTTGGGCGAGGGCGCTCCGAAGACGTCGGGCAGCGTGAGCGACGTGGTGAGCATGTCCTTGGTGTCGCGGATGTAGAGGTCGGCCGTGACGTTGAGGCGGTTTTTGAGGAAGCCCAGATCGAAACCGAGGTTGTAGGTTACGACCGTCTCCCACGTAAGTCCGTCGCTGATGGGGTTCGACGCCGAGGCGTAATTGGCCTTTTCCGTGCCGTTGAAGGTGTAGCCCAGCTGGCCGGTCGAGATCGTTTCGATGTAGTAGTAGTTCGACACCTGCTGGTTGCCGAGCGAGCCGTACGAGAAGCGCACCTTGGCGTTGTCCCACCAGTTGCGCATCGGCTCCCAGAATTTCTCCTCCGAGATGCGCCATCCGGCCGATGCCGAGGGGAAGAAGCCCCAGCGGTCGTTGGCGGCGAAGCGCGACGAACCGTCGTAGCGTGCCGATACTTCGAAAAGGTACTTGCCGGCGTAGTCGTAGTTCGCACGGGCGAAATAACCCAGCGTCCGGTAGGCCGTATTCGACTCGACGCAGCGTTCGATCTCGCCCTGCGCCATGTTGATGAAGCTCAGCTTCTCGCTCAGCGACCCTTTCTGGCGGACGCTCAGTTTCGACGAGCGGAAGTCCTCGAAGTTGCCGCCGGCTACGGCCGAGAAGTTGTGCTTGCCCCACGAGTGGCCGTAATCGAGGTAGGCGTTGACCACATGGCCGTTATAGTAGTAGCGGTCCTCCTGATAGAAGTCGTAGATCGAACCGTTGGTGAAATCGACCACGGCGGTCTGCGTCGCGTTCCATGTGTTGGCCGTCGGATAGGAGCGGTAGGCTCCGAGGTTGTCGCGGCGGCGGTAGGTGTAGTCGGCGTTGAGTTTCAGATCCTTGTTGCGCGTGAGGTCGAACGTCACCCGGTTGGTGATGATGTAGTAGTTGTTCTTGCGCGAGTTCTTGTTGCGTCCGTCGGCGAATACGCCGCCGCGTCCGCTGGCGATCGGCGAGTTGGCGAACTGGATGCCGTTGGAATAAACGAACGTGGTGCCGTCGGGGTTGACCGGAACGAACGTCGGGCTGATGTTGTTGGCCACGTTGAAGAGGATGCCGTTGGAGTTGAGCTCTTCGGAACCGTCCTGCTCCCAGTAACCGCCGTATTTGTAGTCGGTCACCTCCATGCTGATGTTGTTCGAGTAGTGCATCCACGGCGTTACTTCGGCGGCGATCTTCGTGCGGAACGAGTAGCCGTTGTAGATATCCTCGGCGCCATGGTTGAACAGGCCTTCACGGTAGAGGTAGCGGCCGCTGACGTAGTAGTTGATCTTGTCGTTGCCGCCCGTGAGCGAAATGTTGTGCTCGGTTTCGGGACGGCTGCGCTTGAACATGTAGTCGTACCAGTCGAAGTTGCCCAGATAGCGGTATTTGCCGTTGCTGTCGGTGATGACCCACGGGCGGTCGGGATGCTCGGTCTTGTCGTTGCGGCGGTCGTAGAGCATCTGCATCTCCTCGTCCGTGTAGTTCCAGCCCACATAGCCTTTCGATGGGTAGCAGAATTCGTTGGTGAGTTTCACGTAGTCGTATCCCGACGTGATGAAGTCGGTCGAGGTGGTGTTCCACGACACGCCGTAGCGGCCGTTGTAATTGACTTTCAGCGTGCCGGCCTTACCGCTCTTGGTGGTGATGAGCACCACGCCGGCCGAAGCCTTGGCGCCGTAGATCGAGCAGGCCGAAGCGTCCTTGAGCACCGATACCGATTCGATGTCGTTGGGGTTGACCTGCGCCAGCGACGCTTCGATGCCGTCGACGAGCACCAGCGGGCTGCCACTGTTGAGCGATACTGCGCCGCGGATCTTGACGTCGTAGTTCTTGCCTTCGATCGAGCCGCTGCCGAGCGTCAGCAGCAGCGACGGATCGGCGCCCTGCAGGGCTGCGGCCGTATTGGTCACGGGACGGTTGTTGAGGTCCTTGCCGCTGATGGTGCCCACGGCGCCCGTGACGTTCACGCGCTTCTGCTGGCCGTAGCCGACCACGACCACCTCGTCGATGGCCGCCGAGCTTTCCACGAGGGTAATGTCGATGGCGGCGTAGGAGTTGACTTCGACCGTCCGGGGCTGGTAGCCGATGAACGAGATGACGAGCTTCGCCGGAAGCTTGACGTTCTCCAGCGAGAAGTCGCCGTTGCTCATCGTGGTGGTGCCGTTGTTGGTGCCGTCCACGATGATCGTGGCACCCGGAACGGGCAGCCCCAGATTGTCTTTCACCACGCCTTTGAGCTGGTTCTTATCCGCGGCGAGGCTCTTCGGAGCTGCCTTGGTTACGGAGATGCTTTTGCCCGTAATCGTGTAGGTGATGTCCTGATCGGCGAAGATCTGGGCCAGAACCTCGTCGATCGACGCGTTCTGCGCCGAGATGCTGACGCGGCGCTGCATGTCGACGCCGGCCGATTTGATGGCCACGGAGTAGTTCTCCCGCTGATTGAGGGCTTCGATGGCCTCCTTGACCGTTACATTCGTGAGTTTGAGGTCGATCGCCTGCGCCAGAGCCGGGCTGGGAAGCGCCAGCAGGCAGAGTGCGAACAAACCCACGATCGCACGCGCATGGAAAAGTGCGGTTCGATTGTAAAGTTTTTTCATAGGTTGAAGTTTTAATGTTGTAGTTTTTTGTTGCTGTTTCGCGGTTATTTCTTTCGGGATATGTAGATCACGTCGTTGCGTTCGCGGATGGACATCGATTTGTCGGTGTTGAGCGTGCCGAGGATCTTGAGCAGCGACTCGTTGTTGGTGAAGAAGGCGTAGAAGCGCACGCCGGCCAGTTCGGGATCGGTGATGATGATTTTCTGGTCGAAGCAGCGGGCCAGCTGTGCGGTGATGCCGTCGAGCGACTCGTTGAAGAAGTAGAAGCCGCCGCCCGTGGCGCGCGATTTATAGTTTTCGCTCTGGAAAGAGGTCATTTCCAGCGCTCCCGTCAGGCGGTCGTACTGCGCGACGTCGTTGCGGACCATGACGACCTCGTCGTCGCATTTGTCGCTGTTCACGTCGAAACGCACGCTGCCCTCGACCAGCGCCACTTCGACCAGCTGGTCGCTGTTGTAGGCCCGCATGTTGAATTTGGTGCCGAGGACTTCGACCTCGACGTCGCCGGCCGAGATGACGAAGGGATGCCGCTTGTCGTGCATGACTTCGGCGTAGACCTCGCCGTCCACGAAGATTTTGCGCTGGCGGCCGTTGAAGTGGGTCGGATAGGTTACGCGGGTGCCCGAATTGAGCCACAGGAGCGTTCCGTCGGCAAGGCGCAGCTCGCTGCGCTGGCCCGCCGGCACGAGCACCTCCTCCCATTCGGGAGTGTGCGCGATCTTGGTGTAGAGGAGCGAGACGGCGATCAGCAGCGGGACGATCAGCACGGCGGCGATCCGCTGCGTCCACCGGACGACGGTCGTCAGACGGCGCGGTGCGGTGCGCGCCGGAACGGAATGGCCGATGCGGCGGCAGAACTCTTCGAACGCAGCCTGCGCCAGCGCGGGGTTTTCGCTCCGCACCTCGTCGAGCAGGGCGCCGAGCAGCCGGTCGGCTTCGGACGAATTGCCGTTGTCGGCGAACCATTGCTGGATGCGGACCTCCTCGCCGTCGTTGCAGCGGCCGTAGAAGTAGTCCCGGACTTTATCTAATGTCGGTTTGTTCATCTCTTCATGCGTTTTATCGGCAGCCCGATGCTGCCGGTTACTACATAAAGAACAAACGAAAGCCCCGCACTACGTAACGGGGCCGGAAGATTTATCGGGGAAATTTCAGGGCAGGATGTCCAGAAAGACGATGATGGCCGGAATGATGTTGAGGTATTTGCGCAGCTCCTTCAGCGCCAGCTCAAGATGCTTGTCCACGGTGCGTACCGACAGGTTCAGTTGTTCGGCGATCTCCCTGCTCGGCATGTGCTCGAAACGCGACATGCGGAAAATCTGCTGCCGCTGCGGGGGCATCTTTCCGACGATGGTCTCGACCTGCTCGGCAGTCTCCGCCAGATCGAGCTTCTCCTCGATCTCGTTCCGCGAAGGCAGGTTTCCCCCCCCCTTGCTTTCGGTCTGCGCGATAGCCTCCTTTAGGGTCGTGAACGTGCGGCTCTTGGTGCGGAAGTAGTTGTATATCTCGTGTTTGGCCAGCACGAAAAGGTAGTTGCGGATGGATTTGGCCGCATCCAGCTTTTCGCGGTTCAGCCAAACTTTCATGAAGATATTCTGCGCGATGTCCTCCGCAACGGCGGTCTCTTTGGTCATGCCCTTGATGAAGGCGAAGAACGTCGGGTAGTATTTGTGGAACAGCACCTCGTAACCCGCGATGTCGCCGCGGATGAGCTGCCTGAGCAGGTCCTGCTCTTGCGGATCGCAATTGACGAAGGTGTTATAAACGGATTCTTTCATTATCGGGACTACGTTCCGGAAACAGCATGCCTTTCCCTGCAGCACTCGGATCTGCTCTGAAAAAAGAGGGTGGGTGCGGAAGATGCTATGACGAAGATAAGCATAATCTTTCGAAAAACAAGCGGCAATCCGGGGAATTAACACCCCGGTCGCCGAATTTTAACGGGGCTGCAACAATTCCCCGAAGATACCTATTTTTATATATAAAGGGCCGCGGGAGTGCGCAGTGCGGGGCGGTTTATCGGGCGGTCTCTTGGTCGAAGACCGCATCGAAGGCCGCGCGCAGACGGGCTTCGTCGCGGATCAGCGCCCGCAGCTCCTCCTGTTTGCGGGCGTTGTCCGATTCGGGAATCCAGAGCCGGAGGTAACCGCCTTCGGCGTACTTTTTCCGCAGGTGCGCAAGACAGCGTTCGAAGTGTCCCTCGCGGTCGAGTGCGGGGCAGTGGGACAGACCGTACTGCACCGTACGGCGGAGCACGGTCGCGGGGTCGATGCAGCGGTCGGCCTCGGCGACGATGCGTCCGTAGATCGTGCGGGGTGCATGGTCGGACGAGGCCCGGTGGTCCTCGACGGCGTCGCGCATGACGGCCAGCTGCTCTGCGGTGAACCAGCGCCGCAGCTCCGTGTCGGCGAGCAGGATTTCGCCCGAATGGATGTGGTGCAACTCCCGGCCGCGGGCCAGCCCCGTGTCGTGATAGGCGGCGACGGCGTAGATCATGTCCGCATCGACGTCGTAATGCCGCGCCAGATCGAGACTATGGGCGATGACCGTGCGGACGTGGTCCGTGCCGTGCGCCGCGTCGAAGGATTCGTAACGGGGGATGATCTCCGTTTCGATATAGATTCTCAGCTCTTCGGATGGTTGCATGGTGCAAAAATAAGCATTTGGCGGGAAGTGCGGCATCGGAAAGATATTAAAATTTTTAGTTTTGTTCGGGCTTTTCACTATCTTTGCACCGGTAAAGTTAGGGAAAATGAAGTCGGAAGCGGAATTGAAAGCTGTCACGCAGTTCGTTGCGGAGTATGCCACCCGGCTGATGGGGTCCGGAGTGCATACCTCGCGCGTGGTGCGCAATACGAAGCGTCTGGGCGAGGCGCTCGGCGTGCGCGTCATGGTGTCGGCCTTTCAGAAAGTGGTTACTTTCTCGGTTTATGACGACGAGAGCGGACGGGTTTACAGCGAGGTGGCGGACATTCCGCCGCTGCCGATCAGCTTCGAGCTGAACTCGGAGCTAAGCGCCCTGAGCTGGGACGCCTGCGACCTCAGCCTGCCCCTTGCCGAGATTCGGCGCCGCTATGACGAGATCGTCGCCCGGCCTCGTCTGGACCCGATTTTCACACTGATTCTCGTCGGACTGGCCAACGCATCCTTCTGCCGGCTTTTCGGCGGGGAGTGGTGTGCGGTAGGCATCGTCTTTACCGCCACGCTGCTCGGATTCTACCTCAAGCAGCGGATGCAGGCCAAGGGATTCAATCACTATGTCATCTTTATCGCGTCGGCCTTCGCGGCTTCGATGTACGCTTCGGTGGCGATGATTTTCGATACGACTTCGGAGGTCGCCATCGCCACGAGCGTGCTTTACCTGATTCCGGGGGTGCCGCTTATCAACGGCGTGATCGACATCGTCGAGGGGCATGTGCTGAACGGTATCGCCCGCCTGACGTCGGCGCTGATGCTGATCGTCTGCATCGCCGTCGGATTGTCATGTACCCTGATGATCGTTAAAAACGGATTGCTATGACGCTGCTCGCCATTCTTTCGGACGGATTTTTCGCCGCGGTGGCGGCTGTCGGATTCGGAGCCGTGTCCGATCCTCCGATGCGGGCCTTTCCGGCGATCGCCCTGCTGGCCGCCATGGGGCACGCCTTGCGTTTCTGCCTGATGGACACAGGCGTGGATATCGCTTCGGCGTCGCTGTGCGCTTCGGTGGCGATCGGTATCGGAAGCCTGCTGCTGGGAGGCCGCATCCACTGCCCGATGACGGTGCTGTTCATCCCCGCGCTGCTGCCGATGATCCCCGGCATGTATGCCTACAAGACGGTCTTTTCGATGATTATGTTCATGCAGAATCTCGACGATCCCTCCGCCGCGGGGTATCTGGCGGCCATCGTCCGCAACGGATTCGTTACCTTCAGCGTGATTTTCATGCTGGCCGCGGGAGCCGCCGCGCCGATTTTCCTCTTCAACAAACGCGCACATTCACTGACGCGCAATAAAAAACAGATTCGCAGCTGATTATGGAACTCTTTTGGCAAACTATCGCAGACTACAATACGATGACTTGGCCCGTGCAGGCGCTCATCGTGCTGGCGGCCGTCGTCCTGACGGCGCGTCTCTATCTGCGCCCGACTCTCCGGGTGAAAACCGCAATGAAATGTTTTCTGGCGTTTCTCAATGCGTGGATCACCGTCGCCTATTACCTCGTGTCGTGCGATGCGCGGGCTTACAGCGGAGTCATGGCGTTTTTCTGGGGCGTCATGGCCGCCGTGTGGATTTATGACGCGGTCGTCGGTTACACGACGTTCGAACGGACGTACAAACACGACAAATTCGCTTTTGCGCTCTACCTGATGCCGTTCCTCTATCCGCTGATATCCCATCTGCGGGGACTGGATTTCCCGATGACCACCTCGCCCGTCATGCCCTGCACGGTGGCGATCTTCACCATCGGACTGATGCTCTCGTTCTCGAAGCGGATCAATCTGTTCGTCGTGCTGTTTCTGTGCCATTGGTCGCTGATCGGCTTTTCGAAGGTTTACTTTTTCGGCATTCCCGAAGACCTGCTTTTGGCGAGCGCGCTGGTGCCGGCGCTCTATCTCTTTTTCAAGGAGTATATCGACGTCAATTTCCGCCGCAACGCCAAACCCGATCTGCGGGTGATGAATATGCTGCTTCTGGCGATGTGTTCGGGACTCGGCGTCTTTTTCGCCGCGACCATCTGGCAGCAGCTCGCCGGAATGGCCGGATAATGCCGGCCGCCCGAACGTCTTCTCCGGACCGGGGATAAAAAAATCCCTCCTTTGGTAAGGAGGGATTTGGGGTGGAGTGTCGGAATGGCCGGTAGGAGCTGTCCCGCCGACATCCGGTTATTTCGCGTACGAAACGGCGCGGGTTTCGCGGATGACGGTGATCTTCACCTGACCGGGATAGGTCATTTCGTCCTGAATCTTCTTGGCGATATCGTGCGAGAGCCCTTCCGATTCCTGATCCGAAAGTTTGTCGGCGCCGACGATCACGCGCAGTTCGCGGCCGGCCTGAATGGCATAGGTCTTGACGACGCCGGGGTATGACAGGGCGATGTCCTCCATCTCTTTCAGACGCTTGATGTAGCTCTCGACCACCTCGCGGCGTGCACCGGGGCGTGCGCCCGAAATGGCGTCGCAGACCTGAATGATCGGTGCGATCAGCGAGGTCATCTCCACCTCGTCGTGGTGGGCGCCGATGGCGTTGCAGACTTCGGGTTTCTCCTTGTATTTCTCGGCGAGTTTCATGCCGATGATTGCGTGCGGCAGTTCCGGTTCGTCGTCGGGCACCTTGCCGATGTCGTGCAGCAGACCTGCGCGGCGCGCCGTCTTGGGATTCAGACCCAGCTCCGCGGCCATGATGCCTGCGAGGTTCGCCGTTTCGCGGGCGTGCTGCAGCAGGTTCTGGCCGTAGGACGAGCGGTATTTCATTTTGCCGATCATGCGGATCAGTTCGGGATGCAGGCCATGGATGCCCAAGTCGATCGTGGTGCGTTTGCCGACCTCGACGATCTCCTCCTCGATCTGTTTCTGGACTTTGGCCACCACCTCTTCGATACGGGCAGGGTGGATGCGACCGTCGGTCACCAGCTGATGGAGCGCCAGACGTGCGATTTCGCGGCGCACGGGGTCGAAACCGCTCAGGATAATGGCTTCGGGCGTGTCGTCCACGATGATTTCGATGCCGGTTGCGGCTTCCAGCGCACGGATGTTGCGGCCTTCGCGGCCGATGATGCGGCCCTTGACCTCGTCGCTTTCGATGTTGAATACCGTCACGGCGTTTTCGATCGCCGTCTCGGTCGCCACGCGCTGGATCGACGCTACGATGATGCGCTTGGCCTCTTTGGTGGCGGTCATCTTCGCCTCTTCGATGGTCTCGTTTATGTAGCCGGCGGCTTCGGTCTTGGCCTCGGCCTTCATGTTCTCGATCAGGATGTTCTTGGCCTCCTCCGAGCTCAGGCCCGAAATCTGCTCCAGACGGACGTTCTGCTCGCGCATCATCTGATCGACCTCCTCTTTCTTGTGTTCGAGGATCTGCAGCTGGTTCTGCATCTGCTCCTTCAGCCGGTCGTTTTCGCGGAGTTTGTTCTCCAGATCGCGCTGTTGGTTCTGCAGGTTGTTCTCGATCTGCTTGGCCCGCTGTTCGCTCTGCGCGATTTTCTGGTTGCGTTCGTTGACCTGCCGGTCGTATTCGCTCTTAAGCTGTATGAACTTCTCTTTTGCCTGCAGGATCCGCTCCTTCTTGATCATCTCGCCTTCGGCCTCGGCCTCCTTCAGGGCGGCTTCGCGGCGCTTGCGGATCGAGTTCTTGGTCACGAGGTTCGTAACGGCCATGTAGATCCCGATCGCCGCAATGGCTGAGATGCAGGCAACTAAAATAGTGGTATACATGATTTTGTTGCTGTTTTGAGTTGTTATTATAAAGGGTTTGTTGTTGCATAAAAAAACCGCATAGGATTCCTTAGTCTTGTTTGACGAATCTGCAAGATAAGTCACGTGTGGGGGCTCCGACAATCGCAATCGTCCAACGGTACGCCGCAGCATACACCCCGAAGGGTCAAGGCCTGATTTTGAAGCGCCGTGAGTTGCCCCAATTTAAAAAGTGTTCAGTTTCGCAAAGCTGTAAGGAATCTATGCGGGTAGATTTTTTCCTTCGTATGTTAAAGAACGCTGTTCCGGTTTCAGGGCGCCGTTACGCGCACCTGCATGTCGTTTATCCTTTCAGGGCGTTGAGGTAGGCGTCTATCTCTTCCCCTAAGTGTCCCAGCCGTTTCAGGTCTTCGTCGCCCAGTTCGCGGCTTTGCCGCATATCGACGTTCGCAATGGCGAATTTCAGCGCCGCCATAGACAGATAGTCCTGATCCGTCCAGTTCTTGAAGTTGTTTTGCTTTATCGCGGCGAGGTAACTGTTCACCTCCCGTTCGGCCAGACGGTACATCTCCTCTTTTTCGCTGTCGATATTGAGCGAATAGCTTTTGCCTGCCAGTTTGAGTGTTATCGCCTGTTGTGCCATTGTTCTCGTTTCGTTTTTCTTGCTGCCTCCTGTGCGTCCTGCGGCCTTCCGGAGCCTCTGCCGTAACGGTGGGGTCCCCTCCCGCTGCGGCTTTGCTATTCGGGCCTTCCGAGCAGCGCGATGCACTTGTCCACCTCCCGCATAAGACGGTTGACGCGGGCCCGCGCTTTGTCCCGGTTACGGCTTCCGCCCGCCAGCCCTTCTGTCAGTTGCATGCGTGACAATTCTCCGTCGAGTTCGCGGATCCGCTCCTGCAGGGTGCGGTTTTCGGCTTTCAGGCTGTCGCGCTGCGCCGTCAGTTCCGCACATTGATCCGACAACCGTTTGTGGTCGTCCATGAGCTGCCGGATGCGGTTCTCGATATTTATTATCACACTTTTTTCGGCCATCGGGTCACGGGTAAAGTCCGTTTTACATCTCAAAGGTATGAAAAGGAACGCTAAAAAGCAAATTTTATTTCCCGGCGGCCCGGCCGTAGAGGTCGTAGTCGGCGGCGGAATCGATGCGAACGTCGTAGAAACGACCGCGCAGAAGCCGCTTTTCCGATGCCGGAATCAGGATCTCCTGATCCACTTCGGGCGAGTCGTACTGCGTGCGTCCCACGTAGTAATCGCCCTGCCGCGAGTCGATCAGCACCCGCTCGGTCCGGCCGACGCGGCGCAGGTTGTTTTCGAGCGATATTACGTTCTGAAGCGCCATGATCCGTTCGACGCGCTGCTGTTTGACCTCTTCAGGAATGTTGTCCTGCAATTTCTGCGCCGAATAGGTGCCTTCCTCCTCCGAATAGGCGAAGACCCCCAGCCGCTCGAAGCGTACGTCGCGCACGAACTCTTCCAGCTCGGCGAAATCGGCCTGCGTCTCGCCGGGATAGCCGACCAAGAGCGTGGTGCGCAGCGCCAGATCGGGGATGGCTTCGCGCAGGCGTCCGATCAGCGCATAGGCGTCGGCTTTGGTGTGGCGCCGCTGCATGGCCGAAAGCTGGGCGTCGGAGATGTGCTGGAACGGAATGTCGAGGTACTTGCAGATTTTGGGTTCCGAGGCCATGACTTCGATCACCTCGTCGGGGAATGCCGTGGGATAGGCGTAGTGCAGGCGTATCCACTCGATGCCTCCGATGCGGCAGAGCCGGCGAAGCAGTTCGGCCAGCATCCGCCGGCCGTAGAGGTCGAGTCCGTAGTAGGTCGTATCCTGCGCGATCACGATCAGCTCCTTCACGCCGCCGGCCGCGAGTTTGCGGGCTTCCTCTTCGAGCCTCTCCATCGGGACGGAGACATGTCCTCCGCGGATGAGCGGAATGGCGCAGTAGCCGCATTTCCAGTTGCAGCCCTCGGAGATTTTCAGGTAGGCGTAATGCTTCGGCGTGGTCAGGTGCCGCTCGGTCTCCAGCGCCGGGTCTTCGACCGCGCCCAGCGCCCGGACGATGCCGTCCCACGTGCGGGCGCCGAAGAATTCGTCCACTTCGGGCAGTTCGGCCCGCAGCTCGTCGGCGTAGCGTTCCGAGAGACAGCCGACGACGAACAGCCGTTCGATCTTGCCGGCGTTTTTGGCCGCGGCCGCCCGCAGGATCATGTCGATCGACTCCTGCTTGGCGTCGCCGATGAATCCGCAGGTGTTGATCACGACGACCTTGGCGTCGGTGCGGTCGCTGTCGAAGAGCACCGCGTAACCCGCCGCGGCGAGCCGGGCCATCAGGTGCTCGCTGTCCACGGTGTTTTTCGAACAGCCCAGCGTTATGACGTTGATTTTTTTCATGCGTTTCGTATTTCCTCCGCAAAGGTATGGATTATTCCCGGATTTATCGCAAAAAGAGCGGCGCACTTTCGGTGCGCCGCTGCTGCAGGGAGTCGGTGGGATACTACCACATCACATGGATGCCGTATGCTTCGATGCCGTTGCCGAGCGAGGTCGAAGCGACGTCGACATAGCCCCAGAAGCGCGAGTCGGCCAGCATGAAGATCGTATAGGCCGGGCCTTTCACGATTTCGCGGACCTGAATCGCCTCGTTCGTATTCGCGGCTGCGGACTGCAGCGCGCCGAGCAGGTCGTTTTTCACGGTGCCGATCATCAGCAGGTTCTGCTTCTTGTAGTGGAGTCCGCTCAGCACGCCGTTCTTGCCGCCGAAAGCGTTGATCTGGTCGGCATTTTCGAAACGCGCCGTGTTGAAGCTGATGGCGAATGATACGTTGGTCGTTCCCGTGACGTTGCCGTCCTCGTCCTTGTCGGTGCGGGTGCCGTTGAGCGTCGGTGCGAAACCTGTGACGTAGCATCCCGAACCGGAGGGAGTGCCCTTGACCTCGGTCGTGGGACCGTTGAAATAGAGCATGCTGCCCTGATAGGAGCTCTTGTTGGCGATACGGTTGAATGCGAACGCCGTCCAACGCTTGGTGTTGAGGGCCGTCTGCATCGTTTTGGGCTGGTTGGCGCCGTCGGCGCGGTCCAGCACCGTCAGCCACGACTTGCCGCGGCCTTCGAGCGTATTGACCATGTAGTTGTCGATGGCGGCGTAATCCGCATCGCTGCCGGCCAGCGCTCCGTCGGTCAGACGCGATACGAACTGGATTTCGGCTTTGAACTTGTCCGAAGGGGGAGCGATCGTCTCTCCCGACTTGTACTCGTCCAGACCGTTGTCGCAGCCCGTGAAGACCGGGGCGGCAAGGGCGAGCGCCAGAAAAATGGATAAATATCTCTTCGTGTTTTTCATCTCTGTACTTTTTTAGCTGTTTGATACGCGCTTAATTCTTCAGTACGGCCGTGCCTGCGATGGGGTAGTGGTCCGAAATGACATTGAGCCGGTCGCCCTTGACGACTTTGTAGTCGCTGCAGCTCCATTTGCCCTGCGGGAAGCTGATGAAGTAGTCCAACTTGCTGTAACCGCCGAACGTGCCGTCGTTGTTGCAGAGCCGGGTGCCCGTCTTCTCATACTCGCGGATTGCGCTGGAGCTGGGACCGCAGTTCATATCGCCCATGATCAGCACGGGGATGTTTTCGGCAACGGCCGGAGCGATCGCGTGTTCGATGACCTCTTTGGCCTGACCCAAGCAGGTCTCGTCGCCGCCGAAAGCGTCGAGGTGGGTGCAGACGATGCGCACCTTCACCCCTTCGGGTTTGGAGTCGGTCGGAACCAGAATGTCTGCCCAGCCCGCCGAACGCTGGTCGGCGCCGGTGTACATGCCCAGCAGTACCGAAGCCGAATTGACGATCGGGTATTTCGACAGAATGCCGTTGCCGTAGGCGCCGTTGTCCTTGTTGTAGGAGAAGACGAAGAACGGGAACATGCCGAGCGACTGTGCGCATTCGGTCAGCTTCTCGACCGAACTCATGCGTCCGGTCGCGGTTTCGAACTCGTTGAAGCAGACGATGTCGGGGTTTTCAGCCTTGATCTTTTCCATGGCCTCGGCGATTTCGAAATAGACTGCATTGGAGTTGTCGTCGTATTCGAACGACTTGATGTTCCACTCCATGCACTTCAGCTTGACGTCCTGTGCCTGTGCCGACGCGGCCGGGAGCATCATGCAGAGCAGTGCGCCTGCTCCGAGGATATATTTGTTGATTTTCATAATCGTTTCTGTTCTTAAATATGGTTTAATAACCCTTGTTCTGCTTCAGGTAGACCGTGCCGGTGAATGCCCGCTGCGGAATGGGGAACACCTTGTTGTAAGTCGGATTGAAGGTGCGGCCCGGATAAACTTCCACCTCTTCGGCAACGATCTGGCCGTTGACCTTCTTCGAAATGACGCTGTACAGCGGCTTGGCGTAGGTCGTCGTGGCGATGCCCCAGCGGACTACGTCGATATGGCGGCTGGGCTGGAACTCGAAGGCCAGCTCGCAGCGGCGCTCGTTCATCAGCTGGGCCTTGGTGGCCTGACTGTTCTGCGGCAGACCTGCACGGTCGCGGATCTGGTTGAGCAGCTGCTTGGCCTCGGCGTCGCCCTCGCCTTTGGTCCAGATCAGGGCTTCGGCCTTCATCAGCATCACGTCGGCATAGCGCAGCAGGCAGCAGTTGAGCGAGTTCCAGAGTTTGTCGCGCAGCGCGGACACCTCTTTGCCCTTGCAGTCGGCGCCTTCCCACGGGGAGATGAACTTGCGGCAGATCAGACCTGCCGATACGTGGCCGGTCGTGTAGTCCGAGACGCTTCCGTCGGTGTTGTAACCGCCGAAGGTGATGTCACGGCCTACGAATTTGACGTGCTGGCCCGGATAGAGGATCGTTACGTCGCGGCGCTGGTCGCCCTCTTCGAACGCATCCCACAAATTCTTGCTAGGCGTGAAATACCCCCACGTGTTGTAGAGGCCCCAGCCAGCGTTGACGAAAGTTACGCCGTGGTAGCGGGCGCCGTTGGTATAGTCGCCTTCCAGCGAGAAGATGTACTCCTTGGAGTGGTTCTGCTCCTTGCGCCAGAGGTTGGCGTACGAGTTGAGCTTGTTCGACGGATCGATGTAGAGTTCGCGTTTGTCCGAACCGGTAAGCGCCATGATCTTGTTGCACATCTCCAGTACGATGTCGTAGTATTTCGCGTCGTACTGCGCTGCATAGAGGGCTGCGCGGGCTGCGTATCCCCAAGCTGCGGCCTTGTGCGGAAGTCCGATCTGCGAGGCGTCGAGCTGCGAAAGGTAGGGAAGCATCTCGCCTGCCGTGCGCATGTCGGAGATGATCTGGTCGTAGTTCTGCAGTACGTGCGCCGGGCGCGGGGAGTCGATTTCGGCGGCGGGAGTCGTGTCGAGGATAATCGGAATACCGCCGTTGGTGTCGTCGCCGTAATAGGGAACCATCCAGAGCATCGAGAAACCGCGGAAGAAATAGGCGGTGCCTACAGCCTGGTTTTTGTATCCCTGGTCCAGCTTCATGTCGGGGACCATCTTGATGATGTTGTTGGCCTTGGCGACATTCTGGTACATCACCTCCCAAACACGCGAGACGTCGTTGTCGTTGGACGGCGACATGCGGAATTCGCGGATTTCATCGACCGACGGACGGGCGCGGCCGATCAGTATGTTGTCGCTGGCGCATTCGAGCCACATATGGCCGCGGCCGCAGATCTCCTCGCTCCAATAGGGCGAGACGAAGTGGTAAAGGGCGTAGATAGCTTGGTCTACATCCTCTTTGGTCTTCCAAGTAGCGTCTTTGCCGTAAGGCTCCCTGTCGAGGAAATCGGAACAACCCGAAAGGCAGAAAGCGCTTATGGCCAGACAGAGGCTGAATATGGTTTTTTTCATGGTCGTAGTTGTTAGAAGTTGATGTTTACACCGAAGTTAAAGAAGCGCGACGTGGGATAGATACCGCTGTCGAGACCGTAGTTGCCTACTTCGGGGTCGGTGCCGGAGTAGCCGGTGATGGTGGCCACGTTGTCGATGCTCAGATAGACGCGGACCGAACCCTTCTCCATGCCGATGTGGCGGCTGATATGCTTGGGCAGCGTGTAACCCAGCGTGATGTTCTTCAGACGCAGGTAGTCGCCCTTTTCGAGGAAGATGTCCGAAACCTTGAGGTAGTTGCCGTTCATGTCGTCACTGAGGCCGAGTCGCGGATATTTGCTGGTCATGGGTTTGAAATCCCATGTGTTGTAAACATCGGTTGTTAGGTTACCCAAGTCTTGACGACCGTTCATTCCCAACTGTTTCGTGCCGTTGTAGACATAATTGCCTGCGACGCCCTGAAACATAAAACTGAAGTCAAAACCTTTCCAATCGAGCGATCCTCCAAAAGAGTAGGTTTGTTTCGGAGTATAGGAGCGGGATAATACGCGGTCGTTGTCGTTGATTACGCCGTCGCCGTTGGTGTCGATGAAACGCAGGTCGCCGACCTTGGCATCGGGCTGCAGCATCTTGACCTCGCCGGTGTCGGGATCCTTACTGATATGACGGTCGATCTCGTCCTGCGAGCGGAAGATACCGTCCGTGCGGTAGATATAGTAAGAGTACCATGGGTGTCCTGCTCCTGAAGCAAAAAGCTGAATGCCGTTGAATGTGGGGTATTTGTGCATTACAATGGGCTGGGGGCCGTAGTCCTCTACATAACCTTTGTTGGTCGAGAAAGTGCCCCAGACATTGTAGTTGAACTTGCCTTGTGCGGCGCTGTTCCGATAGGATACGGAGAACTCCCATCCCTTGTTGATTACGTGGCCCATATTACCCAGCGGCGCATTCTCTACACCCATCTGCGGCGGAATCGTGAGGTAATCGACGAGGTCCTTCGTTTCCTTGTTGTAATAATCGACGCTGACTTCGAGCGTGTTGTGGAGCATTGTCAGGTCCAGACCGGCACTGGTCTGGACGGTGGTCTCCCAGCGTGCGTCCGTATTGGGGATGGTCGCCAGATAGGTTCCGTAATGGGTCGTGCCGCCGATAAGCGAACCGTCCGGGTAGATGGAGAGCGGAATGCTGGTCGGGTTGGGCAGGTTGTAGAGGTCTACGTTGCCGACCTTACCCCAGCCTGCACGGAATTTCACGAGGTCGAAGACCTTGTTGAGACCTGCATTCTGGAAGAATTTCTCCGAGGAGAGTTTCCACGATCCCGAAATGGCCGGGAACCAGTCGTAGTTCTTTGCTGCGGGCAGTTTCGACGATGCGTCGCGGCGGATGCTGCCGGTGAGGAAATAGCGGTCGTCGAACGAATAGCCGAGACGGGCAAGGAACGAGACCATCGAGTAGTCTACTATATCTTCGTTCGGGTTCTTGGTCCATGAGCCTGCGGCGCCCCATACCAGATTGTGGTCTTCGTTGGAGCCGTAGCCCTGCGTGCGGAAGTCGCGGAAATGTAGTTTCTTGTAGTCGGTGGTGAAACCCGCCATGGCGCTGATGTGGTGGCGTCCGAAGACTTGCGCGTAGGTAGCCGTCGTTTCCCAAAGATAGTGGAAGTTGTTGTAGTTGAACTGCTCGCGGCTCGAAGTGCTCGATCCGCCCGGCACGTCGATGACGGGCGAGAATTCGTCCTCCTCGCGCATGTCGAGGTCGGCCGTGAACTCCGATTTCAGGGTCAGCGACGTGATCGGCTTGATTTCCAGCGAGGTGGTCGAGAATATCTTGGTGCGCGGGTAGCGGCGGTGCATGGTTTCGAGCTGGGCGACGGGATTCACGATGTTGGGACCCTCGACGCCGCTGGCCATGTCGGCCGACGAAGCGATACCGCCCCATTTCGGTTTGCCGTCGTTTCCGTAGACGATGTTGCCGTTTGCGTCGCGGTCATAAACCGATGCGGAAGCGGGAAACCACATGGCGCCGTAGATGGGGCCCGTGTGCGAGGTACTGATGTTGCCCTGTCCGTTGGAGTATTCGAAGTTTACGCGCTCCGACAATTTCAGCCATTTGACCGGCTTGAATTCCGTATGGAGTTTCGCACCCAGCGCTTGGCTCCATGTGTTGAGCAGGGTGCCTTCCTTTTTGTCGTAGGTTACCGAGAGGATCGACGAGAGCGTCTCGCTGCCGCCGGTAATCGACACGGCATAGTGCTGCGTCAGACCCGTGCGGAAGATTTCGTCGAGCCAGTCGGTGCGGGTGACGTTGGCGCCTGCATAGACCTGCGGGTTGGCCAGATTGGGCAGCGAGCTGCCCGGCGAGTTCTCGACGGCCTTGCCCCAGACGTCGCAGAACTGCTGCGCGTTGAGCATCGTCGGGAGGTTCATGGAGCGTTCGAAGCCGACCGATACGTTGACGTTGACGCGGGCTTTACCTGCCTGCGCCTGACGTGTGGTGATCAGAATTACACCGCTCGAACCTACCGAAGCACCGTAAATGGCGGCCGAGGCGGCATCTTTCAGGATGGTGATCGTCTCGATATCTTCGGCCATGTAGGGAGCGCCGGGGACACCGTCCACAACGACCAGCACGCCGTCGCCCGAAGTCGGGCCGATATTGTCGCGGCTGTATGCGGCGCTCTTGTCCGTGCCGTCGTCGTTGCCCTTCGAGCCGCGACCGCGGACGGTGAACGACGCTTTCTGCAGCGGGTCGCCCGACTGCTGGATCGTAACGCCCGGCATGCGGCCCTGCAGGAGGGTTCCGAGATCGGCGGCGCGGCTGCGGGCCGCATCGTCCACTTTGACGGTGGAGACGGCCATCGAGAGGTCCTCTTTACGCTGCGAGCCGTAACCGATGGCAACGACTTCGCCGATCATCGTGGCGTCTTCTTCCATCGTGACGTTGATTTCCGTGCGGTTCATGACGGCCAGCGACTGCGGTTTGTAGCCGATGAACGAAAAGTCGATCACGCCGTCCGGTTTCACGGAAATCTGGTAGCGGCCGTCGGCATCGGTGGTGACGCCGTTGGTCGTGCCCTTTTCTATGACCGAAGCGCCGATGAGCGGAGTCTGGCTGCTGTCGGTCAGCTGTCCGGACACCGTGACCCGATCCTGCGCATGGGCCGGAAGAATGAGTATGCTCAGCAGCAGACTCATCAGAAGAAAGCGGACGAAGCCCCTGTTCTTCTCCGAAGTTGTCAAATTCATTTTCATAGAGTTAAGGTTAATATTAATAGTAATTGTGTAGAGAGGCTCGGTAATTCTCGGTTTTGGCAGATATTTATTTAAATATTTTAAAAATAGGCGCGGTTTTGGTGTCGATTTGCAGTATGTGCAAAATCGATATTCAAAATTATGTATCTGTAAATTGTTGGTGGGCGTGGTTTGCGTATTTGAATCCTCAAATTGCGTATAATTGACTGCCGCGCCGGAAAAAACCGGACGATACATATATACAAAAAAGCTCCGGACTCTGTTGGGGAGTCCGGAGCGCGGATGTCTGTGCTTTTAATATATAGGTGTCGTTCCGATATGGCCGTCCGCCTATTGTGCGGAATCGCCGGCGGCCCGTCAGCTTTGGCCGGAGCCGTCGCCGAAGAGCGCCTTGACGAACTCTTTGCGGTCGAATATGCGCAGTTGGTCGATGCCTTCTCCGATGCCGATGTAACGGACCGGGATGTGGAACTGGTCGCTGATGCCGATTACCACGCCGCCTTTGGCCGTGCCGTCGAGTTTGGTGATGGTGAGCGAAGTGACCTGCGTTGCCTGCGTGAACTGCCGGGCCTGCTCGAAAGCGTTCTGTCCGGTCGAGCCGTCCAGCACGAGCATCACCTCGTGCGGCGCGCCGGGGATCACCTTGCCCATGACGTTGCGGATTTTGGTCAGCTCGTTCATCAGGTTGATCTTGTTGTGGAGACGGCCCGCCGTGTCGATCAGCACCACGTCGGCGCCGTTGGCCTTGGCCGAGGTCAGCGTGTCGAACGCCACCGATGCCGGGTCGGAACCCATCTCCTGACGGATCATCGTGGCTCCCGCACGGTCGGCCCAGACCTTGAGCTGGTCGATGGCGGCGGCGCGGAACGTGTCGGCGGCGCCGATCCAGACCTTTTGTCCGGCTTTGGTGAGCTGGGCCGCGAGTTTGCCGATGGTCGTGGTCTTTCCGGCGCCGTTGACGCCCACGACCATCACCACGTAAGGTTCGCCCTCTTTGGCGTCGAGTCCGAAATGCTTTTCGGAGCCGTGCGACTCCTCCATCAGCGCGGTTACCTCTTCGCGCAGAATGGACTGCAGCTCGGAGGTGCCCATATACTTGTCGCGCGCCACGCGCTCTTCGATGCCCCGGATGATTTTGACGGTGGTTTCCACGCCTACGTCCGACGAGATAAGCACCTCTTCCAAGTCGTCCAGTACGTCGGCATCGACCGTCGAACGGCCTGCAACGGCGCGGGCGAGCTTCGAGAAAAGTCCCGTCTTGGTCTTTTCCAGCCCGGCGTTAAGCTCTTCCTGCTGCTGTTTGCGCTCTTCGGAAGCCTGCGCGGCGGAGTTGTCCTGCTTCTTTTTGAAAATATCGAAAAATGCCATGTCTAATATCTCTATATCCGTACAAAGATAATAAGAATGTTTGGAAAAAAATGTTATATTTGCACTATATACATTTTCAACGATGATGAAAAAAACGATTCTGCTGCTTGTGGCAGCGCTTTGCGGCGTATTGACGGCCGCGGCTCAGGACCTGATCGTCAAGACCGATGCGACGAAGGTCGAGGCCAAAGTAACCGAAATAACACCCGATGCAGTACGGTATAAGCGTTTCTCCAATCCCGACGGACCGACCTATGTGCTGCCTGTCGCCGATATCGACTACATTCAGTATGCCAACGGCGAAAAGGAGCGCTTCCGGGCTGCCGAAACTGTGCCTGCGACGCCGCTGACCCCTGCGACGCCGGTCGGTGAGGCTCCGGTCGCAGCGGCTCCCGCTGCGCAGGCGCCTGTACAGCAGGCTGCGCCGGTGCAGTATGTCGCCAAAGAGTATCAGATCGGCGAGTTCTACGACCAGAACGGCGTCAAGGGCGTGGTCTGCATGCTGACGGAGGACCGCCGGCACGGACTGATTATTTCGCTCGATGAAATATACCTGCCGTGGAGCGAATTCCGGAAGCCCGACCTGCGGGTTGCGGGCGCCGACGACCGGATCGACGGCATGGGAAATATGGAGAAGGTAGCCGCCTATATCGCCGAAAACAACCTTGCGTGGGATGATTTTCCGGCTTTCAAGTGGTGCCGCGACAAGGGCGAGGGCTGGTACCTGCCGGCCATCGACGAACTGCTGACCATCGGACACAACTACAACGGCGGCACGCGCATACATTCCAACCGTCAGGCCCGCAACCGTTTCAACGACGCGCTCAAGGATAACGGCGGCAAGCGCATGGACCGTCTGGTCTACTATTTCTCCTCGACCGAGAAGGACGAGAAGGAAGCCTATACGACCCATACGGGCATCGAACCTCCCTATGTGATCGAGATTCCCAAGTACAACAAATTCCTCGTGCGGGCGGTGCGGAAGTTTTAGCTTTCGTCAATTAAAGAAAAGGAGTATCCTCGATGGGTACTCCTTTTTTGCTTTACCGGCAATCAGATGCTTTCGATCAGGGCGCTCAGTTTACGGACGATGACTTCCCAACTGTAATTCTGTTCGACATAAGCCGGTCCTTTTTCGCTTATTTCGCGTCGCAGCCGCTCATCCGTAAAGAGTTTGTGAAGCTGGCGGCAGAAGTCCCTGCGTCCTTTGTAGTAAAGTGCCGCGCCGCTTTGCTGGCAATGGTCCTTCAGCACTTCGCTGGCTCCGTTTACCAATACGGGAACGCGGTTTTGCATGGCTTCGAGCAGCAGCAGGGAGAGACTTTCGAAACGCGATGGATTGATCATCAGAGTTGCGTGCCGGATAATCGCGCTTTTTTCTTCTTCGGAAACGAATCCCGTCAAAATGATATTCGGATCGTCGGGATATTTGATTTCCGGAGACAGACTCCCGACCAAAACCAGTTTCGACTGCTGCTTGTATGTCCGGTTGTAAGTCTGAAAATCGGGCAGCAATGTGTTTATCTTGCCGGTTGTGACCCGTCCGAGATAAAGCGCATATTTATCCGGAAGATTGAATTTCGCTTTGACATGCTCCCACGCTGCGGCGGGCGCGAGTTCTATGCCGGTGCCTACGATGCTGCTCGGCGCCAATCGCGGCCCGAAAATGCGCAGGCATAGCCTGCGTTCGGCTTCGGTGTTGAACGCAATATGGCGAACCTGCGTGAACAACCGGGTGTAAATGGCCGGGAAAAGCCATTTTTCCGGGTGTGCCATCGGAATCAGTATGCTTTTTTGGGGAACCTGCAGCCCTGCGAAAATGGTCTGTGCATGGAAATAGCACATGGGAATGAATGCCGCATAATCGTCCCGATGTTCTTCGATGTAGCGCAGCAGGTCGGGGGCGTAGGAGACCGTCGAATGCTGGTAGGCGGTTTCCTTGTCGAAGCCGAGATTCCAGATCGGGTGAATTGCCGCAAGGAGACGCAACACGCCGGCTTGCGACAACCAATAGCGGAGTCTGCGGACAGGTTTGGATTTCTGAAGCAGCCGGCGGCTTTCCCTGCCGTTGAAGCCGGGATGCGGTACAAACCGCCGGATGGTTATTCCGCTTTCATGGCTTTCGCCTGCAGGATATTGGTCCGAGGGGTTGTTGAAGTCCTTGAGCGTCGTGGTCAATACCTCGACGTCATATTTATCCCGCAGTCTTTCTGCAAGCATCCGGCAATGCACTTCCGATCCGCCGTTGATGCCGGCTCCGTAGCGCACGTTGATAAATGCTATTTTTTTTCATGGGTTTACATTTCGTTGAAAAGGCTGAGCCATTGGTTGCCGATATTTTCCAGATCGTATCTGCGGGAAGCTTCCAGCGCGCGCGTCCGCATACGTTCCTGAAGTTCCGTGTCCGCAAGCGCCGCATTCAGCAGCGCGGCGTATTTGCGCAGGCTGTAGGAGGGAACCATGATTCCGCACGCTCCGTCGCAGGTGATTTCCCTAATTCCGGCATAGGAGTCGAACGATACCGGAATGACGCCGTATTGCTGGCCTTCCATCAGACTCATGGGCAGCCCTTCGAAATTAGAGGTCAGGCACATGAATGTCGCCCTGCGGTAGAATGGCGTTACATCGGCATGATAGCCGGCGAATTCGGCCCGCTGCAACCGTAGTCTTACGGCTAATTTGCGCAGGTTCTCGTCTTCCTCGCCGCATCCGACCAGAATCAGCTTCCAGTCTGGATTCCTGCGTTCGACGGTTTTCCATATTTTCAGCAGGCGATCGACCCGTTTGTGAGCTCTGTGGAAGCGTCCTACGTACAGGACGATCTTTTCTTTGGGCGATACGGGGGCGGCCGCCGCAGGCAGGAGCGGATTGAGTATGGCTCCGTATTTCGATGCGGGAGCGTCGCTTCCGGGATGGCCTGAAGCCTTGAGCGCCTGCATGAAGTCCTCTTTGTATTGGTCGCAGAGGAGCAGCATGCGATCCAGATGGGGCATCATGCCGGCGTACATTTTCTCTGTCCGGTGCAGGCGTTTGCGGGTAATGCGGTCGAGCGGCCGGCGCAGGAACAGAAATTCCAGCCGGCGCAGAAATGTCGGATTGGGGATTTCCGTGGATTTGAGTTCGCGCCATGCGTACTCTTCCCAGAAGGGAATGTTGTGCAGACAGAAAATCATCCGGCACCGGGTCCTGCGTTTGATCTCTGCGAACGGAATGGCATCTATGCCTTGGACGATGATGCAATCTACGCTCTCCTCTTGGAGAGACCGGCAAAGGAAATCGACGTTCGCCGGTTTTTTCGGATCGGGTCCGGCCGGCAGCTCCCTGAATTGAAATATTGCCCGCTCTTCATCACATAATAATTCGCGGTTCAACTTCTCGATATACAGAATTATGCGGTAACCCTGTTTGTGAAAGAAGGAGGCGAGATTGTGCGTTACCGTTTCCGCTCCGCCGTATGGATAAAGCCAATTGAAGAAAGCGATGGTTTGCAGTTGCATTGTCGTGTATTTTTGACCAAAGTTACTCTTTTCGCCCTGAAATAGCAAACGGACATCCGAATTTGTGCTTTTCTTCGGAGAGTATAAATACAAAGGGCACCCTGTCGGATGCCCTTTGTATTTAAGATCGCTCTTAAAATACTTATTTCTTCTCCTCGAAGAATTCTTTGACTTGGTCGTTGGGGATGATGCCTTCCTTGAACATGTAAGCACCGGTTTTGTCCGACTTGACCATCTTGATGCACTTCGTAAAGTTCTTACCCGTGCCGGTTTTCAGTGTTGCGACTACTTTCTTTGCCATAGAGCTTCAAAACTATTTAATTTCACGGTGAACGGTGACCTTTTTCAGAAACGGGTTGTATTTCTTGCGCTCCAGACGGTCGGGGGTGTTCTTCTTGTTTTTTGTCGTGATGTAACGGGACATTCCCGGAACTCCGCTCTCTTTCTGTTCGGTGCATTCGAGGATGACCTGAACTCTGTTGCCTTTCTTTGCCATTTGTTACTTCGGTGTTTTAGTAAACGGACTTAGGTGCGGCAGCCTCGCGCAGAGCGACTGCAAGACCCTTCTTGTTGATTGTTTTCATGCCGGCAGCCGATACCTTCAGGGTAATCCAGCGGCCCTCCTGCTCAGACCAGAAACGCTTGGTTTTCAGATTGGGACTGAATTTGCGTTTGGTCTTGTGGTGCGAGTGCGAGACGTTGTTTCCCACGATCGCCACCTTGCCTGTGATTTCGCAAACTTTCATTTTTGTTTTCGATAATATTAATATTATTCCCGTAAGGGAGTGCAAATATAAGGAAAAAATGAGAACTAAAGATTCAGTTGCCCGATTAATTTTTAATGCTGAATGTTATTGTGTTGATAGTCAATGTTTAAACGATTGGAATTGTGAGCGTGAAACGCGCCCCTTCCGTGTAGGAAGTGTCGAGTTCGACCCCGCCGCCCAATGCGCCGGCGATCAGCCGGCAGACGGCGAAGCCCAGTCCCATGCCCTGCGAGAACGGGTCGAGTTTGACGAAACGGTCGAAGATGCGCCCGGCTTCTGCGGTGGGGATGCCGGGGCCACGGTCCGTGACCGTGAAGGCGATCCGCTTTTTGTACGAGATCAGGGTGTAGGCGAGCGTGATCCGGCCGTCGGGGGCGAAGCGTGCTGCATTGCGCAGCAGTTCGGTCAGGGCCTTGGAGAGCAGCAGGCAGGAGGTGTTGACCGGAAGTTGTGCGCATTCGGGTTCGAAGCGGATGTCGAGTTTGCGGAGGCTGTAGTCCCTGACGGTCTGAATGCACTGCATGCAGCAGACGTTGATGTCCACCGGACCCAATGCGGGCGGGGTGTCGGAGGATTCGAGGCCTGCGATATAGAGCACGTCGTCCACGAGTTTCTGGAGGTAGCCGCTGTTTTCCCGGATGATCTCGATGTAGGACTGACGCTTTTCGTCGTCCGCGTCCGGGGCCGCGGCCAGCTCGGCGAAACCTACGATGGAATTGAGCGGGGTGTTGATCTCGTGCGTGATGTTGCGGATGAAGACGCCTTTCATCCGGTTGCTCGCTTCCGCGGCCCGTTTGGCATGCGCCAGACGACGGTTCATGCGCGCCGTGAAGACAAGAAAGAGGACCGTCAGCAGCAGGATGACGCTCAGCGCCGCGATGCCCAGTTGCGTGCGGTGCAGGCGCACTTCCTGCGTCTGCCGCTGCAGCTCCGCCTTTTCGACGTCGAGACGGCTGACGTCGAGCAGCGTGGCGAATTCGCCGAGGTTTCTTTCGTTGTCGTCGCCGACCTTTTTCCGGTAGAGGTCGAGGTAGTGTTTCTGACTTTTGTAGGCGGCTTCGTAATTGCCGGTTTCGGCATAGGTTTCCGCACGGGTTTGGAACAGTTCGTAGAAATAGGTTTCGCTGTGCCCGGTCTCTTTGAACAGGCCGATCAGTTTGTCGAGTGTGGTCAGCGCCCTGCCGAATTCGTGCTCGGCGAGGTCGATGGCAAGCTGCGCTTCGGTGAGGCTGGCCGTCGTAAGGTATCCGTCGTGTCCCTGCCGGATTTGGTCGAACAGCGTGCGGGCTTCGGCGCTCCGGCCGGTCCGGCTGTAGAGGATCACCTGTTTGAGTTTCAGCGGCCAGATGTATTCGGGCAGGGTGAGCCGCGCCTTGCCTTTTTCGATTTCTTCGGCGGCTTCTTCGTACCGTTCGGTGTCGATGAGGACGGTGGCCAGTTCGGAATAGAGAATCGGCAGCGAGAATTTGTTGAGGTTGTTCTCTTCGATGAAGCCGATCGCCTTGCGGTAGTAGTCGGCGGCGGTCTCCTTGAGTCCGCGGGTCCGGTAGATGTGGCCTAACTGCTTGTAGGCTTCGGCGATGGCGGGCTTGTAGTCGTCCTGCTCGGCCTGCGCCATGTAGCGTTCCAGCTCGTACTGCGCCAGCGTGTATTGCCCGTGTTTCGTGTAGTAGAGAATAAGCCGCGACCAAGTGAAAAAATAGTAGGTCGGCTGCTTGTTTGCGCGTGCGAAGGCCTGCACGCGGGGAATCCACGCCTTGAGGGAATCCAGTTCGTTGTTGAAGTAATAGTGGTCGGCCTTGAACGAGAGGGCGACGGCCTGCATGCGGATGTCGTTCTTTTCGCCCGCCAGCCGGAACAGCGTGTCGGCCTTGAGCAGGACGACCGAATCGCGGATGTTGTTGTTGCACCAGCGGTAATAGGCGTAAAGCGTGCTGTCTACGTTTTTGTAGGTTTCGGTCTGCGCGTGGCCGGACGGAATCCGGGTAAACAGCATCAATAAAAGCAGGGCTTTTTTCATTAGTTTTTGAGCTGAATAGTTGCAAAGATATGTAAATATATGCTATAAAGCAAACTATTCAGTCTATTGATAGGGCTAATTAGCCTGATTTGCCGCCCGCAATTCTTCTTCGAGCAGTTCGATGGCCGCCGTTCCGGCTTTCCGGATGACGGCGTTTCGGCTGCCGCCGGCACGAATCAGGCGGGTCGTGGTGCGCAGCGGGGAGCTGACGGCGATCCATACCGAGCCGACGGGATATTCGGGCGTTCCGCCCGTAGGGCCTGCGATGCCGGTCGTGGCGACGGCATAGTGCGAATTCGAAGCCCGGCGTACGCCTTCGGCCATCTGACGGACGACCTGCTCGCTGACGGCGCCGTAGCGGGCGATCGTGTCGCAGCTGATTTGCAGGATCTCCTGCTTGGTGTCGAGGCTGTATGCCACGACGCCGCATTTGAAGTAGGCCGAAGCGCCGGGCAGGGCCGTAAAGCGCGCGGCGATCGTGCCGCCCGTACAACTCTCGGCGACGGCCAGCGTCTGGATGCGGTCGGTCAGGATGCGGTGCACCCGTTTTTCCGGAGCGTGGCTGCTGCAGGCGGTCAGCGAGAGAATGAATGCGGTTGCGGTTGAGAGCAGGATTTTATTCATCGGGGCGTCTTTTATTTTCCGTTGAGTTCGTCGCGCAGCAGACCGAGGGCGAAGGCGCCGGCGCGGTCGATGATCTGTCCGCGGTCGGAGCCGCACTGTTTGAGCAGGGCGACCGTGCGGCGGGGGCCTGCGACGGCGATCCATACCGTGCCGACGGGCTTTTCGGCCGTACCGCCCGCGGGGCCTGCGATGCCGGTGGTCGAGACGGCGTAGTCGGCGCCGCTGATGCGTCGCGCCCCTTCGGCCATCTGTCGGGCGACCTGTTCGCTGACGGCGCCGTAACGGGCGATCGTGTCGGGATCGACTCCCAGCACAGCCTGCTTCGACGCGTTGCTGTACGAAACCACGCCGCAGAGGAAGTAGGCTGAAGCGCCCGGCATGGCCGTAAAGCGCGCGGCGATGGTGCCGCCCGTGCAGCTCTCGGCTGTGGCGAGGGTCTGTCGCCGTTCGGTGAGCAGCTTGTGTATCAACTCCTGCATGGTGGCCGTTTCGTAGCCGATGATGTTGTGGGGAATGATCCTGCGCAGCGCTTCGAACTGCCGTTCGATCTCCTTCGATACGCTTTCTCCCTCGACCTCGTAGGCTGACAGCCGGAGCCGCACGGCGCCCGGATTGGGCAGGTAGGCCAGCTTCAGGTAGGGCGGCAGGGCGTTTTCCCACGTTTCGATCGCTTTGGCGAGCATCGATTCGGGCAGTCCGGCGGTGATCATCGTGCGGTGTACGATCTGGCGCAGTTCGAAGTGCGCCTTGAGCCGCGGCATGACCTCGTCCTGCATCAGATGCTCCATTTCGTAGGGTACGCCCGGCAGCGAGACGACCACTTTGCCGCCGCGTTCGAACCACATGCCCGGCGCCGTGCCGTGCGCGTTGAACAACACCGTGCAGCAGGCCGGAACCAGAGCCTGTCCGCGGTTGAGGTCGTTGAATTCGATGCCCCGCTCTTCGAGCATCCGTTTTACATGGTCGGAGACGGTTTGGTTCAGGATGAGTTCGCTGCCGAACATTTCGGCCAGCGTCTTTTTGGTGATGTCGTCCTTGGTGGGGCCGAGTCCGCCGGTGATGATTGCGATGTCCGACTGGCCGAGGGCGCGTTCCACGCACCCGACGATCTGCGCGCTGTCATCGCCGATCGAGACTTTTTCATGCACGACGATGCCTGCGGCGTTGAGGTGGCGGGCGATGGATACGGAATTGGTATCCACGATCTGACCGATGAGGATTTCATCGCCGATAGTGATGATCGTTGCTTTCATAAGCGGTGTTTTTGACTCAGGACTCCGGCTGTTCTGCTCCGGCTTGCTCTGCGGAAAGCTGTTTTGTCGCGGGCTGTTCCGCCGCAGCCTGCTGCACTGCGGGCTGTTCTGCTGTCGCCTGCGCCGCTGCGGCCTTTTCCGCTGCGGCTTTCGCTTCGGCGTCGGCGACGAGGGCGCGGCAGATGTCACGCACCAGTCCGGGACCGTTGTAGATATAGCCGGTGTAGAGCTGCAACAGGTCGGCTCCGGCGTCGAGCATCGCTTTCGCGTCGTCGGGGGTCATGATGCCGCCCACGCCGATGATCGGAAAATTGCCGCCCGAACGGGTGTGGATGCGGCGCACGACCTCCACGGCCCGCTGCGTGAGCGGTGCGCCGCTCAGCCGGCCGCTGCCGATCTTGTCGAGCGTCGTGCGGCTGGTGTGCAGCCCTTCGCGGTTGTGCGTGCCGTTGGTCGCCACGATGCCGTCGAGGGGCGTTTCGAGCAGAATGTCGCTGATTTCGTCGATCACGGCGTCCGGCATGTCGGGCGATACCTTGAGCATGATCGGGCGGTATTGGTTCTGTCCCCGGCGGAAGTCGAACAGCGGGTCGAGAATCCGCAGGATATGTTCGCGCGTATGCGTCGCGCCTTCGCGGCACGAGTTGTCGCAGCTGATGTTCACAGTGAAGTAATCCGCGTACTGGTAGAGGTTGCGGAAGAGTTTGAGGTAGTCGGCCGCGGCGTTTTCGGCGAGGGTAGCGGTGTTGCGGCCGATGTTGCAGCCGACGATGAATCCTTCGTGGGGCCGGCGCAGGTGCTGGATGGTCTTTTCGAGACCGCGGTTCGAAAGCCCGATGCGGTTGATGATCGCCTCGTCCTTCGGGAGCCGGAAGACGCGGGGGCGGGGGTTGCCCGCCTGCGGGCGCGGCGTCACGGTGCCGACTTCGACGAATCCGAAACCGAGGGCCGCCAGTTCGCGGAACGCCTCGCCGTTGCGGTCGAAACCTGCGGCCAGCCCGACGGGGTTGGCGAATTTGATGCCGAAGACCTCGCGTTCGAGCGCGGGGTGTTCCACGGCGTAACACTTGCGGAGCAGCCACCGTCCGCCGGGAATCAGCCCGATGGCGCGCAGCAGTATCAGTACGACGCGGTGCGCCCGCTCGATGGTGAGCGAGAAGAGGATGGGCTTTATGATGCTACGGTACATGGTCTCAAGTGGCGGTTTCGCTTATGGCCGCAAAGGTACTAAAAAAGAATTGATTTCGCTAAAAGTATTCGCGGCGGTAGCGGTAATGGTCGCGCATCGGCTCGAAATCCTCCGGCCGGGCCTTCAGGCTGCGGCTCTGGGCCTCGATGTCGAACGCGCCCCCGATGGTGGTGCAAAGCTCCTGCCACGAAATCGGCCGGGGCGTCGAAGGGGCGGCCTGAGGCGGGTACCATCCGGCGAGGGGCAGGCCGAAGAAACGGGCCAGCGTATCGACCGACATGGCCGTGGCATTGGCTTTGCCCTGCTCGGAATAGCCCGCGATGTGCGGCGTGGCGAGCAGTGTGCGGGTGAGCAGCCGGCGGTCGATGGCGGGTTCGTGCTCCCAGACGTCGAGTACGCAGGCAAGGCCACTTCGCAGCAGGGCCGCGCCGTCCACGACCTCGCCGCGCGAGGAGTTCAGGATTACGGCGCCGGGTTTCATCCGTGCAAAAAGGGCGTCGCCGGCCATGCGGCGCGTCGTGTCGTCGAGCGGCGTGTGGAACGTCAGGATGTCGGCTTGGCGGGCGACCTCCTCCAGCGGCAGGAAGCCGCAGTGTTCGCGCGCCTCGCGCGGCGGGTCGCAGCAGAGGACCCGGAAACCCCATGTTTCGGCATACTCCTTCACGAGCGATCCGACGTGTCCCACGCCGACGACGCCCAGCGTACGCCCGGCGGGCTGCCAGCCCTGCGTGCGGGCGAGGTGGGCCAGCACCGCCCCCGCCCATTGGAGTACGCCTCTGGCGTTGCAGCCGGCGGCCGTGCAGACGCGGATGCCGTGCGCCGCGCACCACGCCGTGTCGATGTGGTCGAAACCGATGGTCGCCGTGGCGATCAGACGGACGCGGGAGCCGCCGAGCAGCCGCTCGTCGCAGCGGGTGCGCGTGCGGATAAGGAGGGCGTCGGCGTCGCGCACCTCCTCCGGCGCGATTTCCGCCCCCGGAAGATAACGCACCTCGGCCCACGGTTCGAGGACCCCCTGCAGGAAGGGTATGGCGCTGTCGGCGATGATTTTCATGGCTGATGGCTTTTTCCTGATTTCTACTCTTTACGGGAAGCAAATATAGGGAAAAATTAAAATTTTTGTACCTTTGACATTTAAAACGGATCTTATGGAACAGAAAACGTTCGATCCCGACGGGGTCGGTGTGGATAACGGGACCTATTTCGGGCTGCCTTTCGAACCGGAGACGGCCGAGCTGGTGATCGTCTCGGCGCCTTGGGACGTGACGGTATCCTACGGGGCGGGGACGGCTTACGCTCCCGATGCCATTATCGAGGCCTCGACGCAGCTCGATTTCCACGAACCGCTGGCTCCCGGCGCATGGCGCCGCGGCATCGCCACGGCCGACGTGGACTATTCGCTGCTGGACGAATCGCAGCGCCTGCGCGGCGATGCGGCGAAGGTGATCGACCTCCTCGAAGGGGGCGGCAGTCCTGAGGACGACTATGTGGTGCGCAAAATCTGCCGCGTGAACGAAGGGTGTGCGGCCATGAACGCCAATATCGGGGCGCAGGCCGCGCGCTGGCTCGATGCGGGAAAACTCGTCGGGCTGGTCGGCGGCGACCATTCGACGCCTTACGGCCTGATCCGCGCGCTCGGCGAGCGGCATGCGGAGTTCGGAATCCTGCATATCGACGCCCACTGCGACCTGCGGGACGCCTACGAGGGGTTCGAGTTTTCGCACGCTTCGATCATGTTCAACGTGCTGCGCGACGTGCCTGCGGTGACGAAGATCGCCCAAGTCGCCGTGCGCGACTTCAGCGAGCGGGAGGCGGCGCTGGCCGCGTCGTCGGGCCGTGTCGTCCTGTTCGACGATCTGTCGCTGGCGGCCGCCGGGTTTCGCGGCGAAACGTGGGATGCGCAGTGTCTGCGTATCGTCGAAACGCTTCCGCAGGAGGTCTACGTGAGTTTCGACATCGACGGACTCTCCTACGAGAACTGTCCCCACACGGGGACTCCCGTCGCGGGCGGACTGGGTTTCAACCAAGCCGTCTGGCTGCTGGACACCCTCGTGCGTTCGGGCCGCCGCATCGTCGGGTTCGACGTGGTGGAGGTCACTCCGGCCCGCGAGGAGCGGATCGACGCCATAACGGGCGCACGGGTATTGTGGAAGTTGTGTAATTTAACTTTAAAATCAAACGTTCGATAAATGCGACTATTTTCGATGTACCGCTGGGTGCGCGAGCGCCACATGATCGGTATACGCGGCCGTAATTTCATGGAGGCCCCTTGGGCCGGGGGCATCGTGCTGCTCGGATGCGTGATCATCGCCATGCTGCTGGCCAATCTGCCTGCGACTTCGCTCTATTACCGTCATCTGCTGGAGACCGACCTTTCGCTGATGGTGCATAGCCCCGACGGGCTGATCGACTGGGTGTTCCCGCGCGGGATGACCGTCGAGAAACTGATCAACGACGGCCTGATGGTGATTTTCTTCTTCGCCGTGGGGCTTGAGATAAAACGCGAGATCGTCTGCGGACAGCTTTCGTCGGCCAAAAAGGCCCTCCTCCCGGTGCTGGCCGCGGCGGGCGGCATGCTCTTCCCGGCGATCATCTTCACCGCCTTCAACCACGGTACGATGGCCGCCAACGGCTGGGGTATTCCGACCGCCACCGACATCGCCTTCGCCATCGGCATCCTCTCGATGCTCGGCGACCGGGTCCCCGTGTCGCTCAAGATATTCCTCACGGCGCTGGCTATCGCCGACGACCTCGGAGCCATTCTGGTCATCGCGCTCTTCTACGGCGGGCAGGTGCAGATCGGATGTCTGCTGGCGGCGCTGGCCATCATGCTCGGCGTCTACTTCATGAAGGAGATGGGCGAGAAGCGCATGTTCTTCTATCTGGTGCCGGCCGTGGTGGTGTGGGGGCTGTTCTACTATTCGGGCGTCCACTCGACCATTTCGGGCGTGGCGATGGCCATGCTGATTCCGATGACGCCACGCTACAGCAAAGAGTATTTCGTGCACAAGATGCGCCATCTGAAGGCGCTGATGCTCGCCGCCGGCACTTCGGGCGACGATTTCCCCAACGAAAACCACCGGTTCTACCTGCGCCGCATGCGTAATCTCGCGGCCGACTCGGTGGGCATGAGCTACCGGCTGGAGCATGCGCTGGCGCCTTCAGTGACCTTCCTCGTGATGCCGATTTTCGCGCTGGCGAACGCCGGGGTCGAGATATCGTCGCTCGAATACCTCAATATTTTCCATATGTCGCCCGATATCGGATCGGTGGGGATGGGCGTCTTCTTCGGACTGCTCGTGGGAAAACCGCTGGGCATATTTCTTGCGAGCTGGGGCGCCGTGAAGTCGGGGCTGGCCGAACTGCCCGAAGGGGCGACGTGGCGCATGCTCTTCGCCGTGGGGTGTCTGGGCGGTATCGGATTCACGATGTCGCTGTTCGTCGATGCGCTGGCCTACACCGAACCCGACCTGATCGACCGGGGCAAAATCGCGATCCTGATGGGCTCGACGGCCGCCGCCGTCGCGGGCAGCCTGCTGATACTGATTTTTTCGAAAAAACGAACCTGATATGCGTAAGACATTAGTTGTCCTCATGGCTGCGGCGTTGCTGGCCGGGGCCTGCTCCAAAAAGACGGGCGGGGGCGTGAAGCTCAAGACCGACACCGATTCGGTGGCCTATGTGATCGGCATGAACGTGGGCATGAACCTGATGAAGATGGATTCGACGATCAACGTGAACGCCGTATGCGAAGGCATCCGCGACGTGTTCCGCCAAGGGACCAGATTCTCGGCTGCCGACGCCGAGGTTTTCTACCTGCGCTATATGAATTACGCGCTGCCGGAGAAAGCCCGCGCCTACGAGGAGCAGTTCCTGCAGGATATTCTCAAGGCCAACCGCAACTACGCCCGCACCGCATCGGGCGTGACCTATACGGTCGAGGTGCTGGGCGATCAGGAGCAGATACCCGCTTCGGACCGCGACAGCATCGCGCTCCGCTACCTGATCCGCACTGCCGACGGACAGGAAGTCTACTCATCCTACGAGCGGGGCGATACGCTGCGCACGACGCTCGGCGGCCTGCTCAAGGGCATGAAGGAGAGCGTCAAACTGGTCGGCAGGGGCGGAAAGATCAACGCGTGGATTCCCTCCTCGGCGGCTTACGGAACGCAGGGCGACAAAGAGCTGGGAATTCAGCCGAATACCACGCTGTACTACGAAATCGAGCTTGTCGATGTCGATAAATATGCGAATTGGTCGCGGCGCAGCAATTTACGCCGTTAATTTTAAACCATTATTCCAAATATTTTATAACTTTGCGCAGGTAAACCCCTAACAGGCACAAACGATTAAACATATTTGAAAAACAAAACAATGAAAAAAATTCTTTTTGCAGCGGCACTTGCAGGTGCTGCGTTCATGACTGCCTGCGGCGGCAAGGACGGCGGCGTTCGTATGGGCAGCCTTTCGGATTTCGACTCGCTTTCGTATTCGCTGGGCGCCAATATCGGCTACGGCATGAATCACGAGATGAGGGACATTCCCTTTGATTTCAAGGCCATCGACAAAGGTATCAAGGAGGGCGCCATGGGTAAGGCCACGCAGGAGCATGACAAGTCGCTCGACATGCTGCGTGAGTATTTCATGAGCAAGCGCGGCGAGCGTGCGCAGGAGATCGCGACCAAGCGTGCCGAGCAGGACAGCATCCGTCTGGCTGGCGGCGACACGACCAAGGTCGAGTATCCCGCAGCCGATCCCGCCATGTTCGAGAGCGAGGAGGAGCGTGCCGAGATTTCGTATGCGTTCGGTAACGACATCGGTTACAACATCAGCCAGAGCGGCATGCCCATTCAGCTCGTATGGATCGGTCAGGCCATGCAGGACGTGCGCGACGGCAAGGCGAAGATGGCCGAGGATGCCGTGAACCAGTATCTGCAGTACTACTTCATGGTGAAGCGTCCGGCCGAGAACGCTGAGGCTTCGAAGGCGTGGCTGGAGAAGATCGAGAAGAAGTCGGGCGTGAAGAAGACCGAGTCGGGGCTGCTTTACAAGGTTACCAAGCAGGGCGACGCTTCGATGATGCCGAAGGATCCGCGCGACGTGGTGAAAGTGCATTACACGGGCCGCACGCGTGAAGGCAAGGTCTTCGATACTTCGAAGTTCGCAAACCGCTCGAAAGAGCAGCAGGAGATGATGCGCAAGCAGAATCCTGACGGTTTCAACGAGGACGGCACGCCGAAAGAGGCCGATACGGAGGCTGAATTCCCGCTCAACCGTGTGATCAAAGGCTGGACCGAGGGTCTGCAGCTGGTAGGCAAGGGCGGCACGATTATGCTCTGGATTCCCGCCGATCTGGCTTACGGCCCGCGTGGCGCCGGCCGCGACATCGGCCCCAACGAGGCGCTTGAGTTCGAGGTGGAGCTGATCGACGTCGTTCCTTTCGAGGAACCCGCTCCGGCGGATTCGACGGCCACGGCCGAGACTCCTGAGGCAGCTCCCGCGAAATAAGCAGGTGTGATTCCGAATATGACAGGGCGGACCCCGTGCGGGGTCCGCCCTGTTTGTCATTGTGCCGGCATTGGGAGGAGGCGTCCGCTGCGGCCGCTGTTATAATAGGTATGTCATCGGGGTAAAACGGATTCCGTCCGTGACGCGTTCGGCGTCGGTTGCGGTGAATCCCAGTCTGCGGTATATTTCGACGGCATAGGGCGACGAGTTGACGGTGATGCGGGAAACCGCCGGATCGGTGCGGCAGAAGTCGCGTACTGCGCTGAACAAGGCGCGGGCGATGCCCTGCCGGTGACAGGATGCGTCCACGAAGAGCAGGCTTATGTGGCTACGGTTTCTGACCGCGGCGACGCCGGCCAGCGTATCCTGCCGGAATGCTCCCCATAGCATCAGCGCGCCGGTGCGAAACTGTTCCGTCAGAGCTTCCGGGGCAATGAACCGGTGAAAGACGTCGATGCCTTCCTGCGCGTAATCAGGGGCTTCGAATTCTGCGAAAACGCGGCGGACGAGCGCGGAAGCCGCCGGGATTTCCGCTTCGCGGAGCGGTCGGATGTCGGTTGCAGGCGGGGGTGTCGTGTCGGGAACGATCGGTTTCATGGGAGTGATTTTGAAATGAAAAAGGCGGCTGGAGATCCCAGCCGCCTTGTATGTTTTCCGTCCGTTTTAGAACGGCAGGTCGTCCACCTCGGCGGGCGACGATGCATAAGAGGGTTCCTCGGCGATGGGCGGCATGTCGGGCATCGGGCCTGCGCCGGGAACTTCGGCCTGTTTGGGCTGGAGGCGCCATGCGCGGATGTCGGTGTACCAGCGGCCGTTGTATTCGCGCGACTCGATATTGACCGAGACGGTGTAGGCCGCACCCTCTTTCAGACGGGCCACGTCGTCGGGCTTGTTGAAAAACGTGACGCAGATCTTGCGGGCGAACGAACCTTCGTTCATCTCGAAGACCACGTCCTGACGCTGCCATTCGCCGCGTGCCGACGTTCCTTTTGTCACGGGCATTATTTTGTAAACTGTTCCTTCGAATTCCATGGTGATGCTGTGAATGGATTAATAATCTTATTTTCCGCAAAGGTAACAAAAAATCGGGAGAATCGCCGCACCTGCCGGCAAAATTCCCGCGCAAATTTCTCGGCCGGGGAGTTTCGGGGCGCCGCGATTTTTTTGTGTTTTGCGTCGCCGGACGGGAAAAACTGCGCAGGCGTGTGCCCGGAGAATTCTATGGATGCCGAAATCGGGGATTCCACACGTGCCGATTGGCTGTTCGGTCGGATGTGTCCTTCAAATAAGACAAAAAAGACCTGCATTTCTGCAGATCTTTGATTTTCAGTGGACCCAGAGGGGCATGATCCCACGACCTTCGGATTATGAGTCCGCTGCTCTAACCGACTGAGCTATGGGTCCGTCCGGCGGCTGTGTGCCCAAACCGCGGGCACAAATATAGCAAAACAAATCCGAATTCCCAATATGACGCGGAGATTTTTTAGGTCCGGGCAAGCCGCGGCGGGGGCTTACTGACGGTCGAAAATGTCGTTGAGGACCTTGGCCAGCCGGTAGCCGGCTTTGGCGAGCTGCTCTTCGGCCAGCGGTTTGTATTTCAGGATGAAGTCGTGTCCCAGTTTGTCGCCCGGCTTCACGTCGTAGATACATTTCGAGTTTGCTGCCGATTCGCGGCCCCAGTCGTAGATGTCGCCGGCGATCGCCGCCCGCTGCTGTTCTTCGGTGTAGCGGTCGAGCAGGAAGGCCAGATCGGAGAAGCTCCAAGGGTGGGTCGTCGCTACGATCGGGGTGTCCCAGATCGTGTGGTAGCGGATTTCGCTGCCCTTGAGGACGACGTTGAAATAGCCGATTTCCTGGTTGTCCGGCCAGCGGACGTGTCCGGGGCAGTGCATGTCCCCCAGACAGTGGACGATGACCTGAATGCAGGCCAGCCGCGTGGAGTCGTTCATCTCGTGCATGCGGTTTTTCAGCCGGTCGGCAGCCCGCTCGACGTAATAGAGGCAGTTGGCCAGATATTTGTCGCCGGGCAGCCTGTTGCCGCGGATTACCTCGCCGCTTTCGTCCACCGAGAAGGTGTGGGGCAGCATGTGCATGCGGGGACCGTTGGTGGGCGTATAGCCCAGATCGACGAGCATTTGGGGCTTGTAATCGTCCATCCACGAAGCGTAATAGACGATCGAGCGGCCGTCGAGCAGTTTGTCCAGATTGGCTTTGGCCTTTTTCGTCAGGTGTTGCTCGGCCAGACGGGCGACGGCGGCGTGTCCCAGCCTGCCCCATGCGAAGGCGCCCTGAGCGGACGTCAGTGCGGCGAAGGCCGCGATGAGAAGGAGTCTCTTCATGTTTTAAGGTGTTTTGTTGTTTTTTCTTTCCGGCCCATGCGCGGCGCGGACGTTTGTCATAATATAATACCGTGCTGCGGGACGAAACACCTATCCGGCGGCGGGAAATTTTCGGGATATTTTGTCGCGGGCCTTTGGGAGCCTTTCTGCGGGCTGTTTTTATCCGTCCGGCGCGGTTTTCGGCGCGAGGCGTTTTCGCTGCGGAAGCAGTGCGGAGATAAAAAGTTTCGCGGAAAATCGGGCGGAGTATTGTTTGTTGCAAATAAATTCGTACCTTTGTCCCGCTTAAGCAATCAATTAAAACAAAAACAACGAAATGAAAAAGGGTATTCATCCGGAGAATTATCGTTTGGTGGCGTTCAAGGACATGTCCAACGACCACGTGTTTTTGTGTCGGTCCGCCGTTTCGACAAAAGAGACCATCGAAGTGAACGGCGAAACCTATCCCGTGTATAAGATGGAAATTTCCAACACGTCGCACCCGTTTTACACCGGTAAGATGAAGTTGGTAGACACCGCCGGTCGCGTCGATAAGTTTATGAGCCGTTACGCAAAACGCTACGATAAGAAAGGCGCGAAATAGGCGCTTTCCGCATTGAGAGACAACGGGCTGCACTTGTGTGCGGCCCGTTTGTTTTTGGTGCGTTTTGTTGCAGAGAGAGCTATTTTGCGGTCGAGGGAATGTCTGCGTGGAGGAACGGTCCTGCGGTTGAGGGCGTGTTTGGCGGTTGTAGGAACGTTTCTGCGGCCGGGGTGCGGATATGCCGGGGAAGGACCGGCGGTGCGGCCGGAATTTTCGTTCTGGGGCCGATTTTTTTGTACACGATATCGTTTTTATGTATATATTTGCCGCCGTAAGGCAAACAATGACTTAAACGTTAGAAAGTTATGAAGCATGTAATTGTCATGGCGCTGGGGGCTGCGCTGGCTCTGGCGTCGTGTGTGAGCAAAGGGACGGTCGTCAAGGTCGAGGAGCAGCGCGATTCGCTTTCGGTGGTCGTCAGCGCGAAGGATTCGCTGATCAGTGCTGTTTTCGAGGACATCAGTTCTATTTCCGAGAATCTTGCGCTGATCAGGACGCGTGAGAATCTGCTCTCGGTGGCGGGCGACGCCGAAGGCGGCCGCCGTCCCGTGGAGGAGATCAACAACGATATCGCCGCCATCGACCGGCTGCTGCGGGAAAACAAAGTCAAGATCGCTTCGCTGCAAAGCGCTGTCGCGCAGTTGCGCAAAGCCAATCTGCGCCTCGACGGACTGGAGAAGATGATTCGGGACATGAGCGCGCAGCTTGCCGAGAAGAAAAACGAAATTGCCCGGCTGCGGGAGAATCTCACCCAGATGGGGGTCGAGGTGGAGACCCTGACCGAGCAGGTGGCTGTGCGGAGCGAGCAGGTCGAAACCCTGAATACCGAGAAGGTCGAGCTGGAGAACCAGCTGAATACGGTGTATTACATCGTCGGGACCGAGAAAGAGCTGCGTGAGGCGCAGATCATCAACAAGCAGGGTTTCATCGGGCGTACGCTGACGGTCAATAAGACCAATAATCTGGACAGCTTCACCAAGACCGATTCGCGGCTGCTGTCGGAGGTGCCGATCGGGCAGAAAAAGGTTTCGGTCGTGACGACGCATCCCGAAGAGTCGTACGAGTTGGTGACGGATGCCGACAAGGTCGTGTTGAAACTGCTCATCACCGATCCCGTCCGTTTTTGGGAGTCGTCGAAGATTCTGATCATAAGCTATAAATAACGGGCGGCGGGCCGGATGATCCGGCGCCGCGCGGCAATGAGAGAGGCATCCCGGAATATTCCGGGATGCCTCTCTCGTTTGGCGAGCGAGTGAGTTCAGCAAGGAAACCGAGATGGGGCGGATAATGGATGTATTTTGTCAGAGACGGGCGGTGTATGGCATGCCGGACACGTTTTTTGATTCGGATCGGAATGGAGACGAACCGTTATTTGCGATGCGCGGTGTTCTGTTTTGTCATTTTTATTTTTTTTACGTACATTTGGACAATAAAAAATATACATAGTTGTAATATGGATTATCAAATCAAACCGCAGTTTGTGGAGGCCGGTTTGAAAGAGAATTGCCCTGCGGATTGTAGTAGTTGTCCTACGTTTCCTGCGCCGTTTCGCCGCATAGGCGATTCGAATTACTGCCGTTTCGCGCAAATTTCTTTTTCAGCAGGAGAAGGGGTGACTTTTCCCGCAGACCGCATGGTGCGCATTCTTTTCGTGATGTCGGGTTCGCTGATGATGGAGCATGGGGATACGGTGCGGCTTGTGACGTCGAAACAATACGTATGTCTGGCGAGGGGCGAACGTTTCGTCACCACGGCGCAGGACGACGCCCATGTCGTCGTGCTATCGCTGATTCACCGCATCGAGTTCTGCGAACAGGATATCTTCGATAAGGTGATGCCCTACGATACGGTCATCCCGACCGAAGCAGTGCCGCGGCTTTCGATGCATCCTACGATCGAACGCCTGCTCTGCGATCTGTTCGCCGTTCCGGAGCTGAGCGAGTGCGCCCGTTACCACAAAATGAAGGCTACGGAGCTTTTCATGATGATCAAGGTGCTGTATACCCCGACGGAGCATGCTTATTTCTTCCAGTCGATGATTCAGCCGCAGGATAACTTCCGCGTGTTCGTGTGCAACAATTACGACAAGGCGCAGGGCGTGGCGGAGCTGGCCGCGCTTGCGGGCATGAGCCTTTCGGTCTTCAAGCGCCGCTTCGCCGAGCACTTCAACGACAGCGTCTATCATTGGATGATGCGCCAGAAGGCGCTGAAGATCTTTACGGATATCCGCGACGGCGAGGACAGCACGAAGGTGCTGATGAACAAGTATGGATTCCGCCATTATACGCAGTTCAGCCGGTTCTGCAAGAATTACCTGCAGGCGACGCCCGCGCAGCTGATCGCATCCATAAAGGAGGGGTAGTAGGGGATTTGTCCCGTACCGTCCGCAGACGGAGAGCATATGCCGGCAGCTTGGGTTTGTTGTCGGATTGTGGAAACGGAGAGGCTGTGGGCTTCTCCGCTTCTTTTTCAGCGCTCCAGCAGGTAGACGTTCAGATCGACGAACTCCCCGTCGGCAAGTCGTTCTCCCCGGACTTCCACCCGGTCGAGCGCGAATCCGAGCCGCTGGGGAATGCGGTTGCTACGGTAGTTGCCCAGTGCGCAGCGTATTTCGATGCGTTCCATGCCCATCTCTTCGAAAGCGAGCCGGCAGAGCGCCTGCACGGCGGACGTCATGATCCCCCGGCCCTGAAACTCGCTGCGGAGCCAGTAGCCGATTTCGATGGTGCGCGTCGTGCTGTCCGCCGATTTGAAGCCGATCAGTCCTGCGAACGCATCTCCGCTCCGGATCGTGAAGACCGGGTTTGCCGTGTCGTTCAGCATCCCTGCGACGACCTCCTGTGTTTGCTCCACGCGGTGCGTCGCCGCCACGAACGGGAGCCAGCGTCCGAGGTGTTCGCGCTGGGTGTCTATGGCGCCGAAAATCGCAGGGGCGTCCCCGCTGCGCAGCGAACGCAGCGAGAAGTCGTCGAAAAGCGGAATCGTTTTCATGGTATATGCCGGTTTTGGGAGCAAAGGTAATGAAAAATCTGGGATGCTGTTTTTTTATATATTAAATAGGTGTCGGAGCGTTTTTGCACCTGCAATTCCTGTGGTTTCGGAGCGTGCAGGGGCGGAACGGTAATAACCTTGGGTGCGGAGGGTGATATTTTTTGCAGAAGCTGTTGTAAAATATAAAACTTTTCCTATCTTTGCACCCGATTTCACCCCTGTAAAAAAGGCGGTAGACCGACGTTCTTTGAGAAGAGTAAAAAAGTGAAAAATTTATTGGAAATAATTTGGCCGGTAAATTTTTTATGCCTACTTTTGCAATCCAAAACGGTTGATTTTGCCGATGTAGCTCAGTTGGCCAGAGCAGCTGATTTGTAATCAGCTGGTCGGGGGTTCGAATCCCTCCATCGGCTCGGACAGCCGATGCGAGAGAAGCGGAAAGACGAAGGTCTTCCGGAACACGAGCAGCGGCGCAACGAAAGCCTCACGGGGAAGACCCGCGCAAAAAGCGAGCCGATCTTTCAGGGGCAGACAACTTGGGAAGTTACCAGAGTGGCCAAATGGGGCAGACTGTAAATCTGCTGGCTTACGCCTTCGGTGGTTCGAATCCATCACTTCCCACTAAGAAAGAGTGCCGGTTGGAGTTGCAAGATCTTCGGCGGTGTCCGATCGACGGACGGCGCGGAGGAAAGGGTAGACTCTGATACGGTATATTTTTGCGGAAGTAGCTCAGTTGATAGAGCATCAGCCTTCCAAGCTGAGGGTCGCGAGTTTGAGCCTCGTCTTCCGCTCAAGACGCAGAAGCGTGTGATACGGACGTCTCCTATCGGTTGATAGGGGAGTTTGTGTCGCCCGCTCGTTCTGCGAAATGAATTTTTAAAACTTTAAAGCAATTTTTAACAATACTTTAAATACTTAATACTATGGCAAAAGAAAAATTCGACCGTTCGAAACCGCATGTGAACATCGGTACCATCGGACACGTTGACCACGGTAAGACCACCCTTACCGCTGCTATCACGACCGTTCTGGCTAAGAAAGGTCTGTCGGAGCTTCGTTCGTTCGACTCCATCGACAACGCTCCTGAGGAGAAAGAGCGTGGTATCACGATCAACACCTCGCACGTTGAGTACCAGACGGCCAACCGCCACTATGCTCACGTAGACTGCCCCGGACACGCCGACTATGTGAAGAACATGGTTACCGGTGCCGCTCAGATGGACGGTGCCATTCTGGTAGTTGCCGCAACGGACGGCCCGATGCCCCAGACCAACGAGCACGTGCTGCTCGCCCGTCAGGTGAACGTTCCCCGCATCGTTGTTTTCTTGAACAAGTGCGACATGGTGGACGACCCCGAAATGCTCGACCTCGTCGAGATGGAGGTTCGCGACCTGCTTTCGAAATACGAATATGACGGCGACAACGCTCCCGTTATCCGCGGTTCCGCACTCGGCGGCCTGAACGGCGAGCCGGCATGGGAGGACAAGATCATGGAGCTGATGAACGCTGTTGACGAGTATATTCCGATCCCGCAGCGTGAGAACGAGAAGCCGTTCCTGATGCCTGTCGAGGACGTGTTCTCGATCACCGGCCGCGGTACCGTTGTAACGGGCCGTATCGAGACCGGTATCATCCACGTAGGCGATCCCGTCGAGATCGTAGGTCTTGAGGAGAAGACCCTGACTTCGACCTGTACGGGCGTCGAGATGTTCCGCAAGCTGCTCGACGAGGGCGAGGCCGGCGACAACGTAGGTCTGCTGCTCCGCGGTATCGACAAGAAAGAGGTTAAGCGCGGTATGGTAGTCGCTAAACCCGGCTCGATCACCCCGCACACCGAGTTCGAGGCTGAGGTCTACATCCTGAAGAAGGAAGAGGGTGGCCGTCACACGCCGTTCCACAACAACTATCGTCCCCAGTTCTATCTGCGTACGATGGACGTGACCGGTGAGGTTCACCTGCCCGCAGGCGTAGACATGGTTATGCCCGGCGACCACGTGACCATCACCGTGAAGCTGATCTACCCGGTAGCTATCAACGAAGGTCTGCGTTTCGCAATCCGCGAGGGTGGCCGTACGGTAGGTGCAGGTCAGATCCTGAAGATCGTGAAATAATTTTCACAACCCATAGGGAAGCGGTGTTCCGCACCGCTTCCCGCTTTTAGGAGCATAGTTCAAGGGTAGAATAGCGGTCTCCAAAACCGTTGATGGGAGTTCGAATCTCTCTGCTCCTGCCAAAGAGTAAAAGAAAAAAAGTATGTTCAATTACGTTAAAGAATCCTACAACGAGCTTGTAAACAAGGTGACGTGGCCCACGTTTCCCCAGCTCCAAAGCTCTACGATCGTCGTGATGGTGGCTTCGGTCATTTTCGCCATTGTCGTGCTGGCTATGGACCTGACGTTCGAGAACCTGATGGCCGTCATTTACAAGACACTGGGTAATCTTGGCCGTTAATTGTTGCTGAAACGATGAGCGAGATTAAGAAGCAGTGGTATGTCGTCCGGGCTATCGGCGGTAAGGAAAACAAGGTCAAAGAGTATATCGAGGCCGAAATCCGCCATAATAATCTGGAGGAGTACATATCTCAGGTGCTGATTCCCACCGAAAAGGTATACACCATCCGCAACGGAAAGAAAGTCTCCAAGGAGAAGGTTTCTTATCCGGGCTACGTATTGGTGGAGGCCGCGTTTGTAGGTCAGATTCCGATTATAATTCGTAACACTCCCAATGTGCTGGGTTTCCTCGGCGATACCAAGGAAGACAGTCGCAAGATGAATGCCACGCCGCTGCGTCCGCAGGAGGTGGCCCGCATCCTCGGCCGCGTCGATGAGATGAACGCCATGGAGGAGGAGAACGAAATACCATTCTTTGTCGGCGAGACCGTCAAGGTCACCGATGGCCCTTTCTCAAGCTTCCAGGGTACCATCGAGGCCGTCGACAACGAGCGCAAGAAACTCACGGTATCGGTGAAGATATTCGGGCGCAAGACTCCTATGGAGTTGGGTTTCACACAAGTAGAAAAAGAATAATTAACCAAGGAAAACTATGGCAAAAGAGGTTGCTGCATTTATTAAATTGCAGATCAAAGGTGGTGCCGCCAATCCTTCGCCCCCGGTTGGTCCCGCATTGGGTTCTAAGGGAGTCAATATCATGGACTTCTGTAAGCAGTTCAATGCGCGTACCCAGGACAAGGCAGGGAAGGTTCTCCCGGTCATCATCACGGTTTACAGCGATAAGTCGTTCGACTTTGTTGTAAAACAGCCGCCTGTAGCTATTCAGCTCAAGGAAGCAGCCAAAGTGCAGAAGGGTTCCGCACAGCCTAACCGCGACAAGGTCGGTCAGGTGACGTGGGATCAGGTGCGCGAGATCGCTCAGGACAAAATGCCTGACATGAACTGCTTTACCTTAGAGGCTGCTATGCGTATGATCGCTGGTACCGCTCGCAGTATGGGTATCAACGTCGTCGGTGAATTTCCTAATATGTAATCGAAGATGAGTAAGTTGACAAAAAATCAAAAGATCGCCTACGCCAAGGTGGAAGCCAATAAGGCTTACAAGCTCTCGGAGGCTGCCGCTCTTCTGAAGGAGATTACGTTCACGAAATTCGACGCTTCGGTTGATATCGACGTGCGTCTGGGAGTCGATCCCCGCAAGGCCAATCAGATGGTCCGCGGCGTTGTGACGCTGCCCCACGGTACGGGTAAGCAGGTGCGCGTGCTGGTGCTCTGTACTCCTGAGAAGGAGGCTGAGGCTCAGGCTGCCGGCGCCGATTACGTAGGTTTGGACGAGTTTGTTGATAAGATCAAGGGCGGCTGGACCGACGTTGACGTTATCATCTGCACGCCGAACGTAATGGGCAAGGTTGGTGCGCTGGGCCGTATTCTGGGTCCCCGCGGCCTGATGCCTAACCCCAAGACCGGTACGGTTACGATGGAGGTGGGCAAAGCCGTTCAGGAAGTGAAATCGGGTAAGATCGACTTCAAGGTCGACAAATTCGGTATCATTCACACTTCGGTAGGTAAGGTTTCGTTCTCGGCCGATCAGATCGTGGACAACGCGAAAGAGGTGCTGAACATGATTCTCAAACTGAAACCGGCTGCTGCGAAAGGTTCTTATGTGAAGAGTATTTATCTCTCGACCACGATGAGTCCCGGCTTGCAGATTGATTCCAAATCAGTAGAAACCAAATAAGAAGGAGGAGAGAAGAGATGACAAAGGAAGAAAAACTGGTCGTTATTAACGCCATTGCCGAGCAGCTCCAAGCTTATCCTCACTTCTATATCGCCGACATCGCGGCGCTTGACGCAGAGCAGACCGCTGCCCTGCGCCGCAAGTGCTTCGAAAACGACGTCAAACTGGTAGTCGTGAAGAACACGCTGCTGGGCAAGGCGCTGGAGAAGGTGGAGAAGGCTGACGCTGATCTGGTAAAAGTATTGGAGGGTCCGACCTCGATTATGTTCGCCAACGTTGCGAAGGCTCCTGCGGTCCTGATCAAGGAATTCCGCAAGAAGTCCGACAAACCCGTTCTGAAAGCGGCTTTCGCCGAGGGATGCGTTTACGTGGGCGACGATCAGCTGGACGCTCTGTGTAACATCAAGTCGAAGGAGGAGCTTATCGGCGATATCATCGCACTGCTCCAGTCTCCTGCGAAGAATGTTATTTCTGCATTGCAGGCTAATGCAGGCCAAAAGATTGCGGGCATCGTGAAGACGCTCGAATCGAGAAACAACTAATCACAATCAAGAATTAAACAAAATTTAATAAGCTTACAACTATGGCAGACGTAAAGAAACTTGCTGAAGAACTGGTAAACCTCAAGGTTACCGAGGTAAACGAATTGGCTACCATCCTCAAGGAGGAGTATGGCATTGAACCGGCTGCTGCCGCTGTTGCCGTTGCAGCTCCCGCTGCTGGCGCAGGCGAGGCTGCTGCCGCCGAGAAGTCGACTTTCGACGTGATTCTGAAGACCGCCGGTCAGGCAAAACTTCAGGTTATCAAGGTCGTTAAGGACCTCGCTGGTCTTTCGCTGGGCGACGCTAAAGCTCTCGTTGACGGCGCTCCCAAGGCTGTTAAAGAGGGTGTCTCCAAGGAAGAGGCCGAGTCGATCAAGGCTCAGCTTGAGGAGGCTGGTGCTGAAGTTGAGCTTAAGTAGCATTGCTGCTTAAGTCGTTTCAGACGATTCAGGTATAGGGCTTACCGGCGTGTAAGCTCTATGCCTTTTCTTGGTCTAAAGACTGGAAGTGCCGAGCAGGAGCTGTGTCCACTCTTTGGAAGAAAGGATGCTCCCGGGGCGAAATACGCCTGCAAACGGGGGCATTGGCGGGATAATAAATACCCGGCAACGCGGGGGAGCGTAACCCACCAGAATTACACTTCAACATAATTTGGATTTTACGATGTCCACAGCAAAAACACAACAAAGAATTAGCTTTTCGACAGTCAAGAACCGGGTGCCTTATCCCGATCTGCTGGAGGTACAGCTTAAATCATTCCGGGACTTTTTCCAGATGGACACCACGGCCGAAAATCGTAAAAACGAGGGGCTGTATAAGGTGTTTCAGGAGAATTTCCCCATTACGGATACCCGGAACAATTTCGTTCTGGAGTTCATCGACTACTATATCGACCCGCCGCGCTACTCGATCGAGGAGTGTCTGGAGCGCGGGCTGACGTACAGCGTTCCCCTGAAAGCCAAACTCAAGCTTTACTGCACGGACGACGAGCACGAAGATTTCGGTGTCGTCGTTCAGGATGTGTACTTCGGTACGATTCCCTATATGACCGAACGCGGTACGTTCGTCATCAACGGTGCGGAGCGTGTCATCGTATCCCAGCTGCACCGTTCGCCGGGCGTGTTCTTCGGACAGAGCATGCACACCAACGGCACGAAGCTCTATTCGGCGCGTATCATTCCTTTCAAGGGTTCGTGGATCGAATTTGCAACGGACATCAACAACGTGATGTATGCCTACATCGACCGTAAGAAGAAGCTTCCCGTCACCACGCTGCTGCGCGCCATCGGCTACGAGGCGGACCAGCAGATTCTCGAAATCTTCGATCTGGCGGACGAAGTGAAGGTCACGAAGGCCAACCTCAAGAAGGCCGTGGGCCGCAAGCTCGCCGCACGTGTGCTTTCGACGTGGGTCGAGGACTTCGTGGACGAAGATACGGGCGAGGTGGTTTCCATCGAGCGCAACAACGTTATCGTGGACCGCGAGACGGTCCTCGAAGAGGAACATGTGGACCAGATTCTCGAAAGCGGCGCCAAGACGATCCTCCTGCATAAGGAGAGCCTGTCGGGCATCGATTTCTCGATCATATACAATACCCTGCAGAAAGACCCCTGCAACTCCGAGAAGGAGGCTGTCGTTTACATCTACCGGCAGCTGCGCGCTTCGGAGCCGCCCGATGAGGCGACGGCGCGCGATGTCATCGAGAAGCTGTTCTTCTCGGACAAGCGCTACGACTTGGGCGACGTGGGCCGCTACCGCATCAACAAGAAGCTGGATCTGGATACCGATCCGGCCATTCGCACGTTGACGCGCGAGGACATCATCGCCATTATCAAATACCTGATCCAGCTGATCAACTCCAAGGCCGACGTGGACGATATCGACCACCTGTCGAACCGCCGCGTGCGCACCGTGGGCGAACAGCTGTCGAATCAGTTCTCGGTAGGTTTCGTGCGCATGGCGCGTACGATCCGCGAGCGTATGAACGTGCGTGACAACGAGGTGTTTACGCCGGTGGATCTGATCAACGCCAAGACGTTGTCTTCGGTGATCAACTCGTTCTTCGGCACTTCGCAGCTCTCGCAGTTCATGGACCAGATCAACCCGCTGGCCGAAATTACGCACAAGCGCCGTCTGTCGGCCCTCGGCCCCGGCGGTCTGTCGCGTGACCGCGCCGGTTTCGAGGTGCGAGACGTACACTACACGCATTACGGCCGTCTCTGCCCGATCGAGTCGCCGGAAGGCCCGAACATCGGTCTGATTTCGTCGCTCTGCGTTTATGCGAAGATTTCGCCGATGGGATTCATCGAGACTCCCTACCGGAAGGTCGAGAACGGACAGATCGACATGAACAACGACGACATCCGCTACTACTCGGCCGAAGAGGAGGAGGGCAAGATCGTCGCGCAGGCGAACATGCCGATCGACGACGAAGGCCACTTCCTGCAGCCCGACCGTATCAAGGCGCGCGAAGGCGCCGACTTCCCGGTGGTTACCGCCGAGGAGGTGAATCTGATGGACGTGGCTCCGAACCAGATCGCTTCGATCGCCGCGAGCCTTATCCCGTTCCTCGAACACGATGACGCCAACCGCGCCCTGATGGGTTCGAACATGATGCGTCAGGCCGTGCCTCTGGTGACTACGGACGCTCCTATCGTCGGCACGGGCATCGAGAAGGACATGATCTCTGACAGCCGCATCCAGATTGTGGCCGAAGGCGACGGCGAAGTGACTTTCGCCGACGCGACGAAGATACAGATCAGGTACGAGCGTACGGAAGACGAGATTCTGGCGTCGTTCGAGCCGGAAGTGACCACATACGAGCTTCCGCGCTACCGCCGTACCAACCAGAATACTTCCATCACCCTGAAGCCCATCGTACTGACGGGCGACAAGGTCGTGAAGGGACAGATCCTTACCGAAGGCTATTCGACGCAGCACGGTGAGCTGGCTCTGGGCCGCAACCTGAAGGTGGCGTTCATGCCTTGGAAGGGTTACAACTTCGAGGACGCCATCGTGATTTCGGAGCGTATCCAGCGTGAGGACATCTTCACGTCGGTGCACGTTGACGAGTACATCATGGAGGTGCGCGACACCAAGCGCGGTGTCGAGGAGCTGACTTCGGACATTCCGAACGTGAGCGAGGACGCTACCAAGGACCTCGACGCGAACGGTATCATCCGTATCGGCGCCAACGTGCATCCGGGCGACATCCTGATCGGCAAGATCACCCCGAAGGGCGAAAGCGATCCTTCGCCTGAGGAGAAGCTGCTCCGCGCCATCTTCGGCGACAAGGCCGGCGACGTGAAGGACGCCTCGCTCAAGGCGCAGCCTTCGCTGCACGGCGTGGTGATCGACACGAAGCTCTACAGCCGCGCCAACAAGGAGGGCAAGAAGGGCAAGAGCGCCGAGAAGGTGCAGATCGAGAAACTCGACGAGAAGTTCGCAGCCGAGATTGCGGAGCTGACCAAACGGCTGGTGGCCAAGTTGTGGACCCTGCTTCAGGGCAAGACCACGACCGGCGTCACCGACTACTTCGGCGTGGAACTCTATCCCGCAGGCACGAAATTCTCGCAGAAGATGCTGGAGGAGATCGCCCGCAAGACCACGGACGAGAAGACCGGCGTGGTGATGGGTTATCTGAATCTCGGCACCTGCAAGTGGACGGGTGACGCCCACACCGACGCGCTGATCGAAGCTACCATTAACAATTATACCATCGAATGGAAGAAGGCCGACGCCGCCATCAAGCGTGAGAAGTACAACATCACCAACGGCGACGAGCTTCCGCAGACGGGCGTCATTCAGATGGCCAAGGTCTACATCGCCAAGAAGCGCAAGCTCAAGGTGGGCGACAAGATGGCAGGACGCCACGGCAACAAGGGTATCGTAGCCCGTATCGTGCGCGACGAGGACATGCCGTTCCTCGAAGACGGTACGATCGTCGATATCTGTCTGAACCCGCTGGGCGTGCCTTCGCGAATGAACCTCGGACAGATTTACGAGACCGTGCTCGGATGGGCGGGCCGTGAACTGGGCCTGAAGTTCGCAACGCCGATCTTCGACGGTGCGTCGCTCGACCAGATCAACGAGTACACGGCCAAGGCGGGTATTCCGCACAGCGGCCGTACGTACCTCTACGACGGCGGCACGGGCGAAATGTTCGACCAGCCGGCGACGGTGGGCGTGATCTACATGCTCAAGCTCGGCCACATGATCGATGACAAGATGCACGCCCGTTCGATCGGTCCCTACTCGCTCATCACGCAGCAGCCGCTCGGCGGTAAGGCCCAGTTCGGCGGCCAGCGTTTCGGTGAGATGGAGGTTTGGGCGCTCGAAGGCTTCGGCGCCGCCAACATCCTGCAGGAGATCCTGACCATCAAGTCCGACGACGTGATGGGCCGCGCCAAGGCTTACGAGGCGATCGTCAAGGGCGAGAACCTGCCCAAACCGGGTATTCCGGAGGCTATGAACGTGCTGCTGCACGAGCTTCGCGGTCTGGCCCTGTCGGTCAAACTCGAATAAGGTATAATTTGAGGATAAGAAAAACGAAGAACAAATATGTCAATTTCCAAAGACAATAAGACGAACAATGGTTACAGCCGCATTTCGATTGGCTTGGCCTCCCCTGAGGAGATTCTGGCCCAGTCGAGCGGCGAGGTGCTCAAGCCCGAAACCATTAACTATCGTACCTACAAGCCTGAGCGCGACGGTCTGTTCTGCGAACGCATTTTCGGTCCCGTCAAGGACTACGAATGCCATTGCGGCAAGTACAAGCGTATCCGCTACAAGGGTATCGTCTGCGACCGCTGCGGTGTGGAGGTGACCGAGAAGAAGGTGCGCCGCGAGCGTATGGGCCACATTTCGCTGGTCGTGCCCGTGGTTCACATCTGGTACTTCCGTTCGCTGCCCTCGAAGATCGGTTACCTGCTGGGTATTCCGTCGAAGAAGCTGGAGGCGATCATCTATTACGAGCGTTATGTCGTGATCAACGCCGGCGCCGCCGCCGAGCAGGGCATCGAGCGTCTGGCCACGCTTTCGGAGAAGGAGTATCTCGACGTGCTGGCCGCGCTGCCGAAGGGCAATCAGGCGCTGGATGACAGCGATCCCAACAAGTTTGTCGCGCAGATGGGCGCCGAGGCGATCTACACGCTTCTGAAGACCGTGGACCTCGATTCGATGTCCTACGCGCTGCGTCACAAGGCTTCGACCGAGACTTCGCAGCAGCGTAAGAGCGAAGCCCTCAAGTGCCTGAACGTCATCGAGTCGTTCCGCGCGTCGGAGGGTAAGAACAAGCCCGAATGGATGGTGCTGAACGTCATCCCGGTCATTCCGCCCGAACTGCGTCCGCTGGTGCCGCTGGACGGCGGCCGTTTCGCCACGTCGGACCTGAACGACCTTTACCGTCGTGTCATCATCCGCAACAACCGTCTGAAGCGGCTCATCGAGATCAAGGCTCCGGAGGTGATTCTGCGCAACGAGAAGCGCATGCTGCAGGAGGCTGTCGATTCGCTGTTCGACAACTCGCGCAAGAGCAACGCCGTGAAGAACGAGTCGAACCGTCCGCTCAAGTCGCTGTCGGATTCGCTCAAGGGCAAGCAGGGACGTTTCCGTCAGAACCTGCTGGGTAAGCGTGTCGATTATTCGGCCCGTTCGGTCATCGTCGTCGGCCCTGAGCTGAAGATGCACGAGATGGGTATTCCGAAGGACATGGCGGCCGAGCTTTACAAGCCGTTCGTGATCCGCAAGCTCATCGAGCGCGGCATCGTGAAGACGGTGAAATCCGCGAAGAAGATCATCGACCGGAAAGACCCCGTGATCTGGGGTATTCTGGAGAATGTCATAAAGGGACACCCCGTGCTGATGAACCGCGCCCCGACCCTGCACCGTCTGGGTATTCAGGCGTTCCAGCCCAAGCTGATCGAGGGCAAGGCAATGCAGCTCCACCCGCTGGCATGTACGGCGTTCAACGCCGACTTCGACGGCGACCAGATGGCCGTGCACCTGCCGCTGGGAAATGCCGCCATTCTGGAGGCCCAGCTGCTGATGCTCGGTTCGCACAACGTCCTTAACCCCGCCAACGGCGCGCCTATCACCGTGCCGTCGCAGGACATGGTCCTCGGTCTGTACTACATCACCAAACCCCGCAAGGGCGTGAAGGGCGAAGGCCGCGTATTTTACGGTCCTGAGGAGGCTATTATCGCCTACAACGAGCGTCAGGCGGACCTGCACGCCATCGTGAAGTGTCTGGTGGACGACATCGACGAGAACGGCAATCCGATTACCGAATTGAAGGAGACGACCATCGGCCGCATCCTCTTCAATCAGGTGGTGCCCAAGGAGGTCGGTTATATCAACGAAATCCTCACGAAGCGTTCGCTGCGCGACATCATCGCCGTGGTGATGAAGAAGGCCGGTGCCGACAAGGTGGCCGCTTTCCTCGACGATATCAAGCACATGGGTTACCAGATGGCCTTCCGCGGCGGTCTGTCGTTCAACCTCGACGCCGTGATTATCCCCGAAGAGAAGGAGAAACTCGTGCAGGAGGGTTACGAGCGTTCGGACTCCATCATGGAGGACTACAACATGGGTCTGATTACCAACAACGAACGTTACAACCAGATCATCGACGTCTGGACGAACATCAATACCAAACTCACGAAGGTCGTGATCGACACGCTGATCAAGGACGACGACGGTTTCAACCCGGTATACATGATGCTCGACTCCGGCGCCCGCGGTTCGAAGGAGCAGATTCGTCAGCTGAGCGGTATGCGCGGTCTTATGGCCAAGCCGCAGAAGTCGGGCGTCGAGGGCGGTCAGCAGGTCATCGAGAACCCGATCCTCTCGAACTTCAAGGAGGGACTTTCGGTGCTGGAGTACTTCATTTCGACGCACGGTGCCCGTAAGGGTCTTGCCGATACCGCGCTTAAGACCGCCGACGCAGGTTATCTGACCCGTCGTCTGGTGGACGTTGCGCAGGACGTGATTATCAACGAAGAGGACTGCGGTACGCTCCGCGGCTTGACGGCTACGGCCATCAAGCGCAACGACGACGTTGTGCAGACACTCTACGACCGTATTCTCGGCCGTACGGCACTGAACGACGTGATCCATCCGCTTACGGGCGAAGTGATCTGCAAGGCCGGCGAGGAGATTACCGAGTCGATCGCCGAAGCGATCGAGAAGTCGCCGCTGGAGTCGGTCGAGATCCGCTCGGTGCTGACCTGCGAGGCGCGCCGCGGCGTATGCGCCAAATGCTACGGCCGCAACCTTGCCACTGCCCGCATGGTGCAGAAGGGCGAAGTGGTCGGCGTGATCGCCGCCCAGTCGATCGGCGAGCCGGGTACGCAGCTTACGCTCCGTACGTTCCACGTCGGCGGTGTGGCCGGCGGTACGGCCGTCGAGACCAATGTCGTTTCGAAATACGAAGGCCGTCTGGAAATCGACGAGCTGCGCACCGTCAAGGGCAAGAACGCCATGGGCGAGGCGATCGACATCGTCATTTCGCGTCAGTCGGAGTTCCGCATCGTCGATCCCAAGACCGAAATCGTTCTCTATACGCACAACCTGCCTTACGGCGCGACGCTCTTCATGGCGGACGGCGCCGAAGTCAAGAAGGGCGACATGATCTGCGAGTGGGACCCCTACAACGCCGTTATTATTTCGGAGTACGAGGGCCGCGCCGTTTACGAAAACATCATCGAGGGCGTTACCTACCGCGATGAGCGCGACGAGCAGACCGGACTTTCGGAGAAGGTGGTCACCGAGTCGAAAGACAAGACCAAGAACCCCGTCATCAAGATCGTCAACAAGGAGGGCGAGGAGGTTAAGCAGTACAACCTGCCCGTTTCGGCCCACGTCGTGGTGAAGGACAACGCCAAGATCAAGGCCGGCGATATCCTCATCAAGATTCCGCGTGCCGTCGGCAAGTCGGGCGGTGACATCACCGGCGGTCTGCCGCGTGTTACCGAGCTGTTCGAAGCCCGCAACCCGTCGAACCCCGCCATCGTTTCGGAAATCGACGGCGAGGTGTCGTTCGGCAAGATCAAGCGCGGTAACCGTGAGATCATCATCACCTCGAAACAGGGCGATATGAAGCGTTACCTCGTGCCCCTGTCGCGTCAGATCATTGTGCAGGAGAACGACTACGTGAAGGCCGGAAGCCCGCTGTCGGACGGTGCCATCACTCCGAGCGACATCCTCAATATCCTCGGCCCGACGAAGGTGCAGGAGTACATCGTCAACGAGGTGCAGGAGGTGTACCGCATGCAGGGTGTGAAGATCAACGACAAACACTTCGAGGTCATCGTCCGCCAGATGATGAACAAGGTGCGGATCGAAGATCCGGGAGACACCCGTTTCTTCGAGGACCAGACCGTCGACAAGTGGGAGTTCATGGACGTCAACGACGAACTTTACGACAAGGTGGTCGTTACCGACGCCGGCGATTCGACGTCGCTGCAGCCCGGACAGATCGTTTCGCTGCGCAAGCTCCGCGACGAGAATTCGAGCCTCAAGCGCCGCGACATGAAGCCCGTGCAGGTGCGCGATATTATTCCCGCAACCTCGACGCAGGTGCTGCAGGGTATTACCCGCGCCGCGCTGCAGACTTCGAGCTTCATCTCGGCCGCATCGTTCCAAGAGACCACCAAGGTGCTCAACGAAGCTGCCATCCAAGCGAAGGTCGATCCGCTGGAGAACCTCAAGGAGAACGTTATCTGCGGTCATCTGATCCCCGGCGGTACGGGTCTGCGCGAGTACGACAACCTCGTGGTCGGTTCGAAAGCCGAGCTGGAATCGCTTCAGCAGGCGCAGTAAACCTACGTTATATATACGATTCGAAAGAAGCCGTTCCAGAAGGAACGGCTTCTTTTTTACCTTGTCCGGATTATTTCATTGTCTTTATCACGTCATTGTCCCGATAATTATGCGTAAATCGAAATGGTTCATAATCCCGGCGGCTTGGCTGGCTGTTTTCTTATCGGTCGGATGCGTTGGCTGCCCCAAACCGGGTGTTTCGGCGCAAGCGGAGATGACCGCTGACGGAGTTGCTGCGGATAGCTGAAAACCCTGTACGCTGCAGCGAAGCGTGCTTGGCGCTGTTCGAACTTACGGGACCGGCGAAAACCTGCCAAGCAGAGAGCTGGCAGACCGGAACTGCCGAAAAAGAGTGCGAGGAGTGGAGAGGATGCGCAGGCCGGGATGTCGGCGTTGCTGCCCTGTGATGCCGCAGGCCGGATCGTTGCGCAGAGGCTCGAATACGGGGACGATGCGGTGGGGGACGGCGAGCGGCCTGCCGAATTTTCATACGATGACGCCGGGCGGCTGACGCGGACCCATGCGAATCCCGGCCCGCAAAAACTGCGGGTTCCTGCCGGGGAGAGCCTGTCCGGGTTATTTTTTGTCGTTGTAACGCTTGGCGAGACCTCCGGTCGATGTTTCGCGGTAGAGACTCGGCAGGTTGTGGCCGGTTTCGTTCATCACCTCCACGACCTTGTCGAAACTGACCATATGCGAACCGTCGGAGAGCGTGGCGTAGGCGTTGGCGTCGAAGGCTCTGGCCGCGGCGATCGCGTTGCGTTCGATGCAGGGGACCTGCACAAGTCCGCAGACGGGGTCGCAGGTCAATCCCAGATGGTGTTCGAGTCCCATCTCCGCGGCGTATTCGATCTGCGCAGGCGTGCCGCCGAACAACTGGCAGGCCGCGGCGGCAGCCATGGCGCAGGCCACGCCGACCTCGCCCTGACAGCCGACTTCGGCGCCCGAAATCGAAGCGTTGGTCTTGGCGACGTTGCCGAAGAGTCCCGCCGTGGCCAGCGCCCGCAGGATGCGGATGCGCAGGAAGTTGCGCGAATTGGCCAGATGGTAGAGCACCGCCGGGACGACGCCGCACGAGCCGCACGTCGGGGCCGTTACGACGGTGCCGCCGGAAGCGTTCTCCTCCGAAGTCGCCAGCGCATAGGCGTAAATCTGGGCGCGGGATTTCAGCGAGTCGGTGTAGCTCTTCGATTTGACCCAGTAGGTGCTGGCTTTGCGGGCGACTTTAAGCCCTCCGGGCAGTACGCCGTCGTTGTTCAGGCCGCGCTGGATCGTCTCGCACATCACGGTCCATATCTCGTCGAGGTAATCCCAGATTCCGGGACCTTCGCAGTCGGTTACGTATTCCCAGTAAGTCTTGCCTTCGTGGCTGCACCACGCTTTGATCTCGCTGACGGTAGTCAGCGGATAGATGCTGTGCGGCGTTTCGAGACGCGACGTCTCGTTTGCCAGCGCACCTCCGCCGATGCTGTAGATGGTCCAGCTGTCCGTGACATTGCCTGCCTTCAGCCCTTCGAACAGCATGCCGTTGGGGTGGAAGGGCAGCACGACCTCCGGTTTCCAGACGATTTCGGTTGGAGCGAGAGGTTCCAGCACCGAGAGGATCGCGGTGTCGGTAAGGTGGCCTTTGCCGGTGGCAGCCAACGACCCGTACAGCGTCACGCGGTAGGCGTCCGCATCGTGACAGCGTTCGGCGAAACGTTCGGCGGCTTTCTTGGGCCCCATCGTGTGGCTGCTCGACGGGCCGTTGCCTATTTTGTACAACTCCTTGAGTGATTCCATCGTATCGTTGTTTTCGGGGCAAAGACAGTGCAGGCCGGGGGCAGAGACGAATTTATTCGAACCGTGCCGGGACGCCGCCTGTCTGAGCGGAGGTTTATCCGCCGCAAAGATAATGTAAATGTCGGAATTTTCTCTTCCCGAAAGAGATTTGAAGAGATCGGAGGCCTGCCCGGCGGGTTTATAAAACAGGAGAGAAGCCTCGGTTTCTCTCCTTGTAGTCTCACCGCGACTCGAACGCGAATCTAGGGTTTAGGAAACCCTCGTTCTATCCCTTGAACTATGAGACCCTGAAAAAAGCGGTGCACCTCCGACGAAGCGCACCGCAAAGATAATAATTTTTCCCGTTTTTAGAAACTGAAACCTACGCCGATCGAGAACGTGTGGGCGCGGGCGGTGTAATTACCCGAAAAATCGGCGATCGGGCTGGTGAGCTGGCTTTCGGGAACGCCTGCCGCCGTCAGTTTTTCGTTCACGATGCCCAGCACCGAATTGGTGTAGGGATAGGAACCCGTGCGCTCCGGATCGGCCGAATTGACATAGCCGTAGGCGATGTCGATGTTCATCCATTTGATCGGGCGGAAGGTGACGCCGGCCGTATAGGCGAGCTTGGTCATCGACGGGGTTTCGGGATTGAGGTAGTCGCTGCGCACGGGGCTTTCGTCCACGTACATACCCATGCGGGCCGTCAGCCAGTCGAGAGCGTGGTACTGGCCGCCGAAACGGAACGCCAGCGTATTGGAGTATTTCTTGTCGCTGACCGGAATGTTCAGCACGGGCGTATTGCTGTCGGGGTCGAGAATCCGGACGTCGAGCTGGTCGTAGGCGCTCCAGAGCACATATTGCAGATCGACGGCGAATTCCCACTTCGGAACGGGGCGGAAGCTGACGCCCCACGTCAGCGACGCCGGCAGGGGCAGTTCGGTCTTCACGACGGCCGACGTGAGTTTGGCGGGGTCGAGACCCAGCTGGGGCAGGAGCTGGCCGATTGCCTGAGCGATCTGGGCGTTGTCGATCATACGCAGGTCGATCGAACCCGAATCCACCTTCATTTTGAGTTTCGAACGGTAGGTGAAGCCCAGCGACCACTGTTCGTTGATGTCCCACATCATGCCGAGGTTGACGCCGACGGCCATCTTGGCTTTGCCTTCGAGGCCCAGCGACATCAGATTTTTGTCCCCGGCCATTTCGAAGAGGTTGGGCATTTGCTGCGGATTGAGCATTTGCAATGCGCCCATGAGCGCCTTGTTCTGTGCGTTGTCCGGACCGATAGGCAGCAGCGAACGCGAAAGGTCGAATTTACCCCACGTCATCATCAGACCGCCGCCGACGGAGAGGTGCTCGCAGAGTTTGAACGAGACGGTCGGCTGGACGTTGTATGCCTTGAGATTGATCGACTGCACGAGCTGTGCTCCCGGCCAGTTGTTGCCCCAGTCCATCGAGGAGCCGAACGGCGTGTTTAAGGCCAGACCGACCGACATCCAGTCGAGGGGTTTGTAGTTGAAGTAGGCGTAAAGCGGAGTGGCTATGCTGTTGTCCGAGGTGTAGTGCTGCGGTTTGGTCTTGCCCGTATAGTCGGGGAGCGACGTATAGGTAGCCTTCGAAGCGATACCCGTGATGCCGACCGAAATGTCGAACTCGGAGTCCTGAAACGAAGCGGCGGCGGGGTTGAACCAGATCGATTCGGAGTTGAGTTTCATGGCTGTACCCACATGGCCCATACCGTTCTGCTTCGAGGAGAGGTTGTTCACCTGATATCCTTCGGCGTATGCTCCGGAGGCGGCGGCAGCGGCGGCCAGAAGTAGGAAGATTTTTTTCATAACGTATTGGTTTGGTTTATACTGTCCGCACTGCGGAGTGCGAAAAATCGAGGGCAAAAGTATAAAAACTATTCCCGCCGCCCAAACTTTTTGGCCTAAATTTCCTGAAAATTGACCTGAATGGTATAGGATTGGCCGAAAGGACGGGTGGGGCGGGGGATGCGCTGCCGCATGAAAAAAGTGCGGCATGTTTCATGCCGCACCTGAGTCTTCGTTCCATGCCGGATTATTTCCGGTTGTTGTACGCTTCGAGCGCCTTGCCCAGAATGAGCAGCGAGCGTTCGAGGTCCTCTTTCTTGAGGACATAGGCGATGCGGACCTCGTTGCGGCCGCGGGTCGGGTCGGAGTAGAAGCCCGAAGCCGGGGCGAGCATGACGGTCTCTCCCTCGTATTCGAAATCCGAAAGACACCATGCGCAGAAGTCGTCGCTGTCTTCGACCGGGAGCCGCGCCACGGTGTAGAAGGCGCCCATCGGAATCGGCGAATAAACGCCCGGAATGCGGTTGAGACCGTCGATCAGGCATTTGCGGCGTTCGATATACTCTTCGTAGACTTCGGTGCTGTAGGAGCGCGGAGCGTCGATCGAAGCTTCGGCGACGATCTGGCCGATCAGCGGCGGCGAGAGCCGCGCCTGACAGAATTTCATCACCGCGTCGCGCAGTTTTTTGTTCTTGGTGATGAGCGCGCCGATGCGGATGCCGCATTCGGAGTAGCGTTTCGACACCGAGTCGATCAGCACGACGTTCTGTTCGACGCCTTCGAGGTGGCAGGCCGAAATATAGGGCGAACCGGTATAGATGAACTCGCGGTAAACCTCGTCGGAGAAGAGGAAAAGATCGTATTTCTTCACCAGATCGCGGATGCGCTCCATCTCCTTGCGGGTGTAGAGGTAGCCCGTGGGGTTGTTGGGGTTGCAGATCAGGATGCCGCGCGTGCGCTCGTTGATCAGTTTTTCGAACTCCGCGACGTCGGGCAGCGCAAAACCCTGTTCGATCGACGAGACGACCGGACGGATCACGGCGCCCGCCGAGATGGCGAAAGCCATATAGTTGGCGTAGGCCGGTTCGGGCACGATGATTTCGTCGCCGGGGTTCAGGCACGACATGAAGGCGAACAACACCGCTTCGGAACCTCCCGTGGTGACGATGATCTCTTCGGGCGAAAGTTTGATCTGGTATTGTTGGTAGTAGCCCGCCAGCTTTTCGCGGAGCGACCGGTAACCGTCGCTGGGGCTGTATTCGAGTACGTTGCGGTCGATCTTCTTCAACGCTGCGAGTCCCGTCTGGGGCGACGGCAGATCGGGCTGGCCGATGTTGAGGTGGTAGATTCTGATTCCCCGCGACCGGGCGGCTTCCGCCAGCGGAACGAGTTTGCGTATCGGAGATGCCGGCATCAGCTCGGCGCGTTGTGAGATTTCGGGCATGCGTAAAAAGGTTTTGAATGGCGCAGCAGACTATTCAAGCTCGATCGTCGGACGGAATTTGACGGCCTTGCGGGGCGGGATCTTCACGGCCGCACCCGTGCGGGGATTGCGGCCTACGCGCGCGGCTTTCTGCTGCACGCTGAACGTTCCGAGACCCGTGAGGGTAAGACGCTCCCCTTCGCGGAGCGACTGTACGGTCACCCGGATAATGGCATCGACGGCTTTGCGCGCGTCGATTTTCGAAATGTTCGCATCGAGAGCGATAGCCTCGACCAACTGCGCTTTGTTCATATTATTTGCGTGTGAAAAGTTGCGTCTCTTCCTAACCTATTGGCAAAGATATGCAATTTTCCTAAAAGTCAAAAATTATAGTGCGGAATTGGAACTTTGCCGCCCTCCGTCGGGAATAAACGGGATAAAGATTTGGCAGAATGGAAAATCCGTGCTACTTTTGTCTCCGGAAAGATGGCAGAGTGGTCGATTGCGGCGGTCTTGAAAACCGTTGAGCTGCGAGGCTCCGGGGGTTCGAATCCCTCTCTTTCCGCCAAGGAAGAGTGCAACATTTAGGTTGCACTCTTTTTTATATGTTTCAATTCGGAAGGGAGGGGATGAACAAGCCCCGGATTCCGGGGCTTGTTCTATTGCGCTTATTTGCGTTTCTTGCCTTTGGCGGCGATTCGCTGGGCTGCCGTGACGGTCCGTTTGGGTGTCTTGCGGACGCTTTTGGTGCCCTTGCCTTTGCCGTTCTCGTCGCGGCCCCATGCCGTGCCGTCGTCGAATTTCATGAAGGCCGACCAGTCGAAGCCTTCGTTCGACATTTTGCTGAAATCGGGGATTTCCGGACGGGGTTCGGTTTGGATCTTGGTTTTGAGCTTGCGGCGCGGCGCGGCGGATTCGTCGCCGGCGGCCGGGGCGGTTTGTGCCGGGGCGGCCGGTTTCTCCCTGCGGACGGATTTTTTCGGGGCCGGGGCGTATTCCTCTCCGCCGGCGTCGGCCGTTTTCGCGCGCCGGGGTTTGCGGGCTGCGGCTTCCTCGCCGTCGCGGGCGATTTCGGCTATCGGCCGGCGGCCCCGGTTCAGGCGGTTGAGCTTGCGGACGATCTCTTCGGCATCGTGGAACGGCACGCTCACGAACGAGAAGTTGTCCGAGATCTGGACGTCGTTGATGTATTTGTCGCGCAGGCCGCACTTGAACTTGAGCATATCGACCAGCTTGCGCGCCGTGTAGCCGTCGCGTCTGCCCACGGCGAGGAACAGCCGCGCCGTGCCTTTGCGGTCCACCGAGAACGAACGGATTTCGGGGTAGTTGCTCTGGTCGAGTTCGCTGCGGAACGCCAGACGCAATAGGGCGCCCAGCGCCACGTCGGGCGTGTATTCGGCCAGCAGTTCTTCGGCGAACTCCCGGTATCCGTCGTAACTTTCGTTTTCGACGATCTCCTGCATCTCATCCTTGATCTTCAGCCGTTTCATCTCGACGATGTCCTGCGGCGAGGGGAGGGTTTCGCGCTTGATCTCGACCTTGATGTCGCGCATCAGGTTGTTCAGTCCCCGGAATTCGGAGGGCGAGACGAAGGTGATGGCTGTGCCCTGCTTGCCGGCGCGGCCCGTGCGGCCGATGCGGTGCACGTAGCTCTCGGAGTCCTGCGGCAGCGAGTAGTTGATGACGTGGGTCAGATTGCCCACGTCGATGCCGCGCGCCGCCACGTCGGTGGCGACGAGGATATTGACCGAGCGGTCGCGGAACTTGCGGAGTATCTTTTCGCGCTGGGCCTGCGAGACGTCGCCGTGCAGCACCTCGGCGGCATAGCCGCGGGCGGCGAGCCGCGATGCGGTTTCGTCGGCCCCGATCTTGGTGCGGGCGAAGATGATGCCGTAGAATTCGGGCTCGACGTCGATGATGCGGGTCAGGGCGTCGAACTTGTCGGCTTCTCGCACCTCGAAGTAGATCTGCTCGGTGAGGTCGGTCGTGAGCTGCTTGTTCTCGACGCGCACGATCTCCGTGTCGCGCATGTAGGTTTTCGAGAGCCGGATGATGCGTTCGGGCATCGTCGCCGAGAAGAGCAGCACGCGCCGCTCCTCGCTGGTGTGGCTCATGATCTCCTCGACGTCCTCCACGAAGCCCATGTTGAGCATTTCGTCGGCTTCGTCCAATACGAGGTAACGGACGTTTTCGAGTTTCAGCGTGCCGCGGCGGATGTGGTCCAGCACGCGGCCCGGCGTGCCGACGACGATATCGACGCCTTTGGCGAGCCGGCGCAGCTGTTCGCTCATCGCGGCGCCGCCGTAGATGGCGGTGATCGAGAGCCGTTTTTCGCGGTTGTAGGAGAGCAGCTCCTCGGCGGCCTGCAGCGCCAGTTCGCGCGTCGGCACGAGGATAATGGCCTGAACCGGTCCGCGGGCGGGTTCGAGCGACTGGAGTATCGGCAGGCCGTAGGCCGCGGTTTTACCCGTACCGGTCTGCGACTGGGCTATGATGTCGTTGGTTTTGGTAAGCAGGTGGGGGATTGTGAGCTTCTGGATTGCGGTGGGCGTCTCGAATCCCTTGGCGCGGACTGCGGTGAGCATCTGCTCGGAAAGCCCCAGTGCGCTGAAATCGTCTGTAATGGTCATGTGCATATTTTAATCGGGGGCAAAGGTACGATAAATAAAGCAGATAGATACTGCGGCGCGCGAAAAAAGATGAAAGTCCGGCGGCGGGCGTTTGCCGGGATGCAGCCGATTTATACCCGATCCGGGCGGTCGGCGCGGTCGATTGAAATATTTTTGTTATATTTGCCCGAATTTTTAATCTAAATAGGATGGCATACAATTTATTGAAAGGCAAGAAGGGCCTTATTTTCGGAGCACTCAACGAGCAGTCGATCGCATGGAAAGTGGCGGAACGCGCCGTTGAAGAGGGTGCCGAAATCGTCCTCACGAATACTGCCGTATCTATTCGCATGGGTACAATCGGCCGGCTGGCTGAAAAATGCAATACGATCGTCGTTCCGGCCGACGCCACGAGCGTCGAGGATCTGGAGAATCTGATCGACAAGACGATGGAACATTTCGGGGGCAAGTTCGACTTCATGCTCCACTCGATCGGCATGTCGCCCAACGTCCGCAAGGGCCGCACGTACGACGATCTGGATTACGATTATCTCTCGAAGACGCTCGATATTTCGGCCATTTCGTTCCACAAGGCGATTCAGGTGGCACGCCGCAAGGACGCCATCAACGACTGGGGTTCGATCGTGGCGCTGAGCTATATCGCCGCGCAGCGTACGCTTTACGGCTACAACGACATGGCGGACGCCAAGGCGCTGCTGGAGTCGATCGCACGCAGTTTCGGCTATATCTACGGTCGTGAGAAGCACGTGCGCATCAACACCGTATCGCAGTCGCCGACCCCGACGACCGCCGGAAGCGGCGTGCTGGGACTGGGCGACCTGATGGAGTTCGCCGAGAACATGTCGCCGCTGGGCAACGCTTCGGCGGAGGACTGCGCCGACTATGTGCTGACGCTCTTCTCGGACCTTACGCGCAAGGTGACGATGCAGAACCTCTACCACGACGGCGGTTTCTCGTCGATGGGTATGAGCCGCCGCGCCATGAAGACCTACGAGAAGGGACTTCGTTTCGACGACGTGCACCAGAATCAGTATCCGTTCGGCGATGGCGAAAAATAGCCGGCGGAAAAGGTCGGAATAAAAAAAGGGGGAAAGTCTCAGACTTTCCCCCTCTTTCGTGTCAATACATATGGTCGTTCCCGCGTATCTCTTCGCGGGTGATCGGCTTGCGGTTCATGGCCCGCCATGCGTACCAGATATAGGCTGCGACGAACGGGATCATCAGCGAGACGACGCTCATCACTTTGAGCGTGAATTCGCTCGACGACGAGTTGTAAATCGTCAGCGACGACTGCATCTCCGCCAGCGACGGGTAGTAGGCCGTGTTGTTCCATCCGGCGCACAGCAGCAGGGCCAGTACCGTCAGCACGGTGCCCGCGCCGCCGAACCAGACGGCATTGCGTTTTCCGCGCCAGCCCGAATAGATGCTCCACAGCACCGATACCACGCCGATCAGCAGCGCTGCGGCCACATAGGGCATTTCGAGCATGTTGTGCAGGTATTTGTAAGGCTCGGCCGAAATGCGGCCTGCGGCATCGACCGCCAAACCGTCGGAAAAGAGCAGCCAGACGAAGAATGTCAGGAAGAAGACGAGGAACGGGGCGGCGAGGGTCAGCATGCGCCTGCGGGCGCGGGCGAAGAGCGTCTCGTCGGCGATGTTGTTCATGAAGTACTGGCAGGCCAGCATCCCGGCGAGGAACATCACGGCCAGCCCCAGCGCCACGTTGCGCATGTCTCCGAGCGCTTCGAGACCGTGCCACGGCGTGGTCCACTGCGAGATGACCGTTGCGCTGCCGCTGCCTGCGCCGTTGGCCAAGTTGAGGCGGTCCACCGTGAAGTTTGCACCCGTGAAGAGCGTCCCGACGGCTGTGCCCAGCAGCAGGGGACCTGCGATGCCGTTGATCGTCAGGAAGACATCGAACGTCTTTTCGCCGAAAACGTTGCCTGCCTTGCGGCGGAACTGGTAGGCGACGGGCTGTATGACGAAACTCAGCAGAATGGTCATCCACACATAGTAGGCGCCGCCGAACGAGGTGGAGTAGAAGAGCGGGAACGAGGCGAAGAACGCGCCGCCGAACGTCACGAGCGTCGTGAAGGTGAACTCCCATTTGCGGCCCAGCGAATTGACCAGCATGTTGCGTTCCTCCTCGGTCCTGCCGAGGCAGTAAAGCAGTCCCTGTCCGCCCTGCACGAAGAGCAGGAAGACCAGCAGCGCTCCCAGCAGGGAGATGATCAGCCACCAATAATGTTGCAAGAGTGTTATAGTTTCCATAGTAGTTTATTCTTTTTCTTGTTCGGGACCGATTTTAATCTGACGGAACAGAATGCTCAGTTCGGCGATCAGCAGCGCCGTGAAGAGCGCGAGGAAGATGAAGAAGGTCGCCGTGACCGACGTGCTGCCGATCTTCGACGCGGCGATGCCCACGGGCATCAGGTCCTGAATGGCCCACGGCTGCCGGCCGACTTCGGCCAGCACCCAGCCCGCCTGCGACGCGAGGTAGGCCAGCGGTACGGACCATACGGCGATCCATAGCAGCCAGCGTTTGTCCGCCAGCCGGTCCTTGCGGTTTAACCACCAGACGAGTCCCAGCAGCAGGATGAAGAAGCATCCGGCGCCCACCATCACGCGGAACGAGTAGAACAGCAGCGGCACGTCGGGAACGATGTCCTGCGGTGCGTCGAGGTAGCCGTAACCGAAGTAGGCGAAGTATTCGCGCAGGAACTCCTCGCCTTGGGGCGTTGCGGGATCGAATTTGGCGGTGACTTCGTCGATCGTGGCTTGGTCGCCCTCGTCGAGCGCCTTGCGGTAGCGGGCCAGCTCGCCGACGGCCACGCGGCCGCGTTCGATTTTCTCGCCCGCCGACATGACGCCGTACCGCTCGTTGCCGTTCACCAGATCGTTGATGCCCGCCACATAGGCGTCCGCATCGCGGAAACTCATGATGGAGAGCAGTTTCGGAATGTCGATTTTGAAGTAGAACGCGTCTTCGTTCGACGTGCGCTCGGCTTCGGGCTTGACGATGCCGATCGCTGTCAGGGGGGCGCCTTGCGAACCGTCGTAGAGGGCCTCCATGGCCGCGAGTTTCATCGGCTGCACGCGGGCGATGACTGCGCCGGACCGGTCGCCGGTCGTGGCCGTGACCAGCGCGAAGATGAAGCCGAAGGCCGAAGCGATGGCGATGCTCTTGCGGGCCATCTTCTGCTCGCGCCGCCTGAGCAGGTACCATGCGCTGACGCCCACGACGAACAGCGACGCCAGCACGAACGACGAGGTGACGGTGTGGAAGAACTTGTTCATCGCCACGGGCGAAAAGAGCACGTCCCAGAACGAGGTCATCTCGTTGCGCACCGTTTCGAGGTTGAACGTACAGCCTACGGGATACTGCATCCATGCGTTGGCGACCAGAATCCACAGGGCCGAGAGGTTGGCCCCGATGGCCGTGAGCCATGTCGCCGTGAGGTGGAAGCCCTTCGAGACCTTGTTCCATCCGAAGAATATGATGGCGATGAAGGTGCTCTCCATGAAGAAGGCCATGATGCCCTCGACAGCCAGCGGGGCGCCGAAGATGTCGCCCACGAAATGCGAGTAGTTGGACCAGTTGGTGCCGAATTCGAATTCGAGGATGATGCCCGTCGCCACGCCGATGGCGAAGTTGATGCCGAACAGGCGCATCCAGAATTTGGTGGTCCGTTTCCAGAATTCGTCGCCCGTGCGGACGTAGAGGGTCTCCATGATGGCGAGGATGAAGCCCAGTCCCAGCGTGAGCGGCACGAAAAGCCAGTGGTAGATGGCCGTCATGGCGAACTGCGCACGCGACCAATCGACTGTTTGCAAGTAATCGGATAGCATAGATACGGAGTTATTTTTCGGGGGTTAGTTCCTTCATCACCGAGCGGCTGCGCTCTTCGGGGCTTTGGCCGGCCAGAAAATCGGGAAAGAAAAAGAGTTTGAGAATGGCGAACATGATGAACAGCTTGACCAGAATGATGGCCCAGAGCGTCTTGCCTACAGTCATGCTGCGGAAGCCGTCCACATAGAACCGGAACACTTTTTTGAGAGTCTGAACTGCCATTGTGTCTGCATATTTAATCAAAAATAGATAAAAAATCGGAAATAAAAAAGAATGCCGCTCCGAAAAGCCGCACCCGTATATTATCCGGCCGGAAATGCTTATCGCCGGTCATGCCGCAGGCGCTCTTTCGCCCGTCTGCGGGGAGTGTCGTATTTGCTGGGCGCCCGAATTGATTCTGGAAAACGATAAATATTTTCTATATCTTCGGTTGAAAGAAAATTTATTTACTAAGCATTTTGGGGTGATGTTTTGGGTTAATTGTCAGATATTTAATATGTTTGTGTGATTGTGTTCTATAAAAATATTTTATTTATGTTTATTTTAAAGTAAAAAATATTATTATAAAAGTTTTGTGTAATAATTTTAATTATTACATTTGTTGGCGAACATACAATAAATCTGTTCAGAATATATATAAGGTATCCGAACCGAACCAAAACCCAATGCTGACTGAAATATGAAACTAAAATTTCTTGGCTTCGCCCTGCTTGCTGTCTGTGTCTGCGCCGTGTGCTGTATGTGCGGCAGCGATTCGAAAACGCCCGACTATGAATTTCCCGACGGACCCGATCCCGACCCGCAGCCGGGCGATTATCCTGCCGGCCTGACCGTAACCGAGTTTACGGACGATCTGGGCGGAGGAAAACAATGTCTCGGATTCGTGGCCGTGGCCGACCTGAAAGCCAATCCCAAACTGCGCTTCAACGCCGTGCATCTGCCGCAGCAGAAAACTCCGTCGCGCATTCATGCCGAATTCGCTTCGGCCAACCGGGGAACGGCTTGTGTGACGATCAATGCCGGGTATTGGTGGGCCGGGAACTCGCTGAGCCTGCTTGTTACCGGCGGTACCGTCAAGTCGATCGAGAATCAGACGGTGACACGTAACAATCAGACGGTTTATCCCGTGCGTTCTTCGTTCGGGCAGATGGCGTCCGGAGGGTTCGAGACGCACTGGATTTACTGCGTTCTCGACGACGGCAACAAGCCTTATGCCTTTCCGTCCGCACTCGACAACGACGAACGTACGAATACGTATATGTCCGCGCCGCCGACTTCGAAGACGCCCGGCGCCGTGCTCTGGACGCCGCAGGAAGCCGTCGGAGGCGGTCCGATGCTGGTCAAGGAGGGGAAGAACGTCGCCGTGGAGAATTATTGGAAAGAGGTGTTCGACGGCGGCGGCATCGCCGGGACTTCGCGTCAGCCGCGTACGGCGGTCGGCGCCACGGCCGACGGAAAACTGATCCTGCTGGTGTGCGACGGACGCAATATGCGGGGCAGCGCCGGGTTTACGCTGGCCGAACTGGCCGACAAACTGATCGAGCTGGGTGCCGTCGATGCGGTCAATCTCGACGGCGGCGGATCTTCGACCATGGTCGGCAGCGACGGCAAGGTGCTCAACCGTCCCAGCGACACGGGCAGCGCCGAGGTGATCGTCGAGCGCAAGATTTCGACGGCGGTCGTCATCTCCGAAGTGAACTAATCCATAAAGAATCATATGAAGAAACTTCTCCTTATCTGTCTCGCGGCCTTTGCAGCCGCCTCCTGCACGCAGGAAAAACAGCAGTCGAAACCGCTTTACATGTGGTTCGACTGCGAAGGCAATTACGCTACGCTGAGTCATCCCGATTCGATCCGTTATTACGTGTCCAAAATCCACGACATGGGCTTTACCGATGTGGTGGTAGACGTGAAGTCGATCATGGGCGAAACGCTCTACAAGAGCGATATTGCGCCTTACATGGGCGAATGGGACGGCGTGACCCGTCCTGAGAACTACGATCTGCTGGGCTATTTCATCGAGGAGGGACACAAGCTGGGCATGCGCGTGCACGGTTCGCTCAACGTGTTCGCCGGCGGTCACAACTTCTTCGACCGGGGAATCATCTACGGCGATCATGCCGACTGGCAGTCGCAGGTCTACACCGAAGGGAAGATCGTGCCGATCAGCGAAATAAAGAGCAACTACAACGGCATGCTCAACCCGGCTAATCCCGAAGTGCAGGAGTACGAGCTGGCGATTCTGAGGGAGTTCGCCGAGAAGTATCCCGATGTGGACGGCATCGTCTTCGACCGGGTGCGTTTCGACAATATCACCTCCGATTTCAGTCCGCTGTCGAAGGAGCTTTTCGAAGCCTATGCCGGAACGAAAGTCGCCGATTATCCCGATGACATTCTCCGCTGGACGCAGGATGCCGACGGCAAGTGGGACTGGTCGCAGGGCCCGCTGTTCCGCAAGTGGATCGAATGGCGCGCATCGGTTATCAAGGACTTCGTGACCGAAGCCCACAGGCAGCTCAAGGAGATCAATCCCCGGCTGCTGATCGGGGACTATACGGGCGCATGGTACCCGACCTATTATTACGTGGGCGTCAACTGGGCCAGCGAACAGTTCGATCCCGCCCGCTATTTCGATTGGGCGACGCCCGAATACAGGAATACGGGTTATGCCGACCTGCTCGACATCTATATGACCGGGCTTTACTATACGCTGGTTACCAAAGCCGAAGTCGACAAGGCAAACGGAGTCGTCGGGCAGCGTACCGAAGCGGGAATGTCCGACGAGCAGAATTACTGGTACTGCATCGAGGGCGGCGCCGAATGGGCGAAGAAAATCACCTGCGGCGTGGTTCCCGTGACGGGTTCGATCTATGTCGAGCAGTACGAGGGCGATGCCGCGCAATTCACCCGCGCCGTGGCGCAGGCGCTCCGCGACACCGACGGACTGATGATCTTCGATATCGTCCATATCATCAACCGCGGCTGGTGGTCGGAGCTGGCGGCCGGAATCGCCGAAGGGAGCAACTGATCTGCAACCAATATAAAACACTAAAAACTTAACCTTAAATGTAATTCTATGAAAGAGTTCTTCTCTAGATTCAGAGATTCTCTGGCGGCGAGGACGTGTCTGTGGACATTGTTCCTGCTGTTGGCGGGGGCCGGGACGGCCTTTGCGCAGCCTACCGTCGGGGGTACGGTTACCGATGAACAGGGCAATCCGCTCGTCGGTGTGACCGTGGTGGTCGTGGACTCGAACAAGGGTACGACGACCGACATAAACGGACAGTATTCCATTGCGGTTCCCAAAGGCGGTATACTGGAATTTACGTATATCGGAATGTTCTCACAGAGAATAACTTGTGGGGGGGGGGATTTCCAACCTTGACGTTACGATGAAAGAGGATGCCGCCCGTTTGGACGAGGTCGTCATCCTCGGTTACGGCTCGCAGCGCCGCGCCGACGTGACGGCGGCCGTGTCGCAGATCGACGGCAAGGAGCTTCAGAAGATGCCGATGTCCAATATCTCGCAGGGACTGGCCGGCCGTCTGCCGGGGCTTATCTCCGTGCAGAATTCCGGACAGCCCGGTCAGGACCAAGCCAGCATGACCATTCGCGGCGCGAAGTCGGGTATTCTCTATATCGTCGACGGCGTGCAGCGTTCGATCAATGACATCGACCCCAACGATGTGGAGTCGGTATCGCTGCTGAAGGACGGCGCCGCCGTAGCGGTTTACGGTCTCGAAGCAGCCGGCGGTGTGATGATCGTAACGACCAAGAAGGGCAGACAGGGTGCGATGAATCTGACTTACAAGGGGTCCTACGGTGCGTCGTTCAATACCTCGTATCCCGAATTCCTCGACGGTCCGGGTTATGCTTACTGGTACAACAAGGCGCTCGAACTCGACGGTCAGGAGCCGATCTTCACGGCCAAGCATGTACAGATGATGCGCGAAGGCACGAACGGCTGGGGCAACACCAACTGGATCGACGAAATTTTCGGAACCGGTACGATTCAGCAGCACAGCGTCACTTCGACGGGCGGCAGCGACCGGATCAGTTATTTCGCTTCGCTGGGCTATATGAATCAGACCGGTAATGTCAAGAATTTCGATTACGACCGCTACAACCTGCGTACGAATATCGAAGCCAAGATTGCCAAGAGTCTGACCTTTACGTTTGGAGTGGCAGGTCAGATAGGAGATCGGAAGGAACCCGGATTCCCTGCCGGAGGAACTTCCGGCACCAGCGTTTCGACGGCCCCGTGGCTCTCGATTGCCGAGCAGGCCGCCTATGCGCATCCTTATCTGCCGAAGACCTATGACGGACTTCCGACCGCGAGCCAGAATAATTACGGGAATACGATCAATCCGATTGCCGCTACCGAACTGTCGGGCTATTCGAAATCACAGACCGTAGCCGTACAGACCAACGCTGCCCTGCAATGGGATCTTCCGTGGGTAAAGGGTCTCAGCCTGAAGGTTATGGGTGCGTACGACCGCAGCTCTACGACATCCAAAATCCTGAGTACGCCTTACTTCCTCATGTTGGCCAGCACGCCGAATTCGACCAGTCAGGATATCACTTATTCCAAGGCGTCGGATCCGCGCAACAATGCGAACGTCACGACCGGCAAGAAAACCAATAACCTGACCGAAGGATTCTCGCAGTGGCGCCGAATTACCTCTCAGGCCAGCATCAGCTATAAAAATACCTTTGCGGAGAAACACAAAGTCGATCTGTTGGCGCTGATCGAAACCCGCGATTACAAGACCAATAAATTCTCGGCTTCGGGTAAGGACATTCCGTTCCCGCAACTGCCCGAACTGGACCAAGCGACGACTCCGGCAGATAAGCCGATAGGCGGTTCCAGCGACGCTTCGCGTAAGGTCGGACTGGTTTTCCGCGGACAGTACAATTATGCCGATAAATATCTGTTCGAATTCTCAGGACGTTATGACGGGTCTTATAAGTTTATCGGCAACGTTTCGGGACGCCGCTGGGGATTCTTCCCTTCGGTATCGCTCGGATGGCGCATGTCGGAGGAGAACTTCTTCGCTCCCCTGCGCAACGCGGTCGACAACTTCAAACTCCGTGCATCGTTCGGTTCCTTGGGCGACGACTCCGGCTCGGCGGCCTATGCTTTCCTGAGCACGTTCTCCAATGTCAGTACGGCACCGAGCGTCGTTCTCGGCGGCGTGGGGCAGAACGGTATCATGACGTCGCTGGTTGCGAACGAACTTCTGACTTGGGAGCGTAATTATTCCTACAACGTAGGTTTCGATCTGGCGATGTGGAGCGGAAAACTCGGAGTGGAGTTCGATGCTTTCTACAACTATATTTTCGATATTCTGGGATCGAACACCGGAAAACCCGCTTCGATGGGCGGCTATTACCCCACTTACATAAATAACAATGCGCAGGATGTAAAGGGTATCGACGTCAAACTGACTCATCGTAATCACATCGGCAAAGATTTCCAGTATGGCGTGACCGTCAATATGACTTGGGCGAAAGATCGCTGGCTCCGTTATCAGGACAGCCCCAATACGCCCGATTACGCCAAGCGCACCGGCAAGAGCCGCTACATGACGATGGGCTTTATGACCGACGGCCTGTTCCAGAGCGAAGAGGAGATCGACAATTCGCCGTGGATCTCCGGCTCGCGTCCCCGTGTGGGCGATATCAAATACAAGGATCTCAACGGCGACGGCGCCATTACGTACGATCAGGACCGCGCCTATCTCGGCCGCGGCCAGCGTCCGCAGTTCAACGGCAGTGTCAATCTCAATGCTTCGTGGAAAGGACTTGAATTCGATATTCTGTTTGTCGGGGCTGCCGTTTGCGACGTTTCGCTGACGGGTACTTATTACAACTGGAATGAGGACAATACGATTTTCACCCGTCCGTTCAAGGCCGGCGCCAACTCGCCGCGTTATCTCGTAGAAAAGGCATGGACGCCCGAAAATCCCAATGCGGAGTATCCCCGTCTGTCGCTCAATCCGCCTAACACGAACAACTCCTATGCTTCGTCGTTCTGGTACCGCGACGGAAAGTATCTGCGTCTGAAATCGGTTCATCTGGGCTATACGCTGCCCAAAAACTGGACCAACAAACTGCGCATCCAGAAGGTGAAGGTTTATATCGAGGGCAATAACCTCTGCACATGGTCGGGTCTGCCCGAAGGCGTCGATCCCGAATGGCCGGGCGTGACCAACGGTTACTATCCGCAGCAGCGTACGGTTGTGGGCGGTCTCGAAGTTTCGTTCTAACCGACAAAATTCAAAATCATGAAAAAGAAAATCATAAATATCGTTTTGCTGGCTGCTACGGTCGCCATGACGGGCTGTAACGATTGGCTCGACATGAGTCCGACCAACAAGGTGTCGGAAAAGATCGTATGGAGCGACGTCAATTATGTGACTCAGTATGTCAATGGGTTTTATCCCTACATCTCCCGGTACGGGGCGTTTGAGACCGGCGACAGTCAGGTCGGCCTGACGGACGGCCTGACCGAGACGCTCAAGTTCGGTTCGGCCACGCCGGGCACGAACGTGGGGTTTGCCAATATCATCGCTTTCGCCGAGGGCGGACTTGCCGCATCGACGGCCGCTTTCCATTTCGGAGCATGGGATGATACCTACACTCGTATCCGTCGCGTCAACGAGTTCCTTTACGGACTGAAAAAATACGGAAGCAATTTCGACGGCGACACTTACAAGCGTTTCGAGGCAGAGGCCCGGTTCTTCCGCGGATTCCTCTATTTCCAGTTGCTGAAGCGCACTCCGGAGGTGATTCTCTATAACGAGGATTTGCTGGCGATTACCGAGAATAAGGCCCTCTCGACCGAGGAGGAGGGGTGGAATATGGTCGAAGGCGACCTTTCCTATGCCGCCAAGACCCTTCCGGCCAAATGGGACAACGAAGCGGGGCGCATTACTTCCGGTGCCGCGTATGCGATGCTGTCGCGCGCGATGCTCTATGCCAAACGCTGGCAGTCGGCCAAAACCGCGGCCGAAGAGGTATTCAAACTCGGTTATGTGCTGATGCCGGGCAAAACGGCCGCCGATTACGCCAAGGCGTTTACCTCGATGCGCGACGGTAATACGGAGTCGATTCTGGAATACAACTATCTGGTCGGCGGCCCGAACCATAGCTGGGACAAGCTCTTTATGCCGGGCGGCGACAATACGACCATGGGCGGACGGGCCACTCCGACGCAGGAGATGGTCGAATCGTACGAACTGGCGACGACGGGCGGTTATCCCGACTGGACACCGTGGCACAATACGACGACCGGTACGACCGATACGCCGCCTTATGCCCAATTGGAACCCCGTTTCCATGCTTCCGTGCTTTACAACGGGTGCGAATGGAAAGGCCGTGCTCTCGAACCTTATGTGAGCGGTAAAGACGGCTATGCCGTTTACGACGACGGTTCGGCGCTCAACGGCCGTACGACCACGGGTTATTATCTGCGCAAAATGCTGAACGAAGGTTATACCGACTATTCGAAAGCCTGTACGCAGCCTTGGATCGCCATTCGTCTGGCCGAAGTCATTCTGAATCACGCCGAGGCGTGCTACATGCTGGGCGCCGACGGTGCGAACGACGACCTGCGCCAGATTCGGGAGCGCGTAGGCCTGCCTTACTCCAATAAGTCCGGCGAGGCGCTGATGGCGGCGATCCGGCAGGAGCGGAAGATCGAACTTTACTGCGAAGGACATCATTATTGGGACATGCGCCGCTGGAAACTCGCGCATACGGCTTATTCCGGTCAGAACAGCCGCGTACACGGTCTCAAAATCGAAAAGCAGGGTGCCGAGTTTATTTATACCTACGTCGACTGCGACCGTAAGGACCGCCTTTTCGAAGAGAAGCTTTACCGTATTCCGCTGCCTGAAACCGAGCTGAGCAACAATTCGGCCGTCAAGCAGTTCCCTGAGTGGTTATAATCTCTAAAAGAAACCGAAACCATGAAAAATAGCATTAAATTATTTGCATTGGCGGCTCTGCTCGGCTTAGGCGGCTGCCATGAGCCGGATGAGCTGACCCCGTCGGTCGTGGATCAGGGGCTGAACACCATCTCGGCGCAGTTCGCTACCGGGGAATATAAAAACGACCCGCTGGCAAAATTCACCGCGGCGGTGACCGAGGGACAGGAGCGTATCGTGATCGATGTTCCTTACTATTATCCCGAAAATTCGTCGAATACCACTTCGATTACCCAGATGCGCGTCACGGCTAATCTGGATGACAACTGTTTCATCACGCCGATGCTTGGGGTATTGGATCTGACGAAGGAAAACTGGTTTACGCTGACGCGTGTCGACGGTTCGAAGCGCAATTTCTGCGTGACGGGCAATATCAAGAAATCGGATAAATGCGAGATCATCTCTTTCGCCACCGACGAACCGGCTATTCAGGGTGTGATCGATAACGACCGTAACACGATTTCACTCATTACGGTCGATGACCTTTCGTCGGTGACGGCGCAGGTGATTCTTTCTCCCCACGCCACGATCTCGCCCGATCCCGCCGTTGCGGCCAATTACGAGGGCGAGGGCGTGAAATTTACGGTTACGGCGCATGACGGCGTGACCAAGCGGGTTTATTCCGTGAGCAAGGAGATTCCGCCCAAGATCAAATACGGTTGGCGTGCGGGCAGCGAGACGGAGGTTTGGCAGAACGTATCGCTCGACAAACTCGGAATCGTCAATGCCGGCGGTAAGATCTATTCGCTGGCGGCGTCGGGCAACAAGCTCGTGCTTTCGACCGGTGCGGACAAGTTCCTGTTCAACCGCGCGACAGGTGATTTCTTGGGTACACACGACATGAAGGGCGTAGCGGCCGACGGCGGTATGACCTCGGACGACGCGGGCAACATCCTCTATGCGAACTTGGCTAATCCCAATGCCGAATTCAAGGTTTATGCGGCGGCATCGACGGATGAAATGCCTGCCGAGCTGCTCTCCTATACGAACGCTACGGGCGCTTCGATGGGCAAGCACATTTCGGTGCAGGGCAACGTGAAGGGCGATGCGATCGTTACGGCCGTGATCTATACGTGGAACGGTGCCGTTTGCAAGTTCCTCCGCTGGGTGATTACCGGAGGCGTGCCGGCCAAGCCGCAGATGATCTCGGTTACGGGGGCGACCGCCGGCTGGAACGGCAACGGCCACGCCGACGTGGAGGCTTATTCGGCCAATCCCGACGATCCTTACTTCCTTGCCTACTACAGTGCCAATGCGCTGTATCGTGTCGATGCGACGGGCGCTGTAACCCACAAGATCGCCACTGCGACATGGGGCGCCAACTCCAACTACAACTGTGTGGATGTATGTACGTTCAATAACGCCAAATATGCGGCGATTTATGAGGGCGCGCATTTCACCTACGGAGAGTTCAAGGCCTACATGTTCGATGTGACGACGCCCGATCAGATGACGGGTGCGTGCGACACGTCGCCGTCGAAGGTCTTCGTATCGAACGAATACAAGCCTGCCGGGGCGGTGGTCAATGCGGCCGGCGACGTGCTGATGACGGCATCGGCCGACGGATACAAGATGAATCTCTACTATACGGACGCCAATACCAATGCGCTGGTCGCTTGGGAGTTCGACTGTATCGACAAGTAACACCCCTTTTGCCTGCATCCCTCTGACCGGGGATGCAGGTCCTAAAACAAACATAATTTTGAAGATGAAAAAGAATGTTAAATGGTTTGCGGCGGCTCTGGTGGCGCTGACGCTGGGATACGGGGCTGTTTCGTGCGGCTCGGATTCGAAGGAGCCCGAATGGGAGTGGCCCGATCCCGACCCGGATCCCGATCCGCAACCGGGAGTGGAGAAACCCCGCTTCATCTGGGTCGATGCCGCGGCCAACTTCCCCGATTTCGCCAACAGCAAGGAGAATATACTGCGCGATCTGACCAAGGCCAAGGAGGCCGGATTCACCGATATCGTGGTCGATGTGCGGCCTACTACCGGCGACGTGCTTTTCCGTACGTCGGTGGTCGATCAGGTGGAATGGCTCGGCGCATGGCTGCCGGGCGGATATTCCAAGGTCGAACGCACGGCCACGTGGGACTACCTGCAGGCGTTTATCGACGCCGGAAAGTCGCTCGACCTGCGCATTCACGCCGCGATCAATACCTTTACGGGCGGCAACCAGACCTTGCTGGGCGGCGCCGGAGTCGTTTTCCGGGATGAGGCCAAGCGGGCGTGGACGACCGATCTGAATCTGGCGGGCGGCATCACGAACATCATGTCAACCTCGCAGTCCGCCAAGTTCTTCAATCCGGTATTGCCCGAAGTGCAGGAGTATCTCTGTTCGATGCTCAGGGACCTCGCGGCCTATGACGGACTGGCGGGAATCTTCCTCGACAGGGGGCGCTTCGACGGATTTACCAGCGATTTCTCGAATTATACGCGCAAGGAGTTCGAGAAGTATATCGGCCAGTCGGTTGCCGGTTTCCCCGCCGACATTCTGCCTGCCGGCCATACTTCGGGCATACCCTCGCCGGTGCCCGTGCATATGAAGCAGTGGCTCGAATTCCGGGCGAAGGTGATCCACGACTTTATGGAGAAGGCGCGCGCCGCCGTCAAGTCGGTCAATCCGTCGGTCAAGTTCGGCGTATACGTCGGAGGCTGGTATGCCAGCTATTACGACGTGGGTGTCAACTGGGCCAGTCCCAATTACGACACCTCGTCCAAATTCTCGTGGGCTACCAAGAAATACATGAACTACGGCTATGCCGACCTGATGGACCAGATGCTCATCGGCGCCTACGCCTCCCCGACGCGCGTTTACGGCACGACCGAATGGACCATGCAGGGATTCTGCCTGCTGGCCAAAGAGCGTACGATGGGAGCCTGCCCGATGGTGGCCGGCGGTCCCGACGTGGGAAACTGGGATGCCGACGACAAGGTGCCGCAGGAGGAGGAGAACCGGGCCATCACCGCTTCGGTCGCCGCCTGCATCAACGCCTGCGACGGTTATTTCCTGTTCGATATGATTCACCTGAAAAAAGCCGATCAGTGGTCGTATGTCAAGACCGGTATCGACGGCGTAATTAAAAAAGACTGATTATGAAACGCATCGTCATATTGTTTCTGGCCGCCCTTTTCGCGGCGTCCGGCGCTTCGGCGCAGAAATTCCATAACGCCTACTACGATACCCGCCGTGCGGCCCACGACGAAGAGGGACTGCAACAGGGGGCGATCGTCTTCCTCGGCAACAGCATTACCGAACAGGGGTGGTGGAGCCTGCTGCTCAAACGCGGCGACGTCGAGAACCGCGGCATCGGCGGCGACAACACTTTCGGCATGATCGACCGTCTGCCCGACATCCTGAAAAGCAAGCCCCGCAAAATCTTCCTGATGGCGGGCATCAACGACCTGACGGGCGGGCAGCCTGTCGATACGATCGTGATGAACATTACCCGCATGGCGGACATGGTGCACGAAGCCGTTCCCGGCTGCCGGCTCTATATCCAGAGCGTGCTGCCGGTCAATACCCGGCGGCTGGCATATCCCGGACTCAAGGGGCACAATCCGCAGGTGCGGGCGCTCAATGCGCGGCTGGTGCGGTTGTGCGACGCCAAGCCGTGGTGTACGTTCGTCGATCTTGCGCCGCTGCTTTCCGATGCCGACGGCGAGCTGCGCATCGACCTGACGAAGGACGGAATCCACCTCCATCCCGCGGGATATGTGATCTGGACCGATTACCTCAAGAAACAGAAATACCTGAAATAACGTAACGTGCAGATGGAAAAACGAGCTTATACGGTCGATTTGCTGCGGGGACTGGCTATCGTGGGAATGGTGCTGTCGGGGCAGATCCTGTGGCACGCCGAACTTCCTGCGTGGCTGTTTCATGCGCAGGTGCCGCCGCCGTCGTTCCGCTTCGACCCGTCGGTGCCGGGAATTACGTGGGTCGATCTGGTCTTCCCGTTTTTCCTCTTCTCGATGGGTGCCGCTTTCCCGCTGGCCCTGCGCCGGCGGCTGGAACAGCGGGGCGAATCGGTGGCGCTGATCCTGACGGTCGTGGCGCGCAGGTGGGCGTTGCTGGCGCTTTTCGCCATCGCGCTCGCCAACCTGCGTTCCGGAGTGACGGGAACGCTGCCGGGATGGGGCTCCTCGCTGCTGCAACTGGCGGGCTGGGGCTGTTTCTGTGCGCTTTTCATGCGCTTCGGCCGGCTTTCGGACCGGCAGAACCGCATGGTCTGTCTGGCCGGCGTCGCCGGCATCGCCGCCCTGCTGGCGGCCGCCCGGTGGATCTGGGGACTGCCCGTCTCGGCGGAGCGGAGCGACGTCATCATTCTGGTCCTTGCGAATATGGCGCTGTTCGGCAGTCTGGTGTGGCTCTACACGCGGAACAACCTGCTGGCGCGGTTGGGTGTGCTGGCGCTGCTGGCGGCACTGCGTCTGGGCAGCGGCGTCGAAGGTTCGTGGAACGAGGCGTTGTGGAACTGGTCGCCTGCGCCGTGGCTTTTCCGCTTCGACTACCTGAAATACCTTTGTATCATCATTCCCGGCACGATTGCGGGAGACCGTATCTACGAATGGATGACGCAGAGCGGCGAAGATGCGCCGGGGGCGTCCCGGCGGCGGGAGGTCTGGATACTCGTTCTGCTCGTGACGCTGATATGCCTGAATATGTGGGGGCTTTTCGCGCGGCAGCTGGTCGTGAATCTCGCGGCGGGCGTCCTGATCTGTCTCCTGCTCCGGCGTCTGCTGCGCGGGGACGGCTCGGCGACCGGAAGACTGCATGGTTCGCTTTTCGGCTGGGGATTTTTCTGGCTGATGCTGGGACTGGCGCTGGAGGCGTTCGAAGGGGGCATCAAGAAGGATTACGCGACGTTCAGCTATTTTTTCGTCACCTCCGGGCTGGCTTCGTTTGTCCTGATCGCCGCCGGAATCGCGATGCGGCGGCTGAATGTGCGTTTCTCGGCGCTGGTCAAATGCGGGCAGAATCCGATGGTGGCCTATACGGCGGCCGGATTCCTCATCATGCCCCTGCTGACGCTGCTGCATCTGGCGCCTTATTTACAGACCTTTGCCGAGCTATGCCCGTGGATGGGCGTGGTGCGGGGCGTGCTGGTCACGGCCGCGGTCATGGCCGTTACGGTCTTTTTTACGAACCGCAGGCTTTTTTGGAGAACCTGATTTGAAATTTAAATAAATGAGTTATGCGAATAAAAGGAACTTTTCTCGACGAAATCAGTCATGATATTCCCCATCAGAACTGGGGCGAAGCCGAATGGGACCGTGACTTCGGCTACATGCGCGAAGCCGGCATCGACACCGTGATCCTGATCCGCTGCGGCTACCGCCGCTGGCAGACTTTTCCCTCGCGGGTGCTCACGGCCGAGGAGGGGTGTTACGAACCGCCCGTCGATCTGGTCGATATGTTCCTGCGCCTGAGCGACAAGTGGGGCATGAACTTCTGGTTCGGGCTCTACGATTCGGGCAAGTACTGGGACCGCGGCGAATACGAACAGGAGGTTGCGCTGAACAAACGCGTGATCGACGAGGTGTGGAGCCGTTACGGACATTACAAATCCTTTGCGGGCTGGTATATTTCGCAGGAATGCAGCCGCAATACCGGCAAGATCGTCGATCTGTATGCGAGTCTGGGACGCTATTGCAAGGAGGTTTCCGGCGGTCTGCCGACCATGATTTCCCCTTATATCGACGGCAGCAAGAACGTCAGCCAGTACAATGCTTCGACTTCGAAGCAGAACGTCGTGACGCTCGAAAGCCATGAACGCGAGTGGGACGCCATCTTCGCCGGAATCAAGGGCGCCGTGGATATCGTCGCCTTTCAGGACGGCCATGTGGAGTATGACGAGCTGGTCGATTTTCTGAAAGTCAACAAGAAACTGGCCGACCGTTACGGGCTGGAGTGCTGGACCAATTCCGAGACCTTCGACCGCGACATGCCGATCAAGTTCCTGCCGATCAAGTGGGAGAAACTGCGGCTCAAGATGGGGCTGGCGGCTCAGGCCGGTTACCAGAACGCCATTACGTTCGAGTTCTCGCACTTCATGAGTCCGCAGTCGGCCTACCTGCAGGCGGGGCACCTGTACGACCGTTATATGGAGTATCTGAAAACCTTGGAATAGAGACCGATGAACGGACATTACCCTAAACCGGGCGGTTTGGCGGCGGCGTTGGCCGTGCTGATCGCAGTCGTGCTGGCGGCCTGCTCCCCGAAGGGTGCGGCGGGCGGCGACGCGGCCTGCGGCCTGTCGGACGACGATTTCAGAACAGAAGGCATTCTCCAAGCGATTCCCGTTCGTGCGACGTTCCTCGACGAGGTGAGCTGGGACATTCCCCACCAGAACTGGGGCGTCAGGGAGTGGGACGCCGATTTCCGGGCGATGAAAAACATGGGGATCAACACCGTGGTGCTGATCCGCGCCGGGCTGGGACGGTGGATCGCCGCGCCGTTCGAGTGCCTGCTCGAAAGCGAAGAGGTGTACTATCCCCCGGTCGATCTGGTGGAGATGTTCCTTACGCTGGCCGACAAATACGATATGGCGTTCTATTTCGGCATGTACGATTCGGGCAAATACTGGCAGGAGGGACTCTTCCAGCGCGAGATAGACCTGAACCTGAAACTGATCGACGAGGTGTGGGCCAGATACGGCCACCACGAGTCGTTTCAGGGGTGGTATCTGTCGCAGGAGATCAGCCGCCGGACCAAGAACATGTCGCGCATCTATGCGGAAGTGGGCCGCCATGCCAAGGCGGTTTCGGGCGGTCTGAAAACGATGATTTCACCCTACATCTACGGCGTCAAGACCGATCAGGTGATGGCGGGCGACAAGGCCCTTTCGGTCGAAGAGCACCGCCGCGAGTGGAACGAGATACTGGGCAATGTCGCCGGAGCGGTGGACATCCTCGCGTTTCAGGACGGGCAGGTCGATTACCACGAGTTGTACGACTATCTGGTGGTGAACAAGGCGCTGGCCGACAAGTACGGCATGGAGTGCTGGACCAACATCGAGTCGTTCGACCGCGACATGCCGATCCGCTTCCTGCCGATCAAGTGGGAGAAGCTGCTGCTGAAGCTGGACGCCGCACGGCGGGACATCTTTACGATCGCTACTGCGATTATTTTAAAATCGACAACCCTTACCGGAAACGGTAAATATACTCCATGAAACGGCGCGGCAACATATCCTACATGCTTTTTCTTGCGGTCACGGCGGCCGTGGGCGGACTCCTGTTCGGGTACGACACGGCCGTGATTTTCGGCACCGTCGAGCTGGTGACGGCCCGCTTCGGGCTGGACAGCCTGCAGCAGGGGTGGTATGTGGGGTGTGCGCTGGCCGGCTCGATCGCCGGCGTACTCTGTGCGGGCGTGCTGAGCGACCGGCTGGGCCGCAGGCGGACGATGCTCGTCTCGGCCGTGCTGTTCACGGTGTCGGCCGCGGGGTGCGCCCTTTGCGCCGATTTCACGCAACTGGTCGTCTACCGGATCGTGGGCGGGCTGGGCATCGGCGTCGTTTCGGTCGTCTCGCCGCTTTACATCTCCGAGGTGTCGGCGGCGCGCCGTAGGGGCATGCTGGTGTCGTTTTACCAGCTGGCCGTCACGATGGGATTTCTGGCGGCCTATACGGTCAATTACCTGCTGCTCCGCATGGGACAGACCGCCGGTTTCGAAACGGCGTGGATGCAGCGGATCTTCGTCGATGAAGTGTGGCGGGGCATGCTGGGAGCCGAAACCCTTCCGGCGCTGGTTTTCTTCGTCATCATCTTCTTTATTCCCGAAAGTCCGCGCTGGCTGGCGCTGCGCGGACATACGGACCGCGCCCTGCGTGTGCTCGGCCGCATCAACGGCGACCGGGCGGAAGCCGCCGCCGAACTTGCGGCCATCGAAACGGCCGTCGGCGGCGGGCAGGCCCCGCAGTGGCGGCTCCTGCTGTCGAAAGGCATCCGGACGGCGGTGCTCGTCGGTGCGGCGATCGCCATTCTCGGACAGTTCATGGGCGTCAATGCCGTGCTTTACTACGGGCCGTCGATTTTCGAGCGGGCCGGATGGTCGGGCAGCGACTCGCTGTTCGCCCAGATACTGGTCGGAGCGGTCAATATGCTTACGACGGTGCTGGCGCTGGCGATCATCGACCGCGTAGGGCGCAAGAAGCTGGTTTACTGGGGTGTGTCGGGTATGGTGCTGTCGCTGCTGCTTATCGGGACCTGTTTCCTGACCGGTGAGCGGTCGGGGATGCCGGACGGCGTACTGCTGGCGGCGTTCCTGTGCTATATTTTCTGCTGCGCCATCTCCGTTTGCGCCGTGGTATGGGTGCTTTTGTCGGAGATGTATCCGATTCGTGTGCGCGGCGCGGCGATGTCGATCGCGGGTTTCGCACTTTGGGTGGGGACCTATCTGGTCGGGCAGCTTACGCCGTGGATGCTCGCGAACCTGACGCCGGCGGGGACCTTTTTCCTCTTTGCCGCGATGTGCGTGCCCTATATGCTGCTGATATGGAAGGCGGTGCCGGAGACGTCGGGCCGCACGCTCGAAGAGATCGAACGATACTGGACAAGATAACAATATAAATCAGATAAGATTATGGACTTCAAAAGATTAGCGGAACAGTACAAAACCGAATTGCTGGATGGCGTACTGCCTTTCTGGCTCGAAAAATCGCAAGATAGGGAATTCGGCGGCTATTTTACGTGTCTCGATCGTGACGGAAGCGTCTACGATACCGACAAATTCATCTGGCTGCAGGGGCGCGAAGTGTGGATGTTCGCCATGCTCTATAACAAGGTGGAGCGTCGCCCCGAATGGCTCGAATGCGCCGTGCAGGGGGCTGAGTTCCTGCGCAAATACGGCCACGACGGCAACTACAACTGGTATTTTGCGCTGACGCGCGAAGGCCGCCCGCTGGTGCAGCCCTATAATATTTTCTCCTATACGTTCGCGGCGATGGCTTTTGCGCAGGTCGCCGTTGCGACGGGCAGCGACGAGTACGCCCTGATCGCAAAGCGGACTTTCGACCGGATTCTGGAGAAACGCGCCAATCCCAAGGGCGAGTGGTGCAAGGCTTATCCCGGAACGCGTTCGCTCAAGAGCTTCGCCCTGCCGATGATCCTCTGCAACATGGCGCTGGAGATCGAGCCGATGATCGACAAACAACTGTTGGCCGACACCATCGGGGAGTGCCTGCACGAAGTGATGGAGGTGTTTTACCGGGAAGAGCTGGGGCTGATCGTCGAGAACGTCACGGAGGACGGACGGCTTTCCGATACGTTCGAGGGCCGTCAGATGAATCCCGGACATTCGCTCGAAGCGATGTGGTTCATCATGAACCTCGGCGTGCGTCTCGACGACCGTGCGCTGATTGACAAAGCGGTGAAAATCGCGCTCAATACCGCCGAATACGGCTGGGACAAGGAGTACGGCGGCATTTTTTATTTTCTGGACCGCAAGGGCGCGCCCCGCGTGGAGCTGGAATGGGACCAGAAGCTCTGGTGGGTGCATATCGAATCGACGATCGCGATGATCAAGGGCTATCAGCTGACCGGATCGAAGGAGTGTCTGGAGTGGTTCGGGAAACTGCACGAATATACGTGGGCGCATTTCAAGGACACGGAGCATCCCGAATGGTTCGGTTACCTGAACCGCCGCGGCGAGGTGCTGCTGCCGCTCAAGGGCGGGAAGTGGAAGGGATGTTTCCATGTGCCGCGCGGGCTGTTCCAGTGCTGGCAGATTCTCGAACAATGCAAATAGAACTAAAATACGGAACGATGAAAAGATATTTACTGACAATTCTGTTGTCGTTGTGGTGCGCCTGCGCATGGGCCGCGGGCAGCGTCACGGTCAAGGGGCGCGTCCTTTGCGGCGGCCGGGGCGTGGAAGGCGTCTGGGTCTCCGACGGCGAAGAGTTCGCGTGCACCGACAAAAGAGGAAATTACAGACTGCAGGCCGGCGCCGACAACCGCTTCGTCTTCGTTTGCGTACCTGCGGGCTACGACGCTCCGGTGGAAAAGGGCGTGGTGCGCTATTTTCACCCGCTGCCGGCCGACGGCAAATCCTGCGATTTTACGCTGCTCCGCCGTGCGGGCGACGATTCGCGTTACGGGTTCATCGCCATTGCCGATCCGCAGATATGGGCGCCGAAGGAGTTTGCGAAACTCGCGGCGGCGGCCGACGACATCGCTGCTACGGTCCGCAGTTACGGCGGCATGCCTTTCCACGGCATCTGCTGCGGCGACATCGTGTCGCACGACCATTCGCTTTACGGCCGGTACAACGAAGTGATGGAGCGTACGGGAATCACGTTCCGCAACGCGATGGGCAACCACGACATGAAGGTCTACGGACGCTCTTACGAAACCTCCTTCTCGAAGTTCGAGCAGATGTACGGTCCGGTCTACTATTCGTTCGACGTCGGACGCATCCACTATGTGGTGCTCGACGACAACTTCTTCATCGGGCGCGACTATTTTTACATCGGCTATCTCGAAGAGCGGCAGATGCGCTGGCTCGAAAAGGACCTTGCCCGCGTGCAGCCCGGTTCGACGGTGGTCGTCTGCCTGCATATCCCTTCGACCTGCGAGGAGCAGGACCGCAAGCAGTTCCGCTACGACCGCGCCGGATCGACGATGACCAACCACAGGGGGCTTTACGAAATTCTGAAACCCTACCGGGCGCATATCATTTCGGGCCATACCCATACGACCTTCAACCAGCCGATCGCGCCCGGCCTCTACGAGCATGTGACACCCGCCCTGAGCGGCGCATGGTGGCAGGGTCCGCTCTGCACCGACGGTACGCCCGCCGGGTACGGCGTCTATGAGGTGAACGGCGACCGGATCGACTGGTATTACAAATCGACGGGTTATCCGGCCGACTACCAGATGAAAATTTACAGCGGTCGCGAATATCCCCAGTTCGAAGGGTACGCCGTGGCCAACGTCTGGGCCAGCGACCCGGCGTGGGAAGTCCAGTTTACGATCGACGGCGTGCCGTGCGGTCCCGCCGAGCGGTTTCAGGCTTACGATCCCGCCGCGAAACAGATGTACTCCGACACCAGTCAGATGGACCACAAATGGATTTACCCTTCGATTTCGGACCACTATTACCGCGTCGCGCTGCCCGAAGGGGCGAAGCGCGTCGAGGTGTCGGCTACAGACCGCTTCGGGCGGATCAGCCGGGCCGCAGCCGATTTGAAATAAATGACCGAATATGAGATTTACCGGACTGAAATATTTGCAGCTGCTGGCGTGCTTGGGGCTGTTTGCGTGCGGTTCCGCCGAGCGTTACGACGTGGTGATCGTCGGCGGGGGAGCGAGCGGAACGGCGGCCGGACTGCAGGCGGCCCGCATGGGGGCGCGAACCTTGATCGTCGAGGAGTTCGACTGGCTCGGCGGCATGCTCACCTCGGCGGGCGTGAGCGCCACCGACGGCAATTACCGCCTGCGCGGCGGCATCTGGGACGAGTTCCGGACGGAGCTGGCCCGGCATTACGGCTGCGATTCGGCCTTGATAACGGGGTGGGTCAGCAACGTGATGTTCGAACCTTCGGTGGGCGACAGTATTTTCAAACGGCTCGTCGCCCGCGAACCGAACCTCACCGTGTGGTACCGTTCGGCGGCCGAGACGGCCGAACGCGGGAAGGATGTATGGCGGCTGGGTGTCCGGCGTGACGGCCGGCTCCGGCCGGTCGAAGCCGACGTGCTCGTCGATGCGACGGAGCTGGGCGACGTCGCCCGGATGGCGGGCGTCCCCTATGACGTCGGCATGGATTCGTCGGCCGTCACGCACGAGGATATCGCCCCGGCCGAAGCCAACGGCATCGTGCAGGACCTGACCTACGTCGCCGTACTGAAGGATTACGGCCGCGACGTCACGATTCCGCGGCCCGACGGGTACGATCCGTCGCTTTTCGCCTGCTGCTGCGTGAACGACCTCTGCATCGCTCCGAAGGAACCGCATCGCATGTGGTCCCGCGAGATGATGATTACCTACGGAAAACTGCCCGACGGCAAATACATGATCAACTGGCCGATCGAGGGCAACGATTACTACGTGGACATGATCGACATGACGCCCGAAGAGCGGGCCGACGCCGTCCGCAGGGCCAAGAATCATACGCTGTCATTCGTCTATTTCCTCCAGCATGAGCTGGGATTCAATACGTTGGGATTGGCCGACGACGAGTTCCCTACGGAGGACCGGCTGCCGTTCATTCCCTATCACCGCGAATCGCGGCGCATTCATGGGGCCGTGCGTTTTACGCTCAACGACATCACCGACCCCTACGCAGGAACGCTTTACCGTACGGCGGTCGGCGTGGGCGATTATCCGGTCGATCAGCACCATACCCGCTATTCGGGCTGGGACGAACTGCCCGACCTCTATTTCCATCCCATCCCCTCGTACGGTTTTCCGCTGGGCATCGTGATCCCCGCAGGATTTCCGGGGTTGCTCGTAGCCGAAAAATCGGTGTCGGTAACCAACCTCGTCAACGGCTCCACGCGCCTGCAACCCGTCGTGTTGCAGATCGGGCAGGCAACGGGAGCCTTGGCGGCGTTGGCCGCGGCGGCGGGCGTCGATCCGTCCGAAGTCGCGGTGCGCAGGGTGCAGGAGGCGGTGCTCGATGCGGGCGGCTACCTGCTGCCGTACCTCGACCTGCCGGCCGACGATCCGCGCTTCGGGGCGATGCAGCGGATCGGCGTGACCGGAATCCTCAAGGGGCGCGGAGCCAACGTCGGCTGGGAGAACCAGACTTGGTTCGACGCCGATCGGACGATCGCGGAATCCGAACTGCGCGAAGGGCTGCGTGAAGTCTATCCGTCGGTCCGGCCCTCCGTTCTGGAAACGCCGGTCGATGGGGCGCTCCTGACGGCGATGCTGGCAGAAGCGCTCGGCAAGCCGGCCGGGGATGTTGCGGCGCGGACGGAGCGTGCCGCCGCCGGACTGCTGTCCGGTTACGATCCGGCGCGTCCGCTCACGCGGCTCGAATGCGCGCTGCTGATCGACGCGGTGGCCGATCCTTTCCATGCGGCCGAAGTCGATATTTACGGGAACTACAAACGAAAATAGCTTTTAATTTTTCATGAAAAAACTGCTGACTGTATGCCTGCTGGCCTTTGCCGCGGCAGGTGCGACCGGCTGCCGGAGTGCCGCCGAGGGGGTGAAACCCAAACTGATGTGGCTCGACTGTTCGGCCAACTGGGTGCGTTTCAGTTACCCCGATTCGATCCGTTATTATGTGAACAAGTGCCGGGAGGCCGGCATGACGGCGCTGGTGCTCGACGTCAAGGGCACTTCGAGCGAAGTGGTATATCCCAGCGAGCATGCGCCCCAAGTCCGGGAGTGGAAAGGGTTTGTCCGCCCCGATTTCGATTTCGTGGGTACTTTCGTCGAAGCTGCGCACGATGCCGGACTGGAGATTTACGGTTCGTTCAACACCTTTGCCGAAGGCAATGGCGTATTCCGTCGCGGACTGATCTACGACGGGCATCCTGAATGGCAGGCCGTGAACTATGTCCCCGGCAGGGGACTGGTGCCCCAGCTGGAGATTCCGGAGAAGAAGGTGCTGTTCGCCAATCCCGCGCTCCCGGCCGTTCAGGATCACGAAATCGCCATTTTCAAGGAGGTGGCGCAGAAGTACGATTTCGACGGTCTGCTGCTTGACCGCGGCCGTTACGACAATATCCAGTCCGACTTCTCGGATTTCTCGCGCGGGAAATTCGAGGCTTATATCGGGAAAAAGCTGGAGCGGTTCCCGGAGGATATCTATACGTGGGAGGAGGACGGCGACGGCGGCTGGAAACGCATCGACGGCCCTTATTTCAAGCAGTGGATCGAGTGGCGCGCGTCGGTGATCTACGACTTCTTCAAACGCACCAAAGAGGAGCTGAAAGCCGTGAAGCCCGGCCTGAAGTTCGGCGCTTATACGGGTGCGTGGTACCCCTCCTATTTCGAAGTGGGCGTCAATTGGGCCAGCAATACGTACGATCCTTCGCAGGATTTCGCATGGGCCACGCCCGATTATAAGAATTACGGATATGCCGAACTGCTGGACATCTTCACCAACGGCAATTATTACTGGAACGTGACCATCGACGAGTACCGTCGCAGCAACGGCCTGCATAAGAACGAGACCGACAGCGAAATGTCGAAGGGCGACCACCTCAGCGTCGAGGGCGGGTGCCGCTATTCGCGCCGTCTGCTGGGCGGCAGACCCTTCTTCGGCGGGATGTACGTCGAGGACTACAAACGCGATACGACCCAGTTCAAGCGGGCCGTGGAGATGAATCTCCGCGAATCGGACGGACTGATGGTGTTCGACATCGTGCATATCATCAACCGCGACTGGTGGGGACCGCTGCAGCGGGCTGTCAGCGCCTATGAAGCGGAGGCGAAGCAATGAGCAGACGGCTGATTTTTGCAGCGCTGGCGCTGTTGTGCGCCGGCGCCGTTTCCGCCCAGAAGCGGACGGAGGCGCCCGCCGCGTCGTCCGAAGTGCGCTATGTCGGACGTACGCAGACGAAGGGCGGCGACGTGAGTTTCGACTGGAGCGGAACCAGCTTCGAGTGCCGTTTTACGGGCGGTTCGCTGGCCATGCGCGTTTCGGATACGAAAAAGAACTACTACAACCTGACCGTCGACGGCCGCGACGCCGGCGTCGTTACGACGTTCGGGACGGATTCGGTCGTGGTGCTGGCCGAGAAGCTGGGCCGCGGCGAACATACCGTGCGGATGCAGAAGCGCACCGAGGGCGAGCAGGGGCGTACGACGATCCATGCCTTCCTGCTCGACAGGGGAGGACGTCTGCTGCCAGCCTCGCCCGCGCCCGGACGGCATATCGAATTTATCGGCAACTCGCTGACCTGCGGTTACGGGACCGAGGGGCTTTCGAAGGACGAGCCGTTCAAACCCCAGACCGAGAACTGCAACAAGGCGTACGCCTGCATCATCGCCCGTTATTTCGGCGCCGACTATACGCTGATCGCCCATTCGGGACGCGGCGCGGCGCGCAATTACGGCGATAAGAACACCACTTCGCAGAATACGATGGCCGACCGCATCGCCAATACGTTCGACGAGGCGGCGGAACCGGCGTGGGACTTCGCGGCGTCGCCGTACCGTCCCGATCTGGTCGTCATCAATCTGGGATCGAACGACTTCTCGACCCTGCCGCATCCTTCGCGCGATGAGTTTGCGGCCGCCTACACCCGCATCCTGCAGACTCTGCGCGGCGCCTACGGCGACGAAATGCCGATCCTCTGCGTGGCGCCGCGCGTCAGCGAACCGGCCTTCACCTATATCCGCGACCTGTGTCAGTCCGCCGTCGTGCCGAACCTCCATTTCGCGGCCATCCTGCCCGGCTACTGCAACGACGGAAGCGAGCTCGGATCGTCGGCCCATCCCAATTACGCCGGCCAGCGCAAGATGGCGATGCTGCTGATCCCCTACGTTTCGACGCTGACGGGATGGGAGGCGGAGATCAAACCGGTCGAATAGGCGTTTGGCCGTATCGCGGCTTTTTGCTACTTTTGTCCCCGATTAGGAACGGAGTAGCGAATTATGGAATCTCACAAGAACAAATTGCCCTCGGCATGGGTGTCGGCGCTGCCGCTCGCAGTGCTGACACTCCTTTTATATGTGGTCATCCGCTGTTTCGGGGGCGATGCGATAAACGGCGGAAGCCAGATCGCGCTGCTCTCGGCCACGTCGGTCTGCGTGATGCTCTCGATCGGCATCTACCGCTGCAAGTGGTCGGTGCTTGAAGATGCGATCATCGACAACATACGCGCCTCGGCGTCGGCCATCATCATTCTGCTGCTGATCGGCGCCATCGCCGGATCGTGGATGGTGAGCGGCGTGGTGCCGACGATGATCTATTACGGGCTGAAAATCTTGCATCCCTCGTTTTTTCTCGTCGCCTCGTGCGTCATCTGCGCCGGCGTGTCGCTGATGACCGGCAGCTCGTGGACGACGATCGCCACGATCGGCGTGGCGCTGATGGGCATCGGGCAGGCGATGGGCTTTCCCGAAGGGTGGATCGCGGGCGCGATCATTTCGGGGGCCTATTTCGGCGACAAGATTTCGCTGCTCTCCGATACGACGGTGCTCGCTTCGTCCACCGTCGGCGTGCCGATCTTCACGCATATCCGCTATATGCTTTACACGACCGTTCCGTCGTTCGTCGTCGCGCTGGCGGTCTTCGTCGTCGCGGGGCTGACGCTGAGCCATACCAGCGGCGCGCATGCCGAACTTTACGCCGATTCGCTGCGCGGCGCTTTCCGCATTACGCCGTGGCTGCTGCTGGTGCCCGTGGCGACGGGCGTGCTGATCGTGCGGAAACTTCCGGCCATCGTGACGCTTTTCTGCGCCGCGGTCTTCGCCTGCGTCGCCATGCTGCTGGCGCAGCCCGAACTGGTGGTGAGGGTGGCCGGAGTCGAAGGGCTGAACTTCATGTCGGGATTCAAAGGCGTGCTGATGAGCTGTTTCGGGCCTACGGCGCTGGAGACCGGAAGCCCGCAGCTCGACGAGCTGGTGGCCACGCGCGGCATGGCCGGCATGCTCAATACCGTATGGCTCATTATCTGCGCCATGTGCTTCGGCGGCGTGATGACCGGCAGCGGCATGCTGGGTTCGCTGACGGCCGTTTTCCTGAAATTCGTCCGTCATAGCTTCTCGGCCGTGGCTTCGACGGTCGGGGCCGGAATCTTCTTCAACCTCTGCACCGCCGACCAGTATATCTCGATCATCCTTTCGGGCCGTCTGTTCCGGGAACTCTATGCCGAACGGGGGCTGGAATCCCGTCTGCTGAGCCGCTCGGTCGAGGATTCGGCGACGGTCTGTTCGGTGCTCGTGCCGTGGAACTCGTGCGGCATGACGCAGGCCACGGTGCTGGGCGTCTCGACGTTCGTCTACATGCCTTACTGTATCTTCAATATCGTCAGTCCGCTGATGTCGCTGTGCGTGGCGGCTCTCGGCTGGAAAATCAAAAAGGCCGCATCTTCTGCCGGCCGCAGACAATGATTATGGAAACGACTGTAAATACCGATCTGGTCATCTTCGACCTCGACGGCACGCTGCTCGATACGATCGGCGATCTGGCCGTCGCCTGCAACGCCGTTCTGGCCCTGCGCGGCCTTCCGCAGCACTCCTACGAGGAGTACTGCCATTTCGTCGGCAACGGCATCATGCGGCTCGTGGAGCGCGCGCTGCCCGAAGAGCTTCGCACGCCCTATACCGTAGCGGCCGTGCGCGCCGATTTCGTGAAATACTATACCGAGCATATCGACGCCTACACCAAGCCTTACGACAGGATTCCGGAGCTGGTCGCCGGACTCGTGCGGCGCGGCGTGCGTATCGCCGTGGCGTCGAACAAATTTCAGGCGGGCACCGAGAAACTCGTCCGGCTGTTTTTCCCCGACGTTCCTTTCGCCGCGGTCTTCGGCCAGCGCGAAGGGGTGCCTCTGAAGCCGGATCCGGCCGTGGTGGAGGAGATTCTCTCGCTGACGGGCGCGGCGAAGGAGCGGGTGCTCTACGTCGGCGATTCGGGCGTGGACATGCAGACCGCCGCGGCTGCGGGCGTACGCTCGGTGGGCGTCACGTGGGGATTTCGGGATCGGGAAGAGCTTGTCGAATCCGGAGCCGCTCATATCGTCGATAAACCTGCGGAAATCCTCGATCTGCTGTAATCGGGCAGTTCGGTTCGAAAAAGCGACAACCGGTCCGTAAGGGCCGGTTGTCGCTTTTTCAGCAGTAGGTCTTCACGTCGTCGAGCGTGATGCGCTCTTTGCTGAGGATGATGAGCCGCTCTATGACGTTGCGCAGTTCGCGGATGTTGCCGCTCCACCGCATCGCCTGCAGTTCGCGCAGGGCGTTGCTCTCGATGCGTTTGGGCGGGATGCCGTATTCGGCGCAGATCGTGCGGATGAAATGGTCGGCCAGCAGCGGGACGTCCTGCGCGTGGTCGCGCAGCGCCGGAACGCGCACCACGATCACGCCGATACGGTGGTAGAGGTCTTCGCGGAAGTTGCCCTTCGTGATCTCGTCGCGCAGGTTCTTGTTCGTGGCGGCGATCACCCGCACGTCCACGTCGATGTCCTTGTCGCTGCCCACGCGGCAGATCTTGTTCTCCTGCAGCGCGCGCAGCACCTTGGCCTGCGCCGCCAGCGACATGTCGCCGATCTCGTCCATGAAGAGCGTGCCGCCGTCGGCCTGCTCGAATTTGCCTTTGCGCTGTTTGATCGCCGAGGTGAAGGCACCCTTCTCGTGTCCGAAGAGTTCGCTTTCGATCAGCTCCGAGGGGATGGCCGCGCAGTTCACCTCGACGAACGGCGCCGCGGCGCGCGAGCTTTTGGCGTGCAGCCAGCGGGCGACAAGCTCTTTGCCGGTGCCGTTTTCGCCCGTGATCAGTACGCGCGCCTCGCACGGCGCCACCTTGTCGATCAGCTGGCGTACGTGTTCCATCTGCGGCGAGGTGCCGATGATTTGTTCCGTATGCATATTGCGCGAACGGCGCGAGCGGCGTGCGGGAGCTGCCGCGGGTGCGCAGGCGGGTGCGGGCGCCGGGTTGTCGATGGTGCGGTGTATGGACTGCAGCAGGCGGTTCATGTCGATGGGCTTGGTGAGGTAATCCTGCGCACCGTTGCGTACGGCTTCGACCGCCGAGTCGATCGACGCTTCCGCCGAAAGAACGATGAACGGGATTCCGGCGTCGGGAATCTTGCAGCCCCGGTCCGAAAGGATGACGTCGAACGGTATTTTCTCGCACATCGTCGATGCAGCCTCCTCATCTTCGGCGGCTTCGGTCGAGAAGCCTTCGAATTCGAGACGCTCGCGGAGCGTGTTTCGCATACTTTTTGATTGGTCCAGAATTAAAACCTTTGCCATAGCTTGTTTTTACTGAAATTTTACCTACTTTTGTCCCAAAGTTATGACTTTCTGCGGTGCAAAACCAATCTTGAGGGGCCTTGCCGAACAGGGCGGAGAGTCGGATAAAACGTCTTGAATCGGTCCATCGCGACAACCCCGCCGGACGCTCCGGCGGCCGTTTTGCAACAGTGCCGAGGACCACAATTACAATATGAAAAAGAATTACAATTACACACGACGCAAGTTGTACCTGCCCGAATACGGACGGCATATTCAGGAGATGATCGACTCGCTGCAGCTGATCGAGGACCGCCGCGAGCGCAACCGTCAGGCCCGTGCCGTGATCGCCGTGATGGGCAATCTCAACCCGCTGCTGCGCGATACCGCCGATTTCACCCATAAGCTGTGGGACCACCTCTTTATCATGTCTGATTTTCAGCTCGATGTGGATTCCCCCTATCCGCAGCCGACCCGTCAGGAACTGACTATCACGCCGCGTCGCATGGCCTATTCGCAGGGACGCATCTCCTTCAAGCACTACGGCAAATACGTCGAGCGGATGATCCGGAGTCTTGCCGGCGACAAGGACCGCAGGGAGGTGTCGCGCACGGTGGACAATCTGGCCCGGTACATGCGCTCGAAGAGCTACGAATACAATCAGGAGCATCCCAACAACGAAGTGATCGTTAAAGACATCAAACGCATGTCCGGGGGTGCTATTGAAATAGATGAAGTTGCTTTAAACAATCTCCGAAGCGACTATAAACAGCACTTTACGGCACGTCCCCAGAAAGGTCCCCAGCAGCGCAATCAGCAGCGTCAGCAGAAAAACCGCAATCAGCAGCACAACCGCAATTTTTCGAAAAACAACGGTCCGCACCGCAATTCGTCGAAATAAGAGGTGCGTATTTTCGGAAATTTGCTATATTTGTGAGCATTTTACTGCAGAAACGTGAGATTAATGAACAAACAAACGCTTTTCGTCTCCCTGACCGCGGCCGTCTTGTTGTGTGCCTGCCAGTCGTCGAAGGTGAAGATTTCAGGCCGCATCGTCGGCAACGACGCCAAAAATGTTTACTTGGAGCAGGTGTCTCCCCTGTCGCAGTCGGTCATCGACTCGGCCGTGCTCGACAAGGAGGGTAATTACCGTTTCGAGCTGAAGGGCGTGACCCGGACGCCTTCGCTTTACAATATAATTTACAACGGCGAACGTATTCCGCTCTTTCTGGCGGGCGGCGACCGCTTGTCCGTGAATTCCGTGGGCAGTTTCATCCGCAACTATACGGTCGAAGGGTCGAAGGAGACCGAGCTGCTGCGGCAGTTCTATCAGGCTTTCGTCGGCGGCGCCCAGCGGCTCGACAACATCGCCGGCCAGTTCGCCCGGACGAACCTCTCCGAGGAGGAGCGCAAGGCGCTGGTGAAGGAGTATACCGACGAATACTACCGCATCCGCCGCGAACAGCTGCGCTTCATCATCGAAAACAAGTCTTCGCTGGCGGCGGTTTATGCCCTGTACCAGCGGTTGCCGGGCGACACCTATCTGTTCAACGGTGACAGCGACGTGGTTTATTACCGCACGGTGGCTGAAGCGCTCGAACAATCCTATCCCGATTCGCCTTACCTGCAGTCGCTGCTGGCCGAGATTACGCGCATGGACGCCCGCATCAGCCTGACGTCGCGCATCTCCGAAGCGGGGTATCCCGATCTGGAACTCTCGGACATTTACGGCAAGAAGGTGCGGCTCTCGTCGCTGACGGGCAAGGTCGTGCTGCTGGACTTCTGGTCGGCCGAACTGGGCAACAGCAATACGCTCAATGCCGAGCTGAAGGAGGTCTACAAGAAATACGCCGACGCTCCGACGCCGTTCGAGGTCTATCAGGTGGCCGTCGATTCGTCGAAACCCCTTTGGATCACCGCCGTGCAGGAGCAGCAGCTGCCTTGGATCTCGGTGAGCGATCTGCGCGGTCAGGCTTCGACGGCGCCCCGGCTCTACAACGTGCAGAAACTTCCGGCCAATTTCCTGATCGACCGGGAGGGCACGATCGTGGCCAAGGATATTTACGGCAAGAGTCTTGAGCGGAAGCTCGACGAACTGACGAAATAGGGCGTGTCCGAATCCCGGATGCTTTCCGGCTGCGCTCGGACAAACCTCGGAAAATGCGGCGTTTTGCCGTGCGAGTCCCCGGCAACGGGGATTCGGTCAATTGTTTAGAACGATTTATGAACCATTATTTCGCATCCGACATCCATCTGGGCGCAGGCGGCGAGGCGTTCGCCGGGGAAACCGAACGCCGTTTCGTGGCTTGGCTCGACGATGCGGCGAAGGATGCGGAGTCGATATTTCTGGTCGGCGACCTTTTCGACTTCTGGTTCGAATACCGCGAGGTCGTGCCGAAGGGCTTCGTGCGGACGCTGGGCAAGCTGGCCGAGCTGACCGACCGGGGCGTGCGGGTCGTCTTTTTTACCGGAAACCATGATATGTGGGTCGGCGACTACCTCGCCCGCGAATGCGGCGTCGAAGTCTACACTTCGCCGCAGCGGTTCTGCCTGAACGGCAAACATCTCTTTATCGCCCACGGCGACAACATGAAGATCGACGGACAGCCGGTGCTCAAACTGCTCAACACCGTATTCCGTTCGCGGACGCTGCGCTGGCTCTTTTCGTGGCTGCTGCATCCCGACTGGGCGATGCGTTTCGGCCATTGGTGGAGCGGCAAGTCGCGCAAGTCGCACGCCGCCGACACCCTCGACGTCTCGCTTACCGAGCCGCTGATCCAATACGCCCGCGAATATGCCGCCATGCACGATGTCGATCATTTCGTTTTCGGGCATATGCACTTCCCGCGCGACTTCCGCGAAGGGAATCTGCATGTGATAAACCTCGGCTGCTGGGAACAGTATCCCTCTTATGCCGTTTTGGACGCGTCGGGCGAACTGACGCTGAGAAGGCTCGAAGCGTTCCGTTAGTGCGGGGGCGCGGGGCGGCCCGCTGCTCCGCGCGGAAGAAATGTCTATTTGAGCGGAAAAAATGTCTATTAAAGAAGAACGATGAAACAATACCTCGATCTGCTGCGCAGGATCAAGACCGAAGGCGTCGTGCGCGGCGACCGTACCGGCACCGGTACCAAAGGCGTCTTCGGACATCAGATGCGCTTCGATCTGGCGGAGGGCTTTCCCCTGCTGACGACCAAAAAAGTATTTCTGAAGGGCGTGATCCACGAACTGCTCTGGTTCTTGGCCGGCGATACCAATATAAAATACCTCGTGGACAACGGGGTGCATATCTGGGATAACGATGCATTCCGCTATTACAACGAGCTTTGCGTGCGCCACGGCGTGCTGCCTGTCGACCGCGACACGTTTCTGCGGGCGGCGCAGGAGGGAGTCGAATCGCCGGTCGAAGGGTATAAATTCGGCGATCTGAACCACGTTTACGGCTATCAGTGGCGCAGCTGGCCCAAGCCCGACGGCACCGTCGTCGATCAGATCGCGCAGGCGGTCGGGCTTATCAGGAGCAATCCCGAATCGCGGCGCATTCTCGTCTCCGCATGGAACGTCGCCGAGGTGGAGGATATGGCCCTGCCGCCGTGCCATGTGCTGTTCCAGTTCTACGTGGCCGAAGGAAAACTCTCGTGCCAGCTTTACCAGCGCAGTGCCGATACGTTTCTGGGCGTGCCGTTCAATATCGCCTCCTATGCCCTGCTGACGTTGATGACGGCGCAGGTCTGCGGCCTGCAGCCCGGCGAATTCGTCCATACGCTCGGCGACACGCACCTCTATCTGAACCATCTGGAGCAGGTGGACGAACAGCTTGCGCGCGAACCCCGTCCGCTGCCCGTAATGCGGCTCAATCCTGCCGTAAAGTCGCTCTTCGACTTCCGCTACGGGGATTTCACGCTCGAAGGCTACGATCCGTGGCCGGCGATCAAGGCGCCGATGTCGTTCTGAATCGTTTCGCTCCCGGCAGGGGCGGCGAATCACTTTCGCGCTGATCCGCCGGAACCGAAAAACAACAGGCGTCCCCTTTGCAGGGACGCCTGTTTTCGCTGACTGTTTCGCTGACCGTTATTTCCGGACGATGCTGATTTTCCCCGGCTTCTTGTAGCGGTTGTTTTTGATGACGACCTGCTGCGAGCTGCGGATGTCGATCGTCGGGAGGTCGTTGTAAGGCTTGTACTTCTCCGATAATTCGATGGTGTTGTCTCTGAAAATCAGTCCTCCGACGGATTTCGCCCGGAGCAGCTGCTCGTTGAAGGTCCGGAACAGATTGCCTTCGATGGTGATGTTGCGTTCGTAGGGATGGCCCGGAACCTCTTTTTTCTGGTGCGGGTTGATGAAGATCGTCGGGAAATCGGCGCCGCCGTATGTGCCGTCGAGAAACCTGTTGTTGCGGATCGTCACGTCGCGCACGGCTCCCGATTCGTACCAGTGGTCCATGTCCCCCTCGAACAGAATGGCGGACATCATGGACGAGAAGGTGTTGCCCTCGACGACGACTTTCCGGGGCGTGCTGACCAGAATGCTTCTCGCCCGGTTGTTGCGCACGACGTTGTTCCGGAAGATCAGTTCCGGGTACCACGACATGTTTTCCAGCCCGTCGCCGACCGTGAGTCGGCCTTCGACGGGAGCGGTGAACGTCAGCCGGATGTAATGGGCGTTGATGCGTTCCGATTTTTTCACCCGCAGGGTGTGTTTCGCAAGCAGGGTCTCCGCGTCCACGACGTCGATTTCGTCGCCCTTTCCGGCAAACTCATACCCGGCCTGCTGGGGGTGGTTGATGCGGGCGATGACCTGATCGGGCGCCGTGATGCCGGTCACGCGGACGTAGGAGCCGTGTACGTTGGTCGCATCGTCGAGCATGTTCTCGAAAACGCACTCTTCGATCAGGACGGTTCCCCGGCAGTTGCAGAAGTGGGTGGCGTCCGCCGTGGTCGTTATCATCCGGGGGCTTCCCTTCCGCAGGACCACCTGCAGCCTGCGGACGGTTACGTTGTCGGCCTTTTCGGCGATCAGCCCCATGCCGCCGCAGTGGTGGATGGTGACATCCTCGACCAGAACGCCGGACGACGCAGTCGCGTGGATGGCGGGCGAATGCCGGTTCTGGGTAAAGACGCCTTTGAACGTCAGGATCGTTCCGACGGGCGGCAGGGCGCGCACGAACCGGGTGTGGAGTTCATAGCGGCCGGGAGCCGTCGGCGTAACCCGTATGTCGAAGTTGTCCGGCTTGGGGATGTAGTAATCGTCGCTGCGGTAGGCGGTGGCCATGGTGCGGGGATCGAAAACGATGTTCTCGCCCGGAATACGCTCTTCCCAGCCTTCTGCCCGCATGATGAGCTTGCCGTTTTCGACCGCATGGCCGAACTCGTCCGGAATCTCGATCTCGACACGCTGCGTCTCCGCATCCGCGGTCGTCACCTTCGCCTCCAGCGTGAAGGGAACCTCCCAGTCTACGGTGAAATTGCGCAGCGTCACGCCGTGCGAATCCTCGATCAGAAACGGGATGATCCGGCCGTGGAAAATGAATTCCGAGCCGCCGCCGTCGATCTCGATGTTCCGCCGTCCCGTCAGCGGGAATGCGAAATGGCGGTATCCGTTGTCGTGGTTGGTGATGCAGTGGTATTTTCCGGCGGCGAATTCCGGCCGGAAATGGTAGGTGCCTTCGGGAAATACCAGTTTTACCGGCTTGTCTGCCGGGATGCTTTCGAGCAGGGTGTAGACGAACGGAGTCATGTCCTGCGTGTCGTACCTGCCTTTGTAGTCCGCGATATCGATTACTCCGGTTCGGGCGGATGCCGTACCGCAGACCATACTCACGAGGAGTATGACCGTTCCCAAGCGTGGTTTCATGCGCATGGCTATTTCTTTATGTTGTTCTTTTCCCAGACCGGCGCACCCGTGTCGGCGCCGTACCGTTCTCCGTGGCTGCGCGTCACCTCTTTTGAGTTTTCGACCTCGTTGTCCGACATTTTCAGTCCGTCCACCGACGTGACTGCGATTGCCGGGCAGGGGCAGCCGGTCACCTTGTTCTTCTGGACGGTGATGTTTATGAATGCGCCCGGTTCCGCGACCTTCGCGTCGCCCGTGATGTAGAAGAGCGACAGCGCTCCGGGAGGTATGCGCGGATTGCCGCGTTCGAACATGCACTCCTCGATCGTATTGCCGACGATCTGCACGTTCGAGGAGAAGCCGCCTCCCATCCATTCGATTTCGGGCGACATGAGGATTCCCTGCATGGCGCATCCGGTTATCCTGTTCGACGCCACCACTCCGTCGATGCCCTTGATCAGGATTCCGCGCGAGCGTACGTGACCCACTTCGTTGTCTTTGACGAGGAATCCGCTGCCGACGGCGTCGGCGTTGAAAACCACGTCGCCGGGGCCGATTTCGAACGGCATCTGCTTCACCTTGAGCCGGAATCCGAGCTTGTAGGAGGCTTTTGACAGCAGCGAGGGATAACCCGTCGTCACGGCGTTGCGCTGCTCTTCGGTCGGGTCGAAGCGGCTGACTGAAACCAGCCGGAGTTCGCCTTTGCGTTTCCCGTCGTAACCGACCACGACCAGTCTGTCGCCGCGCCGGAATACGGGGTGGGTTTCGCGCGTCACCAAGTCGATCGTACCCTTCGCGGCGTCGGCCGATCCGACCGGGAACGAGCGTCCGCAGACGATGATGCAGTCGTCGCCGTTGTGGCCTACCTTGCACCCCGTGACGGTCGGGCCTTTCCGTGCCTGACTGCTGTGGATGCCGTCGGCGTTGCCCGAACGCAGGCGGGGCCTGATGCCCTGCGGCATGGGGCCTCGGTCTACGACGCAGTTTCTGTACTCGTTGGCGTAGCCCTCCTTCTCGAAAAACGAGAAGGTGTTGGACCCGTATACCGTGACGTTTTCGAGTTTGGTGTTGTAGCACTTGTTGAGCATGACGGTATGGACGCCGGCGTTCGGCTTGTCGGTCTTGACGTCCATGACCACCAGATCCCCGACCTGCTCGCCTGCGCTCCACGTTCCGTTCTTGACGGCCCGGAAGAGGTTGTGACCGAGCTGTTTGAGTGCGGAGTAGTTGCTCGTGTAGGTGGTGATGCTGTTGCGCTTGAGCAGGCGTGTCTGCGGATCGTAGAACTGCACGCGGTTGGCGGCCAGACCGGTTACGGGATACCCCTCGTCGATCCGGACGTCGAACCAGCTTCCGTCTTCGGCTACGGCCGTAATCTCGCCCTGCGTAAAGCAGAGCGGATCGTAGTCGATGGTCAGGTCGCGCAGCTCCACCCGCACGCAGTTGTAAAAGCTGAACGCCTGCTCCTGATTGTTGCAGATGACCGTCGATCCGTTGCCGTTGATGTGGACGTCGGTCAGGTTGTGGAACTTGTACGGCCCGTTGCTGCGCACGTCGAGCGTGTAGGTGCCTTTGGGTATTTCGATGAGGTTCCGGCCTTTCTGCCGGTCGAGGACCTCGTGAAGATCGGGATGATTCTGCGCCGCCGCGGATGCCGCGAGACATGCGGCGGCACAGAAAACAGTCAGTTTTTTCATCTCAACAGGGTTCGTTGTCGGAGTTCGTCCGCAGGAATCGTCAGATCGTCTGCGTGTACCCCGGATTCTGGCTCAGGTTTTTGTTCACTTCGCGTTCGCGCTTGGGCACCGGCATCCAGATCTTGTACGGTTTGTAATTGTTCTTGATCGGCTCCATCTGCGGGGCGAAGTAGTAGTATTTGTTGCCGGCGTCGTTGACGGTTTTCATGTTGCCGATGACCTCCGTCATTTTGCCCGTGCGGATCAGGTCGATGCGTCGCCACCCCTCGACGCAGAGTTCGCGCGAACGTTCGTCGAGCAGCTCTTCCATGAAGTCGGTCTTGTAGTAGGCCGAATTCATGGCGTTGAGCGCCGATTCGTCCAGTTTGCCGTCCGTATCGGTGCAGGCGCGTTCGCGCACCTCCTCGACCAGTTCGCGCGCAAGGGATTCGTCGCCCGTCTTGTAAAGCGCTTCGGCGTACAGCAGAACGATGTCGGCGAAGCGGAGCATCGGGAAGTCGATGTTGCTTGCCCACGTCGGAATGCCCTGCGACGTTCTGGCCGCGGGGTCCGATTGGCGGAATTTGCCGTGGCAGAGGTTGGCGCCCGATGCGTAAAGCGCCACGGGACTGAAATATTTGGCTCCGTTGATCGTCGTGTAGTCGGTGACGTTGTTGCCCAGACTGCCGCAGAGGTTCCAGCCCATGCGGCTGTCCTCGGTCACGTATTTGTCCGACAGCTCGCCCGTCGGGCGTATCCAGCCGTAACCGCCTCCGTTGGTACCGACGTTGCCCTGCGGCCCGGCCCAGTAGGCGAAGAGGAAATATTCGTTCGAGCCGCCCGCTCCGGTCTGTACGACCATCATGCACTCCTCTTTCTGACTGCTTTTGGTGTCGGCCAGAAAGTTGTAGTGGTAGGGCTTGATGAGCTTGTAGCCGCTGTGTGCGTAAATATCTTCGGCGATGGCCGCGGCTTTCTGCCAGCACGCTTCGGCATCGACCCAGTCGAAACTGTTGGTCGGCGAGCCGAGTTCCTGCCCTACGCGGTTCTCCTTGCAGGAGGCCAGATAGGTATACATCTTGAGCAGATAGCCGCCCGCGGTCCATTTGTTGACGCGGCCGTTTACGTTCGAATTGCGGTCGGGAAGCTCCTTGTAGGCTTTGTCGAGGTCTTCCTCGATGCAGGCGTAAACCTTGTCGAGCGGTTCGCGCGGAGCCTCGGCCGACGAGTTGGGCGTATTGGGCAGGGGCACTTCGCCCCAGAGCCACGCCTGATAGAGCCGGTAAAGGCCGCGCAGCAGCTTCGCTTCGTTGACGATCTCGTCGCGGCGTTTGGGATCCATGTCGATGGCCGGCACTTTCTGGATGATGTGGTTGGCCCGGTCGATGCCGACGAAGAGTCCGAACCATGCCATCGAGACGAAATCGGCCTCTTCGTTGTAACCGCAGCTGGCGATGATCTGATGGTGCGGGTCGCTGATGCCGTTGGGGGCGATCTCGTCGCCGAGCATCATCAGGTAGTGCATGCCGCGTCCCCAGAGGGGCTGGTTGCCGGTTCCCTGAATCGCACCTGCGTTGAGTATGTCGTATACGCCCGTGAGGGCCAGCTCCGCATTCGCGGCGGTGGTGTAGAGGTCGTCGCCCGAAACGAACGAATAGGTCTTCTCGTCGAGGAAACTGGTGCAGCCCGCCGTCGCCGTGCAGAGCAGGAGCGCAGCCGTGTATTTTAGTGCTTTCGAATAGAACGTTTTCATATTCATATCGCTGTTTTAGTATTTGATTGAAACTCCGAAGAATACGGACCGTGCGCGCGGGTAGTTGGTGTAGTCCAGTCCGGGAATCAGGCGGTTCCAGAACGATACTTCCGGGTCATAGCCCGAATAGCCCGTGCAGGTGAAGAGGTTTTCGGCCGTGACGTAGACCCGCAGGTGGGAGAGTCCTATTTTGCGCGTGATGTGCGTGGGCAGCGTATAGCCCACCGTCAGGTTTTTCAGGCGGAGGTAGGAGCCGTCCTCGACGTAGTAGCTCGACATTTCGGTCTTGCCCTCGCCGTTGAGCGACGGATACCTGTTGCCCGGACGCTCCTCCGTCCAGCGGTTGCGCCAGTAGTCCGTCGAGACGTTGTTGTAGCCCACGAAACCCTCGTAGCGGTAGCGGCCGATGTTGATGATGTCGTTGCCGTAGGACCACTGGAACATGAAGCTGAGGTCGAAATTCTTGAACGTAAAGCTGTTGGTCATGCCGCCGAAGTGCTTCGGGTCGCTGTTCGCAATGACCGTTTTGTCGTTGTTCGGGTCGATGACGTTGTCGTTGCCCGCGATGTCCTTGAACTTCATGTCGCCCGGCTTCACGGTGATTCCCGCGAACGACGGCACGCCCTCTTTCAGGTTGCCCTGCTCGTCGAAGTCGGATTGCTGGTAAATGCCGTCGAAGACGTATCCCCAGCCCGAACCGATCGGGTGTCCCACCATGACGCGGCCTACTTCGGTGATGTGTCCGCCGGCGACCTTGACCGGGATCGAGCTGACGTCGCCCAGCGATACGACCTTGTTGCGGTTGAGGTTGAAGTTCAGGCTCGTAGACCATGTGAAGTTGCGTTTCTGGATATTGACCGTGTTGATCGTAAGTTCGAAACCCTTGTTGTCCACCTGCCCGATGTTCTGCCACTGACGGTAGGAGCCGATCTGGCTGGGAACGTCGGCATGCAGGAGCATGTCCTTGGTCTTTTTGTAGTAAACGTCGGCCTCGATGCTCAGACGGTTGCGGAACATGCTGATGTCCAGACCTCCGTTGAGCTGGTAGGTCGTCTCCCACTTGAGGTCGGGATTCGATATCTCCGAAGGCGACAGGCCCAGCTGCACGGAGTTGTTGTCGCCCGAATAGTAGGTCTTGTCGGTACGGCTCAGCGACTGATAGGCCGGAATGCGGTCGTTACCCGTCACGCCGTAGCTGAGCCGCAGTTTCATGTCGCTGAAAATCTTCTGCTGCTTCATGAACTCCTCCTTGCCGATGCTCCATGCGAAGGCGGCCGAGGGGAAGTAGCCGTACTTGTTGTTCTTGCCGAATTTGGACGAACCGTCGCGGCGGATCGAAGCCGTGAAGATATACTTTTCGGCAAGGGTGTAATTCAGGCGCAGGAATTCCGATTCGGAGGTGTTGCGTTCGCGGTTGGTCTGTACGTTTTCGGGGAATACGGAACCCTGACCGATGTCGAACGCCCCGTTGAAGCTCTGGTTTTCGAATCCTTCGGCGCGGGTGCTGAGACGCGTGGCGGTGTAGCCGCGCAGTTCGAATCCCAGTACGGCGTTGAGATAGTGCTTGCCGCGCGAGATGGCGTAGGTCAGCGTGTTGGAGGTCTGCCACGATTCGGCGCCGCTCTCCGCGACGACGGCCATGCCGTTCTTGGAGTACCCCCACGATGTCGTCGAGGGATACCACTCCTCGGTCTTCGAATTCAGGATCGTGCCGCCGCCGCTGATACGCAGCGTCAGGTTCTTGAGGATCTTGTATTTGAGGTAGAGGTCTCCGATCGTACGGTTCTGGGTGGAAGCCTTGTAGGAGTCGTTGATGAAGGTGATGGGGTTGGTCAGATTGTAGTTTTCGGGGTTGGACGCTTCGTCATCGTCCTCGCTCAGGAAGATCGGCTTGTAGAGGACGAAGCTCTGCACCAGTCCGTTGTACGAGTTGGCGCCCGCATTGGTGACGGCTCCCTTGGTCACGATGTGGGAGAAGTTGATCGTGCCGCCGATGGTGAACCGCTTGCTGAGGTCGCTGTCGAAACGGATGCGACCCGTGAAACGTTCCATCTGGTTCTTCTTGACGATGCCCTCCTGATTGAGGTAGCCTGCCGAAGCGGCCACCTTGGTCTTCGCGCTGCCGCCTGAAGCGACGCCGATGTTGTAGCTCTGGATGATGCCCGTGCGCATGACCTCCTCCTGCCAGTTGCGGCTGCGGTAGTCGGAGAAGTCCCTCACCCGGTCGGGCAGACCGTCGCCGTTGGTGTCGATACCCCACGCATCGCTGGTCGGGAACTTGGCGAAACGGTAGTCCGCGAACTCCTGTCCCTGAAGCACGTCGATCGTATTCGACATCCGGGCCAGACCGACGCTCATGTCGAAATCGACGGAGGCCTTTTCGCCGCGCCCGCTTTTGGTCGTGATGATCACGACGCCGTTGGCTCCGCGCGATCCGTAAATGGCCGTCGCCGACGCATCCTTGAGGACGGTGATCGACTCGATGTCCGACGGGTTGATGCCCGCCAGCGGATTGTAGCGCACGTTGGCCGAAGTGTAGCTGCTCGTGGCTACTTCGTCGGCGTTGACGTCGATCTGCACGTCGTCGATGATATACAGCGGCTGCGTTCCTGCGTTGATCGAGTTGCCGCCGCGGATCGTAATGTCGATGCCCGCACCGGGTTCGCCCGAACTGGAGCTGACCTGCACGCCTGCCATGCGGCCTTGGAGCGCATCCATAAAGCTCGTGCCCTTCGATTTGGTGATCTCGGACGTGCTCAGCACGCCCAGCGAGCCGGCGACGTTTTTCTTCTGGGCGTCGCCGTAGCCGATCTGCACGACGACGTTCTCGATCTGGGTCACATCCTGCTGCAGTTCGACCCGCAGATCGGTGTTGCTGCCGACCATGATGTTCTGCGGTGCCATGCCGATAAACGAGAAGGTCAGGACGGACTGGTGGTTTTTGACGCTTATGGCGAAGCGGCCTTGGGTGTCGGTCGTGGTTCCGCTGGTGGTTCCCTGCTCGATCACGCTCGCGCCGGCCATCGGTTCGCCGGTCGCGGCGTCCAGCACGGTGCCCGTTACTCGAAGCTGGGCATAGACGCTGCCGCACGTAAACAGGGCCGATAATAGTAAAAGTAGTACACTTTTCTTCATGGTTATATTCGGGTTGGTTTTTACTGGATGGTATGTCGTGGGTCCGTAGCCCCGGAGCCGCCCGTGTCCGGGACGGCTCCGGGAGATGCCGGACACGGAATTATCTCATTTCGGCGGACGCCTTGTCGAGCGGAGTGTGGCGGATGCACCGCACCGAGTAGGCGTTGGTGCGCTGGTAGTTGTTCAGGTATACGCTGGTGCCGTTGAGCATGATGAAACGCGCCGCATTGGTGAAGATGTTGCCTGCGCCGGCGATGATGGGCATGTTCGTCCAGTAGACGCCGCGGCCTCCCGATACGGTTCCTCCGACGACGGCCTGTCCTGCCCACGGCATCTTGAGCGGGCTTCGGGCGAATACGGCGGCCAGATCGGTCACCTTGTAGGAGGTGTCGCCGTAGACCATCGTTTCGAGTCCGGTGACGGCTTTGGCCATCTCGATGAATTCGTTCACCGTCGGTACGCGGTAGCCCGGAGGGCAGGGGTTGTTGTCCTGCGTGGCGGCATCGAGCGGCGCCGCATACGTCTTGTCCTCGAAGCGGCCGCCCCAGAGTCCGTCCCGGTTCGACGTGTCGTCGCGCGCCCAGTCGTGGGGTTCCTTGTTGGTCGGCATGAAACCTTCCCGGCCCGACTCCCGGCGGTCGGCGGTGGGGGTGTTCAGCGGTGCGAGGGCGTTGACGAACGAACCTGCCGTGGCCGATGTCCATTTGGTCTTTTCGTGTCCGTCGGCTTTGCGCGACCACTGGAAGAGCGATCCGAAGGCCGTGTGGTCGTTGGATGCGGCGGCGATGCCCTTTGCGCCGAGATTGCGGTCGAGCCATGTCTGTTCCGTATCCTGCCCGTTCTCGTCCTTGACGGTGATGTTCACGGGGAAATAGATGATCTTGTAATAGTCGTCGGCCGAATCGTAGTTGCGGTCCTTTACGCCGATCACGGTCACTTCGCACCGGGCGGTTTTATTTCCGCCGTCGGTGGTCGAGACGCGGATGGTCGTTTTGCCGTGCGATACGGGAACCAGCACTCCGTCGTCGTCGATTCCGGCGACGAGCGGATCGTCGGAGGTCCACTTGAGCTTTTTGTTCGTGGCGTTCTCCGGCAGGATCGCCGGGGCGAACCGGAAGGCTCCGACACCCGGATCGGCCGCGAAGTCGAATGTCTTGGACGTGGCGTCGAGCGTCAGGCTTTCGATGGGAATGCTGTTGTCCACGTCGTCGATCGTGAGACGGATCGCGTCGTTGACGTGCATGTCGTTGGCTTCGGCCGTGAGCGTCACTTCGCCGAAAGCCAGCGCCGTGACCAGACCGCTCTTGTCGACGGTGGCCACGTTGGTATTGGAGCTGTACCAAGCGATTCTCCGGTTGGTGGCGTCCGCCGGTTCGATCGTGACCGAAAGCTGGTACGTCTTGCCGGGGTTGAGGTGCAGTTCCCGAACGTCGATGCTTACTTTCTCGACATGGACGAATGTCTCCTCGTCGTCTTTGCAGCCGGAGTGGACGGCAGCGACGGCGGCGATCAGAAAAGCGTAAAGAAGTTTTTTCATATTTTAGGGTTTGTTTGTTGGTTGCATGCGGCGGATAAATCGCCTGATCCTGTAAGCAAAATTATCAGGATGAATATTTTTTGGCCCCCGTGTCGTGAAATAAATTAGCGGGAACGGTTTCGGGAACGGTTTGATTGGCCGGGAGCGTTCCCGAAAAAGTCCCAAAAAGGAAGAAAACCGCCCTGAAAAAACTTTTTCAGGACGGAATTGAGGCTGATTCTGCTATTCTGGGGATGCTTCTCCCGCTTCGCCGAATGTGCGTGCCGCTATTGCTGCGGCCTTACGTCGGTGGATTCGCGGATGTTGATCCGTGCATCGAGTACCACCGTGCGGTCCGGAGCGTCGGGATTCTTGATCTTTTCCAGCAGCAGGTTGGCCGCCGTTTCGCCGATCAGGTCGAGGGGCTGGGCCACGGAACTCAGCTGCGGTTCGGTCAGCAGGGCCGACTGCGACTCCGAGAAGCCCATCACGGCGATCTGTTCCGGAATGCGGTAACCCCGTTTTTTGATCGCCTTGAGCGCCCCGATGGCGAGTTGGTCGTTGAAACAGAACACCGCGTCGGGAATGCGGTCGCCGTCGAGTATCGCGTTCATGGTCTCGAAGCCGCATTCGCGGGAGATGTCCCTGCATTGGACGAAGGTATCGGGCGCGGGGGCGATGCCGTGTTTGCTGAGCGCCTGCTTGTAACCTTGGTGGCGTGTGGCCGAGTTGAAAATCCCTTTCGGTCCCATCAGGTGCAGCGGCCGGGTGCGCTTTGTCCCGTTGGCGTAGAGAACGTGCTCCACGGCGAAGAACGCCATCCGGAAATCGTCGATGACCACTTTGCTGGCTTCGACCTCGTTGCTCGGACGGTTGAAGAAGACGATCGGGATTCCGTTGTCGATCAGTCTCCGGTAATATTCGTCGTTGCGGCCCTTTTCGGTGACGGAAAGGATGATGCCCTCCACCATGCTGTTTTCCAGCAGATGCAGATTCTTGAGCTCGATCTCTGCGGATTCGCCCGACTGGGTGATCAGGACGTTGAATCCCTCCTTCTCGAAGACCTTCTGTATCTGGATGATGATGCGCGGGAAAAACGAATTGACGAATTCGGGTACGACGACGCCGATGACCTTCGAGCGTCTGCGTATCAGGTTCTGGGCGTACGGATTAGGCCGGTAGTTCATCTTTTCGGCCATTTCGAGCACCAGCCGTTTGGTCTCCGGCTTGACGTCGGAGTGATCGGCCAAAGCGCGTGAAACAGTGGATTTGGATATGCCCAGAGCTTGGGCGAGATCCTTTATCGTGGCATGTTTTATCATTTCCAGCTTTTTCACGCAAAATAGTATTTTTTTTTACAGTTTACAAAAAATAAAAGATTCCCGCTTTCCGGAAGATTATTCGAGCACGGCGATAAATCCCCCATTCTCCGGCAACTGCACGCTGAGGGGTTCCGGCGCCGGCAGTGCGACCTCGGTCGTCTGCAGCGAACCGTCCGCCGCGTCGCGGGCGATCTGCGCCTTTCGGGCCGTCGCGGGGATCAATCCGGCGGGAATCGTCACCTCTGCGGGAGCGGTGTTCACACCGGCTATGTACCACGTGCCGCCCTTGCGGCGGGCGATGACGGCCAGCCGCCCGATCTCGCTTTGCGGCAGGACGACCGTTTCGTCCCATACCGTCGGCAGGCGGCGGATGATGTCGAGCGCCGGGCGGTAACGCTCGTCGCCGGAGAGGACGAACGGATTTTCGGCGATCGTCAGCAGCGGCGAGTCGAGCAGCAGCGCGAACGCCAGCTGGTGGGCGGCCGTCGTGCCGCCGGGCATGGTGAATGCGACCGGAGTGTAGTCCGCGGCGCCCAGTACGCCGCGCGTGAAGGGCAGGGCCGCATTGTGGCTGGCCGGAATGTTCTGGTTTTCGTCGCCGGGGACGTAGCGGTCCGGATCGGGGGTGCGGCTTTCGTCCCGCATCCGCTTTTCGTAGTTGGCCGTGATGCGGTTGAGTTCGATGCCACGCACGCCCTCGCGGGTGATTTCGTTGGGGTAGGTGCGGATTTCGCCCGTCGGCTTCTGGCAGCCGTGGAGATTGACCAGCAGCCTGCGCCGCGCCGCGTTTTTGAGCAGGTGGGTGTTGAAGTCGATCTGGCGTATGCCTTCGCCGTTCATGAAGTCCACCTTGACGCCCTTTATGCCGACCGCCGCGACCGAGTCCAGAAAGCCGCGCATCTGGCGGTAGTCGTCCGCCGGATCGTTGAGCTTCTCCCAATGGCGCCATACGAACAGCCCCACGCCGCGGGATTGGGCGTATCCGGCCAGCTCGTGCAGGAATTTCCATTTGTCGGGACGCTCTTCCCACCCGTCGTCGACGGTGCTGTACTCGATGCCCAGCGATGCTGCGGTGTCGATCACCCGCTTTTCGCCTTCGAGGGTCATGAAGCCGCCGTCGATGCCGCTCCACCAGCTCCACAGCGAGCGTCCGGGGACGATCCACGACGTGTCGGCGAACAGTTCCGGGTCGGGAGCCGGGTTGAGACTGGTGATGATGTCGGTATTTACCAGTGCGTCGAGGTCGCGGGCGATGATCGTGACGCGCCACGGGGTGACGATGTCGCCTGACAGCTCGAATCCCTCCTGTTCGGTGAAGTCGGCCCGCAGGCTGGCTCCGGGTTCCGCGCGCAAACGCATGCCGCTGTAGTCGTACAGCGCGGCTTCGGCTATCATCACGTATTCGTCGGGGGGGCGGTAGAGCAGCGGCATGGTCTGCACCGGTCCCTGTCGGGAGACGATGTGCAGGCTGTCGGCCGTCGTGGATATCCACTCTCCGGCATAGGTGAGCAGTTTCCACCCGGAATTCCGCTCGGCGAACCAGACCCTGCTCTGGTGGGGCGGCCGCCATTGGGCCGCTTCCCCGTTGACGGTCCGCGTGCCGTCTCCCGGCAGGACGAACCGGTAGGCGAAGCCGTCGTCGTAGAGACGCGTCTGGAGCCGGTATTTATAGGCCGAAGGACGGTGCGTCACGTCGAAGAGGTATTCGTTGCACCGCCCCTCCGATACGGCTTTGCGTCCCGTGACGGAGTAGGTCTCGTCGATTTTCCGTGTGCCTGCCGGGCGCAGGGCCGCATCGCGGAACAGCTCCGTGTCGTCGATGGTTATGCCCAAGGCCGAGGTGTCGATGACCGTGCGGCCGTCGTGGGTTACGGTGTAGTACAACCCCTCCTTGCCGGCGAATACCTCTGCCCGGATGTTGCCCGAAGGGCTTTTTTGTGCGGTGCCGCCGCAGCCTGCGGACAGAAGGGCCATGAAGGCGAAAAATGCTGTTGTTCTCACGTTGCGTTATTTTTTAAGTTCCAGAGTTTCCCATTCGATGATTCGGCCCTGCCGGGTGAGGGCTTTTACCGTTATTTCCGTCCGCTCCCCGTCGATGGGTGCCGTATGTTCGAACGGATAGTCGGTGTCTTCGGTCGTTCGTCCGTCTACGGTGAACCAGACTTTCCGCAACTGCGTGTCGTCTTGGGTGAGATAGACGAATACGTTGTTTGCGGCCCGGCCGAAACCGACCCGCATGCAGCGTACGGCGTCGTCCTGCGTTGCGGCGTAAGGGGTTTGCCAGCGCGTCTCTGCGGTGAAGAGTGCGGCGAGCTGCGGCCGGACCGGGGTCGGGGTTTCGATCCTGACCGCGGCGATTCCGTTTCCGGCGACGCGGACCGTGAAACGTCCGTCGGCGAGCTGGCCCGATGCGCCGCTGCCGCCTATGACCTGCGTCCTGTAGTGCCCTCCGTCGGAATGTCCGCTCAGGGCGTAGTCCAGCGCGACGTCCGTTTCGACGGTTTCAGCAGACTGGTTCATGAAAACGATATACAGCGCGTCGTCGTCGACGGCCGAAATGTAGTTGAGCTGCCGGTCGGCCGGCGTCGCCAGCCCCGTCGGCATCCACAACCGGGCTTCGCGGCCGTAGATTGTGCCGGGGAGGTGACCGTAGAACTTGCTTTGCAGGTAGGCGTATCCTTCGATGAATTCACCCGGAAAATCCACCTTCCCGCCGCTCCGGAAGAGGGCCTGCGTGACGAGAAAATCGTAAAGCAGCGATATGTGCGGCATGATGTGGTTGTAGTGGAAGGAGTTGGCGCCCAGTTCCATGTGGCCCCGGAGCGGATAGTCCGCCTTTTCGTATACGGTCGTGCGGGCCGTGTTGATGTGGTAGCCCGGAAAATTGCGGTAGCGGCCTATGACGGCGTGGTCCGCCGTGCGTGCCAGAAACCCGTCGCCCGTGTAATGCGCCAGCCGCAGCATCCACGCAGCGTAGTTGGCCATGAAGATACCCCGGTGTCCGGTGCTCGTTCCGGAGGATTCCGGGGTGAGTCCGATTTCCGAAAGCCGCCATGCCGGGACCCGTTCGGCGGGAGCGTCCATCTGCGCATGTCCTTTCGACTTGAGGTATTGGTAGTGCGGGGCTTTCCCGTCGGGATTGACCAAAATATCCCGGTCCGGGACGGCGGGGGAGTACCAGACGTACTGCGTGTAGAGTTTCGCCCCGCGGCAGCCGGTGTGTCGATGCGCCGGCGGATGTAACGGTCGGCCCCCGCGACGGCTTTTTTCAGGTATCCGGGCTTTCCGGTGGCCCGGTAAAGGTGCATGGCGTTTCTCCATGTGCCGCCCTGCTCGACGACGTCCAGATTGCGCACGCGCGTGGAGTGGTACTCTTTTCCGGCGAAGGAGAGCAGGTAAGGCGCATTGTCCTTGAGGATGCTGTTGAGCGCCGTCAGTTCCGAGACCGGGCAGCAGGGGCCGTTCATGCGCCGCGAAGGGTACTGGATGTCCTGCGTCGAATCGGCGCAGAAGAGCAGCTTCTCGCGCGAAAGCACGTATTCGTATACCGGAAGCGCCCTTTCGAGAAGCATCGTCCGGTTGTCGTTCAGGACGGCGATTTCCAGCGGATTGAGACTCGAAACGTTTTTCACCGCGCCCGGAACGTCCGTCGCATAGGTGCAGCCCTTTTCCTTGTCCAGAAAACGGCTGTAGGGGCCGAGTACGTAGGAGATCATGTTTTCGATCGTCCCGTTGAGCGAACCGAGCGCATTGTTCCGGTTGGCTGTGAAGCCGAACAGACGCTCTGCGACATTTTGGAGCGCATCCGTGGTGTCGCCCCGCTCTCCGCAGAGCAGGGCGGAAAAGACGAGTTCCCCGCCCGGAGCCGTTTCGGAACCGATGCCGCCCGGAACCGGGGCGAACAGCATCGGCGAGGCCAATCCCTGCCGGTCGCGCACGGCGACGCCGAAACGGCTGTTGGCGGCCGTCGGCAGCGGATCGAACGGGAATTCGGCGGGGTGGGCCAGAATGCCGTATGTCGCGTTGCGGTAGGTGACGAACGCCGAAGGGACGGGACACCGGAACGCGAGCGTGAGGTAACTTTTGTCGGGGAACCGTTTCTCCTGCCAGATCAGCGGCTGCCAGATTTCGTCGGTTCGTTTCGGGGCTCTCCCCGCAAAACCGGTGAATCCGACCGAATACCAGCCCCCGGTCTTCGCCGTGAGGCGGTAGGTGAGCAGGGGCCGGCCCGTCGCGGTGTCGGCCGTCAGCTCCGCCGCGATGCTGAAAAGGTCGTTTTCGGGGTAGCCGAAAGTGACCTTGTCCGTTCCTTCCGCACGGTGGGAGACGGGGCGGACGACGATGATGCGCCCTGCGTTGAAGAGGTCGGCTGTCCGCGATTCGACGGAGCCTTCGAGGATTTCATCGTCGAAGCCGTCGCCCGACTGATCGGCCCTGCGGTCCGTACGGTTCAGTTCCGGGCGGTCGCTGAGCCATGTAGCCACGTTGTACTGAACGTCGGGGATGCCCGCCGGACGCATTCTCAGCTGCGGGTCCGCAGCCGAAAAGAGGACCGTGAATTCCGGCAGATAGTCGGGCAGGAGGTGCTGCCCGCCGAACACGACCGTATGGTCGGGTTTCACCCTGAATTCCTGCGCCTGCGCCGGGCGGCACGCTCCCGCCGCGGCCAGTATGATCAGCAGTATGCGGCCGGTCTTGGTCATTGTTCGAGGTCGAATTTCAGGGTCTGTATTCCGTAGCCCGGCAGGGTGATGCCGAACGCTCCGTCGCCGCCGGGCGTGATTTTGCGTCCGGTTGCGGGATCGTCGGCCGAAGCGGTGCCGATGCGCCTGCCGGCGATGGCCGCGGGGTGCACCGTCAGCGCCGTATGCTGGGGCCGTGGCGTGCTGTTCATCAGGATCAGGAATAGCCTGTTCCGGTCCGTCGTCAGGGCCGACAGAATTTCGATGTCGGTGTTGTCGGCGTCGAACAGCCCTTTGACCATGATTGGATTCGCCTGCTCGTCGTATACGGTTCCCGGTTCGAATCCGAAGATGCGCTGCGGACCGACTTTCGGGGTCATGAAACCGCGGGGGAACGAGATTCGGCGGCCGCTCCGCATTTCGGCTTCGGCGAAGACGTAATCGGCGATCCACCCCAGCTGCCACCACGCATGGTGCGGGAAGGGACCGGGACCCCGGTCGAACTGGCTCCAGTAATAGGTCGCCATGTGCGTGTCCGGTGCGAGGTGCGCTTCGCGCGCCGTAGCCGCAGCCCGCGCGAGGTCGAGGAAGAGCCGGTCTGCGGTCTCTTCGTACAGTCTTACGAACATGCCGCAGTGGCTGGTGAGCAGGATCGGGCCGCTCTTGACCGCCGACCCGGCGCAGCCGCCGTGCTCGAAGCAGAGACCGACCTGACTGATCTGCCACTCCTGCATCTTCCGCCCTTTGTACTCGATTTCACGGTCGCCCGGCGTCGGATGCGTGTAGATCGACGTGGCGTACATCCGGGCCGTGCGGAGCGCGGCGTCGCGGTATCGGGCCTCTCCGGTCAGGCCGTGCATGTCGAGCAGGGCCTGTACGGCCTGTCCCGTGGCGAAGTCGTTGATAAGGCGCGCGTCGCCGCAGACCCCGGTGAAAGCCCCCTTGTCCACGGCGTTGCGGGCGAACCAGTCGGCGCCCCGCACCGCGGCGTCGAGGTATTTGCGTTCGCCGAGCAGCTTATAGGCGACGACGAAGCCGTAAAACGTGGGCCGGAGGTCTTTCAGGTCGGTGAACAGCGGTTTCCCGTCGTGTTTGCCGTAGGCCACGGCAAAACCGCCGTCGGCCTGCTGCAACGACAGCAGCCGTTCGGCTCCGGCCCGGAAACTGCTGCGCAGCAGCGAGTCGTCCCTTTCGAAGAGCAGGATGTTGCCCAAGTCCATGAGCGTATAGTACGTGATGCCGATCGGTTCGATATGGTCGCCCCACTCTTCGACGAATTTTTGCTTTTTCCACAGGTAATACTGTCCCATGGCCGCGCCGTGGTTGGGATCGCCGGCCGGGGCCTGCTGCATCAGTTTGAAGTTGCGCATGTAGGGAAGCCGATCCTCGGTAAGCCGCGGATCGCCGGTCATCGAGGCGAGCATCCACGATGCGCCGATGTCGGAATTCTTCATGGCGTCGTGGTCGGCTTCGACGACTCCGCCCAGATAGTCCTGCGCTCCGATGGTCAGCCCCCTTGTAGGCGGCGGTCCGCCAGAAGGAGAGCGAGTCGTCGAGAATGTAGTCCCAGATCGCTTCCATGCGCTTGTAGAGCGGAAGGGTCGTATGTTTGAGCGCGAGGAAGTTGCCCAGACTGTAAATGTCGTAAACGGCGTGTTTGTGCGCTTCGTACCACCCCTTGTCCGTCATGCTGACGCGGAATCCGAACCGGACGGAGTCTCCCGCCTGCTTTTCGGACCCCTCCTGTCCGAGCACCGGATAGTAGAGCGTCGGGGAGAGTTCTCCCTGCCGGTTCATGTGCGAAAGGCCGCACCGCCACGAGATGCCGTGCGTGCGCTTGCCGCCGGTGTATTCGGAGCGGGAGTAGCCGCTGTCGGGGATCAGCGCCAGCGTATTGCCCGCTTTTTCGGTCATGGACATGATCATCGTGGTGACCGTATTGTCGTTGCATTGACCGGCAGGTGGGGCAGTCCCTGTCCGTACATGTAGGCGAGGTGGAATACGGGCTGGATGTAGTCGCCTTGGAAAAAGCCCGGAACGACGCTCCAGCCGAGCCGCTCTTCGGGAAGTATGGCCAGCGTGGGCGTGCTTACCGAATAGTACCCCTTGCGAGCCGGGTAGAACACGCTTTCGATGCGTATGTCCGCCGAATAATCCGGGTCGGGACTCCATGTCGTGCGCAGGCGGCCCAGTTCGTTGCGGGCTTCGAAGCAGACGGTGCGCCCCTCTTTCCAGCCTTTTTCGGGGTAGAAGCGCAGCGCTTCGCCCGCGCGGTTCATCGGCACGGAAGAGACCGCCCTGTTGGAATCCTTGGCGATGTAGTGGAACCGCGCGATGTCGAAGTTCATGGTGTCGCCGCCGCGGTTGGTGATCGTTTCCGGCTCCGCCGAGGGCTTTTCGCTGCTGAAGAGTATCGTATACGCTCCGTCGGGCACTCCCCAGCAGCAGCCTTTGCGGTCGGCGATACGTGAGATTTTCCATCCTTCCGCGGTCTGCTCCCAGCGGATTTCCAGCCCTTTGTTTCTGACGGCCAGTTCGTCGGAGGGCGTGCAGGCGGCCGACAGTAGCAGGACGAATGCGGAGAATATTTTGAAGTGCGGTTTCATGGTTTCGGTTTCCGGTTCGAAGTTATGCAATTTATTCGGCAATGATCCCCATCAGGGCCTTGTGCCTTCCGGACTCGGAGTCTTCCGGCCAGAAGCGTATCGAGCGCAGCGTGTGCGGGGCGTCCAATGCAATCGTATTGCAGCTCTGGTGGTTGCCTTCCGTGCGGAACAGGAGGTTCCCGTCGCCGTCGGTAATGCGGTAGTTGCGGATGCACTGGGGCATCACCGAATCGAAATGCTCCATTTGCACGTTCTCCAGTGCGTGGTCGAAATCGGTGTCGAAGAACAGCCTGATTTGCCGGACGGTCCGCTCTTCGCCCAAGTCGATGCGGACCGACGGCGTTCGGTCGTCGGGGGCCGGGATCCAGCCGTTGGGCTGTATGTAGGGCCGGAAGTAGCCGTTGAGGAGGTTTTCGGCTCCGAAGCAGGTCAGCGGCGCGGAGAATTCGAGCGCGATGTTTTTCCCTTCGGGACGGCGCTTTGGGCACCAGAATTCGAACGTATCGACCCCGATGTCCTCCGGCGGAGTCTGCCTGCCGAAATTGGAGACCGCGGGATTGACGGTGTTGAATACCGAAGTCAGGCCGGAGACGATCTCCGAACTCATCGGAATGCTTACGTCGGGATTGGCCATGAAGCAGATGAAGACGTACTGCGGCGCGTCGTAGCACATTCCGAAATCGACGGTCAGTCTGTTTTCTCCCTCCCGGAGGTCGAAAACGAGCCGCTTGTCGGTCGTGTCCGGGGTGTAGTTGCCCCTGCGCGACGAACTGCGCAGTTCGACCGTCAGCCGGGTCGCCTTGTCCGCTTGCACGGTGAGACCGACGGCCGGAACCGGGCCGCCGACCGGGATAAGCTCGGCGGCGGAGCAGTCCAGCCGGAAGCGGGTGCCGTCGGGGCGCAGCCGTTCGAGCGCAAATTCGCTGGATGCGCTGATCCGGGCGTTCGGGGCAGCATGCCGCGGCCGAACCGTTCGCCCGGCAGGAAGTGTCCGGTGCGGAGCAGTGCGGACTGCAGCTGGCCTATACGCTCCCGGCCGATAAGGTCGGCCGGTTTGAGGTGGTCGCGCAGGGCGATTGCGGCCGCCGTGCCGATCGCCTGCCCGCCGTGTGCGGCGGTGCACATGACGCGCGTGGAGCCGTTGGCCACGTGGCTGACGCTGATGATGCGGCCTCCGATGAAGAGGTTGTCCGCATCGGGCATCACCAGACAGCGGTAGGGAATCTGGTAGATGCCCTTGCTGTGCCACTGGTTGCAGGCGCGCCCTGCACCGTAAACGCCGTCGGCGGGGTGCAGGTCGATCGACCAGCCGCCGAACGAAACGGCGTCGTAGTGCTCGTGCTGTTCGATGATGTCCTGTTGGGTCAGCATGTAGTAGCCCTTGAACCGCCGGCTTTCGCGTTTGCCGGGGAAAAGCCCGACCCATTCGAGCGTGTAGTTCTCCATTTCCGGGTACTTGCCCGAATTTTTGATGTGATTCCAGACGCCGTAGACGATTTTCCAGAGTTCGAATTTGATTTTTTCGGTATCCCGGATCGTGTCCAGCCGTCCGCCGTACTCCAGCCACCAGTATTTGCAGCCGTGCTGCGAGGTGTTGAAATACTCCGGATTCCGGAGCCGGGGGATCAGCTCCTCGACCTCCTTCAGGGCGAATTCGGGAGCTTCGAAGCGTACGGGGCGCCCCGTGTCCTTGATGTAGAACAGGATGCTGTGCCCCAGCAGTTCGCCGTATCGGGTCTTGTCGGGCGCGAACTTCTCGCCGTATTCTTCGCGGTCCTCGGCGCCCATGCGGTATTCGGCTCCCGCCATGTAGGCGAGCGCGCCGTCGCCCGAACAGTCGGCGAAAAGATCGCCTTCGATCGTGTGGTGCGTTCCGGTCTGCGGATTGAACGCCGTGACCGATCTGACGGTGCGGCCGGACATTTCGGCGTCGTATACGCACGTGTTGAGGTAAAGCGTGATGTTCGGTTCGGAGAGCACCTTGTCGATGAGCACCATGTCGAACAGCACGGGATTGCCTTCCCGGTTGCGGAAGGTGTTCTCGACCAGTATTTCGTCGATGACGCCCCCTTCGCGCGACCAGCGGTTGTTGTTGCCCATGTGCGAGGTCGCTCCCAGCGCCCACAGGCGGACTTCGCTCGAAGCGTTGCCGCCCAGCACGGGACGGTCCTGAATCAGCGCGACGTCGGCGCCCGCACGGGCCGCGGTAATGGCGCAGCATACGCCGGTAAGCCCGCCGCCGACGATCACCAGACTGTGACGGCTGTGTACTTTCGCCGGTTTGCGGCTTTTTTCGAATTCTCCGATAAACATATGTTTATTTGTTTTTTGTCGTGAGGAAAATCAGGCCGCCCAATACCGTCAGGACGATACCCGTCGTGAGGGGAACGAGAGTCTCCCCGCCGGACAGGAGCGCGATCAGGGAGATGAAGCAGCCCGAAATCGCCGCTCCGGCGCCGATGATGCGGATGCTGTTGTTGTTATCCGTGCCGGCGTCCTCGGCGGCGGGCGCCGCTGCGTTCTCTGCCGCAGGCATCGGAACGCAGACGCGCGAGCCGGAGAGTTTGTGATAGATTTCATAGCCGGTCAGCAGCAGCGCGGGGAAGAGCACCCCGACCAGCATCTCTTCGGCCCGGCTGAGCGAGAAGCCGACGGCCGCAGGCGTGATGAATTTGAGAACGGCGTTGACGGTCAGACTGGTGACGGTCGTGCTGAGGATCGCCCTGCCGTTCAGGTTCTTGGAGAAGAGACTCCAGATCAGCGGCAGGTAGAGGGGCACTCCGGTGAGTGCCGCCACGCTGATGACGACGTTGACGATGCCGCCCATGTTGGGGATGAGCAGCGCCACGGCGATGGCCAGCACCCCGAAGCCGAGCGTGGAGATGCGGGCGACTTTCATCAGCGTCGTCTCTCCGGCGGCGGGGCGGAGGCGTTTGAAGATATCGTTGGTGAAGACGCCTGCCGAGATGTTCAGCGTGGCGTTCAGCGAACTTGCGGTCGCGAAGATCATGCCGCCGAGCATGAGTCCGAGCATGCCGGCGGGCATCGTCTGCTTGCACATCAGCAGGTAGGCGTTTTCGTTTTCAAGCCCCGAAAGTCCGGGTTCGAAGACGCGGTAGATCATCGGCGGCAGCATCCACAGGATCGGACTGAAGGTATACAGCACGCCGAACAGCACGCCGACCTTTTTCGCGTCTCTGGGCGTGCGCACGCTCGTATATCGCTGGACATAAGCCCAGTTTCCGCCCAGAAAGAAGAGGTTGTAGAGCATGAACGCGACGATGAACACCCAGTTGTATTCTCCCGCGAAGAGCGTGAAGAATCCCTCCGGAACCCGTGCGAGGAACTCCGGGACGCCGCCCACTTCGCCGAATGCGAGCGGAATGACGATGATGACCGCGGCGAAGAGGATGATGAATTGCAGCACGTCGGTCACGACCACGGCGCGAAGGCCGCCGAGCGAGACGTATATCATGCAGAACACGCCGAGTATCAGGATGCTGGACGAGAGCGGAATCCCGGCGGCCACTTCGATGATTTTGGCGATCGGATAGAGGAAGGAGCCGGTGGTGAAGATCGAGATGAAAAGGAAGATGTAGGTGTAAAGCTTCTGCGTCGAGGCTCCGTAGCGGCGTGTGATGTATTCCGCGGCGGTGAGACAGCCCGTTTTGTTCCAGCGCGGGGCGATAAGCAGGCCGACGGCGAATCCGGCTGCGGCCATCGTGAGCTGTATGGTGACGGCGACGAAGCCCATCGAGTAGGCGATCGACCCCCATACCACGAACGTTCCGGCCGAGAAGAAGCCCATGAACAGCGACAGCCCGCTGATCCACCAAGGGACGTTGCCGCCTCCGGCGAAAAAACTCTTCATGTTTTTGCCGGTCGAGGAGAACAGCGAACCGACGAACATGATGCCCGCCGCAAAGACGGCGATGGTTATGTAGTCCAGAATTTCCATAGCTCAGGTTGTAGTTTACGAACAAAAATAGAATTTGCCGGAAGATATTCCGCACGATCGGCGAATAAAATCTTCGGGAACGATTTCGGGAACGATTGCGATTGCCGGGAGCGGTTGCGGAGTTGCCGGATGCGGGGGGCGGGCGGGGTTTCGGTTCGCAGGCGGAGCCATTGCGCCGAACCGAATTATTGCTATCTTTGCAGGGCGGCCGGACGTCTCAGGCGGACTGCGGCGGCGGATCGCATTAATAAATATATATGGTAAGCATCATCGTAGCCGTCGCCGAAAACGGCGTGATCGGCGATAAGAACGCCTTGTTGTGGCATATTTCCGAAGACCTGAAATACTTCAAGTCCGTTACGTCGGGCCATCCCGTCGTCATGGGGCGCAAGACCTACGAGTCGCTCGGACGGCCGCTGCCCAACCGGACCAATGTGGTCGTCACGCGGCAGGAGATGGAGATTCCGGGATGCAGGGTGGCCCATTCGCTCGAAGAGGCGGTGGCGCTGTTCCCGGCCGAAGAGGAGGTCTTCGTCATCGGCGGCGCGCAGATTTATGCGCAGGCCCTTCCGCTGGCCGGCCGCTTCTACCTGACGCGGGTTTTCCATGCCTACGAGGGCGATACGCATTTTCCCGCATGGAACGACGCCGAGTGGCGGCTCGTGTCGTCCGAGTCGTTCGCTTCGGGCGCGAATTATCCCTATCCCTTTGCGTTCGAGACCTACGAACGGCGGCGAAATTAGGTATTTATACCACTGCGCGGCTCGGCCGTAATCCCTACCTTTGCAGACGCAAAGGTTTTTTTATGCACATGCCGGACGCTTTTTTTCGCACTGCGCGGCGGATGCAGGCGACTGCTGGATCGGATGCGGGAAGCGGTGTAAATCCGCTGGGGCAGTCCGGACCGCATGCGGCGATTCGGTGCCGGCGGAAGGGCGAACGAACAAAGAAAAGAGAAAAATGGCAAAATATTTCGACATGCTGATGGAGGACGTGCGGATGAAGGAGGGCCTTCAGTCGTGCATGAACTGCGGCGTCTGCACGGGCGTCTGTCCGGCTGCCGAGTTCTACAATTACGATCCCCGTCAGATCGTGAACATCGTGCAGACACGCGACGACGACGCCATCGAGGAGCTTCTGAAGAGCGATACGATCTGGTACTGCGGCGAGTGCATGTCGTGCCGTCCGCGCTGTCCGCGCGGCAACACGCCGGGCTATGTGATTCAGGCGCTGCGGACCCTTTCGCAGAAGCTGGGGTTCTTCGTCGAGAGCGAAAAGGGCCGTCAGCAGCTGGCGCTCAAGCGTATCATCGGCGAGAACATCCTCCGCACGGGTTACTGCATCGTACCGCGGCTCGTCAAACCGGAACTGCACCCCGAACAGGGAACCGTGTGGCAGTGGATTTACGATAACGACAAGGAGATTTACGGTCAGTTCACGCCGGTCTACATGCGTCACGGCGCGGGTGCGCTGCGCCGTCTGGACGAGAAGTCGCTCGACGAGATTCACCGGATTTTCGAGGTCAGCGGCGGCAAGGAGATGTTCGACGCCATCGAGGAGCACTCCGACCGCAAGGCCCGCGAATTGGGTTACGAAGAGGGAGCCGATCAGAAGTACATGATGGACGTCTTCCTCAATAACAGCAACGAACACTATTAGCAGATGATAAAACGAAAGAGTTGGCAGGATTACCAGAAGGAGATTGCCGACGACCACTACTATTACGCCCGCAGCTGTATCCGCCAGAATTTCTTTCCCGGCAGCGAGAAGCTGTTCATCGACATGCTGCGCAACGATCTGGGCAAGGACCTGACGGACGATCCGTTGCACTCGTCCTGCACGGGCATCGGCTACCACTCGGACATCGTGCCGCTCGAAACGATCATGACGGTCGTGGCGCGGCAGTTCGCGCTGATGACCGAAGCCGGGTATGAAAACCTCGTTTCGTCGTGCATCACTTCGTTCGGCGTCTACACGGAGATTCTGGCCACATGGCACGAGTTCCCGGAGACCGAGGCGAAGACCCGCGAGAACCTTTACAAGGCCACGGGGCGCGAATTCAAAAAGCCTGCGAGTCTGGCCCACACGTCGGACGTCGTCTTCCACTTCCGCGAGCAGATCGCCGCACGGGCCAAACACCGGCTGGTCAATGCCCAGACGGGCGAACCGCTGAAGGTCGTGGAGCATATCGGCTGCCACTATGCCAAAATATTCCCCAAATCGGGTATCGGCGGATCGGAATTTCCCTACGTGCTGGCCGGCATGGTCGAGTCGTGGGGCGGCGAGTGCGTGGACTATCCCGAACGGCGGCATTGCTGCGGCTTCGGGTTCCGCAACTATCTGGTGCAGGCCAACCGCGGCTATTCGATCGCCAATTCGCACAAGAAACTGGAGAGCATGGCCCCTTACAAGCCCGATTTCATCGTGGCCAACTGTCCGGGGTGCGCGATGTTCCTCGACAAGTGGCAGTACACGATCGCCGAGATGGAGGGGACGACTTACGGCCAGAACGGCCACGGGATTCCCGTCCTGACTTACGAGGAGATGGCCGGTCTGGTGCTCGGTTACGATCCTTGGGCGCTGGGCATGCAGATGCATCAGGTCGACGTCGAACCCCTGCTGGACAAGATGGGCGTCGAGTACGACCCCGCGGCCAAATACCTCGGCCGCAACGGAAAATATATCGGTAAACCTGCGTCGGCGGTGGTGAACTGCTGCCCGACGGACACAATATACGACATCAGAGAGTAATGAAACGAGTGGCAGTCATAGGCGGCGGCGTTGCGGGCATGCAAACGGCCCTGCGTCTGGCAGAACAGGGCATCGAACCTGTAATCATCGAAAAGGAGGCCGAACTGGGCGGCAAACTCCGGGGCTGGCACGTGCTGTTCCCGTCGTTTACCCCGGCGTCGGAGATTCTCACCGAACTGCGCCGCCGCGTCGCGGAGCGCGGTATCGAGGTGCTGACGCAGACCGAAGCCGCCGGGTTTACCCGCGAGGGCGTGCGGCTGACCGACGGGCGTACGATCGCGTGCGACTCGGTCGTGATGTGTTCGGGATTCACGCTGTTCGACGCGTCGATCAAGGAGGAGTACGGCTACGGCATCTACGACAACGTCTTTACGACGGTGGACATCGAGCGGATGCTCAACGAAGGCCGTGTGGCCAAGGCCGACGGCTCGCGTCCCAAGCGCATCGCTTTCCTGCACTGCGTAGGTTCGCGCGACGAAAAGGTCTGCCAGCAGCACTGTTCCAAGGTGTGCTGCATTACGGGCGTGAAGCAGGCGATGGAGATGAAACAGCTGTTTCCCGACGCCGACGTCTTCAATTTCTACATGGACATCCGCATGTTCGGCCCCGGATACGAAGAGATGTACCGTGAGGCGCAGCAGAAATACAACATCCACTTTATCCGGGGACGTATTTCGGAAGCCAGCCCGACGATTGACGGCCGCGTGCAGATCAAGGCCGAGGATACGCTGACGGGACGTCCGCTGCGCATGAGCGTCGACATGCTGATTCTGATTGTCGGCATGCGGGCCAACGACGACAACGCCGTGCTGGCCGAAGGCGCGGGTCTGCACCGTGCGCCGAGCGGTTTCATGGCGCCGCGCGACATGTTCTTGGGCAACGTGAAGAGCAACGTGGAGGGCATTTTTTACGCCGGAACCGTCACGGCGCCGAAGAATATCGGCGAATCGTTGAACGAAGCAACGGCCGCTGCCGACGCCGCGGCCCGATATCTGGGGGCATAGCGTATGGCGGCGATCAATTTCGGATATACCATCTCCAAGCCGCGGGCGATCGACATCGACCGCAACAACCTGCGCAAGAGCGACGAGATCCTGCACGAAATGCCGGAGCTGCAGGCCTGCATCGGATGCGGGGCCTGCACGGCGGTCTGCACGGCCGGAAACCTCACGGAGTTCAATTTCCGCAAGGTCCACACGCTCGTCCGCCGGGGCGAATATCAGGGGGCTTACGAGGAGATGAACAAGTGCATGCTCTGCGGCAAATGCCGGCTGGTGTGTCCGCGCGGTATCAACACGCGCGGCGTGGTCATGCTTATCAAACGTAAACTGGGAGACTTCTGACGATGACTTTTTTCGCACCATTCTGCATACCGTTCATGGTCGGCGCGGCCGTGATGTTCGTCGTACTGCTCTGGAAGTGGGGTTCGTGGCTCTACCTGCTGCCCCGCGCCGACAAGAAACGGATTCTGTTCGGACTGCCGACGCGCCGTACGCTGGCGGCCGTGTGGGAGGTGATCAGCGAATCGCTGCTGCACCGCCGCATCTTCAAGGTCAATCCGCTGCTGGGCTACATGCACATGAGTCTGGCTTTCGGCTGGTTTCTGCTGATTGCCGTGGGGTGGATCGAGACCATCGCCTACCTCGGATTCCGTTATGTGCCGCTGCAGGGACACGTCTTTTTCAAATATTTCGCCACGGGGCTGGAACATAAGCCCGTGTTCGACTTCCTGATGGACCTGCTGCTGCTCTTCGTCCTTTCGGGCGTGGCGCTGGCTTGGGGCAAGCGCGTTTACTCGCGGGCGATGGGCATGCGGCGTACGACCAAGCACTTGCTGGGCGACCGCGTGGCCCTCTCGGCGTTGTGGTTCGTCTTCCCGGTGCGCCTGATCGCCGAGAGCACGACCTGCGCCCTTTACGGCGGCGGAGGATTCCTGACGGGGGCGGTCGGCGCGTGGATGGCGGAGCACGTCAGCACGCTCGCGCTGATGAATCTCGAAAGCGCGGCATGGTGGGCCTATTCCGCATGCCTCGGTATTTTCTTCGTGGCGTTGCCTTTCTCGCGGTATATGCATATCTTTACCGAGATTCCCCTGATTTTCCTGCGGCATTACGAACTCCGCTCGACCGAAAAGGAGGGTTCGTTCGATCATTTTCAGGTCGAAGCATGTTCGCGCTGCGGTATCTGCATCGATCCCTGTCAGTTGCAGAGCGTGCTGGGAATCAATGACGTGCAGTCGGTCTATTTCCTGCGCGACCGCCGTTACCGGATGCTGCGGCTGGCGACGGCCGACAACTGCCTGATGTGCGGGCGCTGCGCCGAAAAGTGTCCTGTGGACATAGACCTGAATACGCTGCGGCTCAACTCGCGCGATACGATGCGCAACGTGCCCGACGAGAAGCGCTACGACTATTTCAAAGGGTTGGACCGCTCTTCGGGAGAGGGCAAGGTGGGCTATTTCGCGGGGTGCATGACCCTGCTTACGCCCCGTACGATGTCGGCGATGGACAAGGTGTTCCGCGCCGCGGGCGAAGAGGTATGGTGGGCCGACCGCGAAGGCGGCGTCTGCTGCGGCCGGCCGCTGAAGCTGGCCGGCGAGACCGATTCGGCGCGCAGGATGATGCGCTACAATACCGATCTGTTCCGCAAACACGGCATCACGACGCTCGTGACCTCGTGTCCGATCTGCCTGAAGGTTTTCCGCGAGGACTACGAACTGGCCGGAATCGAGGTGCTGCACCATTCGGAATATATCCTGCGTCTGATCCGGGCCGGACGGCTGGATGTCGTGCACGGCCCGACGCGCTTCACCTACCACGATCCCTGCGAATTGGGGCGCGGAAGCGGCATTTACGACGAGCCGCGCGCCGTGATCGAAGCGGTGGGCGAACTGCTCGAACCCGCGCAGACGCGCGAAAACGCTCCCTGCTGCGGCTCCTCGGTCGCCAATACGGCCATTTCCGACAGCCAGCAGGTGCGCCTTGCGCAGGCGGTGGCCGAAGAGCTGGAAGCCACGGGCGCAGAAGTGATCGTGACGGCCTGTCCGCTCTGCAAGAAGGCCATCGGCCGCGGCACGAGGGGCGAGGTGCGCGACTTGGCGGAGATCGTCGCCGCCGGGCTGAAATAAGACTGAGTTAGGTTAGTGAGTATAAGATGAAAGCAAAGAAAACGATTTTGGATACCATCGGTTCTACGCCGATGGTTCGGATCAATGCGCTGTCGCCCAATCCGAAAGTGAAGATATTCGCCAAACTCGAAGGGTTCAATCCGACGGGCAGCATCAAGGACCGCATTGCGGTCAAGATGATCGAAACCGCCGAGCGCGAAGGCCGCCTGACCAAAGGGAAGACGATCATCGAACCTACGTCGGGAAATACCGGCATCGGATTGGCTATTGTCGGCATCGTCAAAGGCTATCCCGTGGAGATCGTGATGAGCGAGGCCGTGTCGATCGAACGCCGTAAGATCATCCGCGCATACGGCGGCACGGTGCGTCTGACGCCTGCCGCCGAAGGGACGGACGGCGCGATCCGTCTGGCCCGCAAACTCGTCGCGGAGAATCCCGACAAATATTTTATGCCCGACCAGTTCGCGAATGCCGCCAATTACTTGGCGCATTATGAAAACACGGCGCTGGAGATCTGGCAGCAGACGGGCGGACAGATCGACTATCTTGTCTGCGCGATCGGAACGTCGGGGACTCTGATGGGGCTGTCGCGCTTTCTGAAAGTGATGAATCCCGCGATCAAGGTGGTTTGCGCCCAGCCGACCAAGGGGCACTATATTCAGGGTCTCAAAAATATGGAGGAGGCGATCGTGCCCGATATTTACGACCCCTCGAAGATCGACGTGCAGGAATTGGTCGAGAGCGAGGAGGCGATCGACATGGCCCGCAGGATCATCTCTGCCGAGGGTATCTTCGCCGGGATGAGCAGCGGCGCCGCCATGCTGGCCGCCGTACGCACCGCGGCGCGTATCGAGTCGGGGAATATCGTCGTCGTATTTCCCGACCGTGCCGAAAAGTACCTCAGCACGACGATGTTCCGGGAGTTCGAGGATTGAGGCCCGGCAAGCGCGGGCTTGGGGCCGGTAGATTCGGATTCCGGGAGCTGTTGGAGAACTTCCGGGTTGTGCTGGATGCTGAGAAACGAAAAAAAAATAATTGTTGGCGGCTGATAAATAGCATGATAGATCGTAAATGCCGCATTGTGCCCGGAAAAATTTGTAGAATCCGAATTTTTGTCTTATCTTTGCACACGCAAAAGCGATAGTACATCACTAAAGACATATCGCGGGATGGAGCAGTTGGCAGCTCGTCGGGCTCATAACCCGAAGGTCGGAGGTTCGAGTCCTCCTCCCGCTACCAAAGGGGCTAAACAGCAATGTTTGGCCCCTAATTTTATGCTCTGCAAAGTAGTTAAGTGTCTTATAATCAGTGAATAAGTAAAATTGCTATATTTTAAGATATTTTAGTAATTAACCAAAATCGGGGCATTTTAGGGGTTCTTTGGAATACCGGGCAAAATCTGAAAATCTCGGTATTCCAGACTTGTAATGAAAAGTATTCCAGCAGGTTATAAAACAATCTGCTGACTATGATTGAAATATTACGAATCACTTACTATCTCTATGAATTTAAGCGTACAAAGCAAGGAGAGGTACCTATCTATTGCAAGCTGACTACTGACGGGATTAACCGTCAGCAATTCTCTACCCGGTTGTATATCAGACCTGAAATTTGGGACAAAGACGCTCAATGTGTCCGTGGAACCTCGGAAGATGCCGTATTGATTAACCGTCGGTTACAGGACATCACCGTCGAGCTGAAAAGCATCGAGCGTAAATTATACGAAGCAGATGGAAATGTTTCACTCGATGAAATTTATTCTCTTTATAAGAATAAGACTGCCAATGAGCATACATTGTGTGGAATTTTCCGGGAACGTATAAAGCGGATGGAATCTCTCGTAGGCAAAGAATATTCACCTTCTACGTTGCAAAAATTCCGAGAGGTATTCGCCCACGTGGAGCGATATATCCAGAATTTATGTGCGCCCGTACAAGCTGCTTAGTAAATATCCCACTGGCAAGGGATTAGGTAAGTGTTCTTTGAAAAACCTATCATCACCCGACTTATCCGAAAGGGAAACCGGACGGGGAGTGTAGCATGTCGGGAACGTCGTAAGTCAGTCAGTTACCAGACTGCCACTGAACGGCAAGGTGAAACGATGGATATGAGGATGAAAACCGAATTGTTTGAACGACAGTCCGAGCTGCTCTACTTGAAGGCTATGACGTAAGGTAACTGAAATCGTCATACTGCGGTACTGCTCCGGTGTATAGGTACGGACGCAAGCAAGAACTTGCCGCAGAGCAACCATGATAAATGGTAAAGGACGGAAATCGCATCCGACAATCCATCATGCCAACAGTTACTAAGTAAGTAAACGGGGATTACCTAAACCGGAACGCCGTAAGGCTATGAGGTGCAGACCTCTGAATATCCGGCACGGTAACGGAGCCTCCGTAGTAGTCCGGGCAGGGTAACGCCCTGCACATGGCGAAGGGAGGCAGCTAATTTTCTTTAATACAATTTAATGGATAATGTGAGAGACATTATGAGAAGTCCGGAAAGAGTATTAAACAGTCTGAACGAACACAGTAAGGATTCGAGCTACAAGTTCGAACGCCTTTACCGGATTCTGTTCAACGAAGAGTTGTTCTATGTTGCCTACCAAAAGATCGCATCGAACGGAGGCAGTACGACCAAAGGCTCCGACGGTCGCAGTATCGACGAGATGAGCCTTGCCCGGATCGAAACGCTGATAGCCTCGTTGAAAGACGAAAGTTATCAGCCTCACCCGTCGCGGAGGGTGCATATCCCGAAGAAAAACGGGAAAACGCGCCCTCTGGGAATACCGGCTTTTGAAGACAAGCTGGTGCAGGAGGTAGTCCGCATGATTCTGGAAGCCATTTACGAGGGACATTTTGAGACCACCTCGCACGGTTTCCGACCTAAACGGAGCTGTCACACAGCATTACTTCATATTCAAAAGACGTTCAGCGGGGCGAAATGGTTTATCGAGGGCGACATCAAAGGGTTCTTCGACAACATTGACCATGATGTACTTGTCGGAATCCTGCGGGAGCGCATTTCAGATGACCGTTTTATCCGTCTGATACGGAAATTCCTGAAAGCGGGATACGTCGAGGATTGGACGTTTCACAACACTTACAGCGGAATGCCGCAGGGAGGTATCGTCAGCCCGATTCTGGCGAATATATACCTCGATAAATTAGACAAGTACGTGAAAGAGTATATCCGACATTTCGACATGGGAACCAAACGCAGGCCGGGCAAAGAGAGCAACGATTTGGCCAATGAACGAAAACGGACTGTGCGGAAACTGAAAAAGGTAAAAGACGGGACTGAGAAGGCGGCTTTGGTCGCAAGACTCAAAGCCATCGAACAGGAACGTGCAGCATTTCCAAGCGGAGATGAAATGGACGGAAGTTACCGCAGGCTCAAATACATCCGTTACGCCGACGATTTTATTCTGGGTGTAATCGGCAGCAAAGAGGATGCACTGCGGATAAAGGAGGATATTAAATCATTCCTATCCGAAAGCCTCGCCCTCGAACTGTCCGAAGAAAAGACGCTGATAACCCATACGGGTAAATCGGCGAAATTTCTCGGATATGAGATTACGGTAACACGGAACAATCATCAACGACGGGATGTGCAAGGACGTCTGCGACGCACCTACGGCAAGCGTGTCCGGCTGAATGTCAGCATGGCAACGCTGCGGGACAAACTTCTGGAATACGGAGCTATGGAAATCAAGCTCCGCAACGGGAAAGAGATTTGGAAACCCAAATGCCGTTCAGGATTGATATTCAACGACGATCTTGAAATCCTCGACCGATACAATCGGGAAACAGTGGGATTTTGCAACTATTACCTGATCGCCAACAACTGCGTCGTACTGCACAACTTCAGATATATCATGGAGTACAGCATGTATAAAACATTTGCGGGCAAATATAGGAGCACGGTACGAAAAATCAACAAAAAGTACCGTCTCAACAAACTGTTCACCGTAAAGTACGAGCAGAAAGGGGTAATCAAGTCCCGAACCTTTTACAAGACAAGTTTCAAACGCCGGACAACGGCGTTCAACGGAAGCTGCGACATCGAACCGTACTCTATTGCAGACGTGAGCCGAACCAATTTGACGGACAGGCTCAAAGCGGAAAAATGCGAATTGTGTGGGGCAACGGGCAAGCTGATTATGCACCATGTCCGCAACCTCAAAGACCTGAAAGGGAAAGAGAGTTGGAAACGGCTCATGTCAGCCCGAAAACGCAAGACCATTGCGTTGTGTCCGAGTTGCCACAGGCTGCGGCATCTGGGAAAAGTTTAGACTGAAAAAAAATTAGTGGAGAGCCGGATACGCCGAGAGGTGTAAGTCCGGTTCGGGGGCGAGTTCTTGGAAACCTGCCGTAGAAATACGGTAAGGCGCCGGGTGCTTAGCCTACATAAGAGTACGGACATTCCGATACGCCGTGTGGATTATTTTTTCGTAAAGCAGTTCGAGGACACCCTATTATCTCAAGGACTGAAAGCGATTACTATAAATAAAATCATGCAGCGGCTGCGTCAGATGGTCGTATATGCGTTCAAGTGTAACTATATCCAACAAGACCCATTTGTTGAATATAGACCTTTAAAAGAGCGAAAACGGCTGGTATTCCTTATGCAGGAAGAATTGAAATTGTTGGAAGATTATCATTTTGCCCAACAACGGTTGGAAGAGGTGAAGAATATCTATCTTTTCTCCGTCTATACTGGATTGGCTTATCATGAAGCGCAAGCCCTGCAACCGAAACATATTGTCAAGGGTTTCGATGGGCGAAACTGGATTAATCTGGTACGTCAGAAAACAGACCGGGAGATTGCTGTTCCACTGCTTCCTCAGGCCGAAAAATTAATAATTTGGTTTGAAAAGTTTTGCAAGGTAAATGAGTATGTGCAACCGCGCATCTCTAATCAAAAGGTCAATTCCTATTTACGGGAAATAGCGGAGGTTGTGGGTATCGACAAAAAACTGACCCACCATACAGCCCGTAAAACCTTTGCAACGACGATTTTGCTCTATAACGATGTGCCTATTGAAGTTGTGAGCAAATTACTTGGTCACTCCGATATTTCAGTTACCCAGCGCTCCTATGCGCAGGTTCTAAATAAGAATATCAGCAATCATATCGGGCGGTTGGAAAAGGTGCTTGATGTGTAATAAAAGTGCTGATAACCAGCAAAATAGTTGCTGAATTATTTGGAAATCTCGAATATTTTTCGTATATTGTTAATACAGTTAAAGACTTATAGTCAGGTCTTTACATTGCCCGATGCAATCGGAAGCAAGCTTAGTTAGGGGATAGCCCGTGTGTATGCATGGGCTTCCCTCGTTTAACACCCCATATGAGGAGTATGGGGATAATACATATTGATATGGTAACAAAAAGAGTTTTCCAATCATTGTCTGCCATAACGCTTGGGCGTCATAAAATGAATGACCCGCGTTATGAATTTCTGACCGAAGAGAAAAACGGAGAGGTAGTCAGTTGTATCGTCAATAATGCGGAGATAAAGGATGTACCCGGAATCGATTATGAGTTGAGCATAAATCCGGATAATCCGGACAAGATAGATGCACTCCAAATTATTATCAATGATGAAAGCAAGAAGTTAGGGGATGTTTTCATGCAGTTGCCCTACGGAGTAATTAAGAAGAACGTTCCCGGCATCGGTGCTACAACGCTGGCGCTGCGTTCGCCGAACAACTGTATCGTTGTGTGTCCCACCAAAGCTTTGGCATATGAGAAATATCTGACGGGCATAGACCCTCAAACGGGGAGAAATTCATATTTATATGTGGGCGGCGGATTTGGGGATATTAAACAATCCCCTTCCTCGAAAGCTATCAATAAGTATTTATCAAATAAGACGATACGCTATAAAAAGATTTTGGTCGTAGCAGACAGTCTTCGGAAAGTAATGGAGAAAATCGAGCCGAGGCTTCGGGATTGGTATATAATGGTGGATGAGATTGATTCTTATCAATCGGATAGTACTTATCGGAATCGTGCTTTGGGCTGGGTAATGGACTATTTCTTCAAATTTCCGGAACGCCAACGCTGTCTGGTATCTGCGACAATGCGCCCGTTTTCCAATCCGGAGATATTGAAAATGCCCGTTATCGAAGTGAATTTCAGGCGATTGATTAAGCGCGAGGTGAAGCTGTTATATACAAACGACGTCCATTTGACAACGGCCCAAACGATAATCCGCTTGCGTGACATGTACGGAGCAGGGCATAAAATTGCGGTCGCATATAACAGGATATCGGCTATTCGGGCTGTCATCAATCTGCTGCCGGAAGAATTAAGGACGGAATGCGCAATCTTGTGCAGTGCGCAAAGCCAAAGTGAAGCAGGAGCTTATTATGCGAATTTAGAGGGGACGTGTCTTCCCAAGCCAATTACATTTATAACGTGTACCTACTTCGTTGGAGTTGATATTGACGAGCGATTTCACCTATTATCCGTGTCAGATATCAAGCAGATATATACGATTCTTTCACCGGAAAAAATGTTGCAGATTGCAGGCCGATGCAGGCATCCCCAAGGTCTATATGATGAAACGATTATCTACAACTCCTCTTCAAAATTGAATGAACGCTATACTGTATACAATAAAAATAAGCTGTTGTGTTTGGCTGATGAACTATGTAATATGTATAATGCGACTGTTAAAATATATGAAAATTTTAATGGCGTATTGACGTACAGTTTCTTGAGTTCAATGCAGTCGTTGATTCGTCAATCCAAGCAAACATTCTACGGAAGTACGCCTGTCAGTCTGATTCGGAAGAGTATTCATGGAAATTATGTGATATCCTACTTCAATATCGATGCTCTTGTTGAATTCGTACGATTGCGAGAAGCGATTTACCTGATACCAGACGGTTTGGTTGAAGCATTGGGAAAAACATGCCGTATCGTTGACTGGAAAAAAATGTGGCATGAAAACGGTGAGGCTACTCAAAAAGTTGTTGCGGCAACAAATAAGGATTTAAAAGAGCTGCAGTACCAGAGTGTCGATGAGGTTGTTGAGGCAATCAGGGAGATGCATGAACAGAGAACAGACTGTATCCCGGTTTCTATGGAGAATCTCAAGCGTAAATGCAATCGAACTCAACGCGGATTTGTCGAGCGTTATGAGAAATTATCGCAGTATGTCCCATTTGAAAATCTGGTACAAAGGCTTTCGGATATGAGGGACAAAAGCAACGCTTGGTACAAATGGTATCACAATGCGGTTATCTTCAATGCACTGGCAGAGAATCACCCATTCAAACAAGTTATCAAAGCGAGCTTTAAGCCAGAAACAAAGTGGTGCTCTTTAGATATTCAGGAGCATTTAAATGTCATTTTCGAACAAATGGGGATGAAACCTATTAAAGAGGAGCGTGAAGCTGTGAAATGGCTAAAATGCCTGTGTACCTTGCAGCGAAATAAAGATGCCGTCAAGGGCAACTATTATATAGTTAAAAATTACTGTTCCGAAAAATACCTGAATTGTGAGATTGCACAAACAATTTCGATGGCAACTCCGATTAACGAAGAATTCAAACTCTAGTACTCACTTATATCAATATATTCATATATAAATATTGATTGGAATAAGAAATATTCACAATTATTCCCAATGCGCATCGTAGCATAAAGCATTCATTTACATATCTTTACACATCGGTTTGAGTGCTATTCAGCCCATCGACAAACCGTTCAAACAGAGGATTTTGATGAATATCTGTCGTAAAATCCTTGAATCAATTCTCTAAAGGCATTTCATCCATTTTATTGATTGTCCCGTCCTGAAAAAGGTTTACAGTGATTGATAATTAAAGATAAACATTTTGGTTCAAAAAATATTGTCCTGATATAAGTTTACATATGCCTTCCGAACAACCGTCTTTCGGCCCCAATGATGTTTGAGTTTCCCGGTTCTAAGTTCCGCTTCCAAGGGCGTAAGCCAATCGCAGCTGGCATGAGGTCTGAGTGAATTGTAAAGGATAACGATCTGGTCGATGCGTTCTTTTGCTGCCTGAAAACTTTCAAAACATTCCTCGTCGATCCATTCGCTCTTCAGAATACCGTTCACCCGTTCGGCAACGGCATTCTCATACGGATCGCCCTTTTCAGTCATGCTGATGCGAATCCCATTATCGGTCAGCAATTTCACATATTCTTTCGAACAATATTGGCATCCTCTGTCCGAATGATGGATTAACCCTTGCCGTTTTTGCTGCGGAGTCTGGTCTATGGCCATCCTCAGTGCACGGAGCGCTCCGTCCCGTTCCAATGTCGTATTCAGATCATAGCCTACGATCCGTTTGGAATAGGCATCCGTTATCAAAGCCAGATATGCAAATCCTTCTTTCAAAGAAATGTACGTAATATCTCCGACCCATAAACGATGCGGCCGCTCGAGGTCGAAACCCCGGATCAGATTCGGATATTTACGCATCCAGTGCCGCGAGCAGGTCGTAACGCTGTATTTCTTCCGACGTTTGACCAGAAGATTGTTTTCCGAAAGCAGCGTAAATAACCGATCCCGACTGACCGGAAATCCGTCTTGTTGCAGCAAATGCCACAGTTTACGACCGCCGAGCCTGGGCATCAGTTTCCGGTAGTAACCCACCCGCTCCAAAAGAAGGGTGTCGGACAAAGATCCTTCCCTATTACGCCGTAAATGTTTATAATAGGCCTGACGGGTATAGCCGAACAACCCGCACAGAAACGACAGGCTCATTGCTGTGTGTCTTTCTTTGAGACGCTGGACTGTCCGGCTGCGGATTTTTTTAGCAGGTCGATACCGTATTCTTCTTGGAGGATATCTCCCATGATCTCATAGCCTTCCAGACGTAATAAAGCCTCTTCCAAGCGCCGCCGAAGGGCTTTGTTCTCGGATAATAATTCACTGGCTTCTTCACTCGTAACGCGGGACATGATCGGATAAGGATTAGGGGTACTCACAAAGCTACAACTATTTTTCGCTTTCCACCGCTGACCCATCTTATGAATCGTAGACATGGGAATACCATGTTCTTCGGAGAGTTGGCGAGCCGTCTTGACTCCGCTCAAATACTCCTGTAAAATCAGATGACGCAACTGACGCGATAAATAATGACGTGATAAGTCTGAATTCGTTTTTTGCTGCATAAGATTTACTCTTTTCTGTAAACCTTTTTCAGGACGGGACAGATTGAAACAGTTGGTCTGAGTTGGACTGACATGGACTATGATGGACTATCATAGACTTACATGGACATATATTTTGGAGTATCTCCTTTCGATTTAAATTGAAATCTATATTCCACTATAATCCATGTCAGTCAACGGTAGTCCATTTCATTTTTTCCAATGTAAATCTGCTTCCTACGAAATAAAAGCTATGTAAGTGATCGAAGGCAGAACCATGATTCAACAATGAAAAATCACAAGAGAATCAAGGAATGTTTCGGCGATTTCGAAAATATTAAATTAACCATAAATCAGAACATGAACGAATACACATTCTATCAAGATCATAAAGGTACGATCTGGCAGCGGAGCCATTTCTCAGTGAATGCCGAGTCTCTAAATGAAGCAAAGCAGATCATAGCAGCCAACAACCTGTCTTCGAACTTCGTCGGTGATCTGGACGACGGACAAACCATTGTTTTCCACAAGTCAGAGTACCTATACGATACTTTGAGCAGTATGGTTCCCGATCATAACCAAGGACATGCCACGATAATCGTTCTCGATTCGAACCATGAGACTATCTGCATGAACGGCCACGATCCGCAGGTGGACCGATCTGTGCGGAAGGAGCTGCGGGTCTTCGCCTGGCCTTACAAACTACTGCCCCGCAATGCTTCCGACGAAGAGATTCTCAAGGCATGGGAGAATGGGCCCATACCAGCCCCGGAAGATGAAAGGGAGATGTCCGAAGTAGAAATATACACGCCTGATGAGTTTTCTGAGAGGATCAATGACAATAAATGCGCTTTCGACAATTATTATGTTCGTTTCATTATAATAACCTTATGAACATGACAAAAATAGCAAAACTGTGTAGCAGTAAGTCTGCTCACACGGATCATCGTTGATGAAACAGATTCCGAAGAGGAGAATCTGGCTACCGCCAAGCCTCAATTTATCTGCAAAATCAACACGGACCTTGGAGATAACGTTGAATTTATCGAAGAAGATACCGAATGTCCTTTCGATCCGGAAACAGATTGAACGCCCGGAAACCTATTGAAACGAACGCTGATTTAGATCAAAATTATAACTCAGAGCATGGCCGAATCAAGCCATGCTTTTTAATTATCCATAACCATGAAAACATTCGCAGATGTAAAACGTAAAATGAGACCCGGCACAAAGTGGCGTTGCATCCATCTTTTCGACAACACAGATATGGGTGTGCGAGCGGTTGGTAAAGCACAAACCAATGCCGTAGCATTCCTTAAACCCGACGGAAAACTTATATGGCTCTTTTGGCCCAAGGCTAAAGACATACAAATCATCGACGAGAATACTTTTATCGTAACAGACAACGGTAGACCTATGCTGAAATATATCTTCGTAGAGTAATAATTTCAGCCATAATACGCTGTAGAAATCTTAAAAATTAAAGCCTATGCAAAAGAAAAGCAAAGGCCGGATATTGAGTATTACACGAATATGTGGGTATTGCGGCAATCCCTTCGAAGCCCATAACAGTACAACTCGCTTTTGTTCAAGAAAATGTTATAACCGGGACTATTATCTCCATCATGCCCAAATTATGAATCTAAAAAGGGCCGAGCTGTATAAAAAAACCTACAAACCTCGAAATCCGGCAAAACCGAATCCTCTACCTGCTTCTGGAGAAATCACTACTCCAGTGGACCTCATTTCCATCAAAGAAGCGGCGAGACGTATGTGTGTATGCAAACAAACGGTGTACAACTTAATCCATGCGAATCAAATCAGGGAAATTCGTTACACCTCACGTTTATCCTATGTAAAATGGAGTGAAATAGTGAATCATTTCAATCACAACAATCCGAAGATTCCGCAAATCACGTTGCCGAAAGGTAAACAGCCGTTGCGCAGGGAAGTAATTGCAAAATTCGAAAAGGCAACGGCAAAAGCAAAACTCAAGGAATCAACTCCGCTGTGGCTAACGCCACAGCAAGTATGCGAAAGATACGATTTATCATCAATCAATATTGTCTACGCTTATGCCAGTAAATTTCATATAGTTAAAAAGAAAGTCCACCGGCATACATTGTATTCAAGCAAAGCCTTTGATGCCGTATTAGAACCTTATCCCGATAAAACGATGCCATCCGGGTATATAACCATAAAAGAGGCTTCACTGAGATACAATCTTTCTCTTACAGGAGTCCGAAAGAGACTTGACATTTTAGGTGTTAAATATACATGGTTTCAGAAATCGATTATTTTTCAGGAAGATGAGTTTGTGAAAAAATCCAAGAGACTTGAAATCGCCTGACAATTACCGCATTACAAAACACAAATAATTGATTGTATGGTTAGTAATAAATAACTTGCAATCCCAAAAAAATATAACATGAGAAGAGTAAAAGTTACAGTTCGCAGCCGTCCGATTTCCGGAGATCGACGCACGCTCTATCTTGATTATTACCCGGCAGTCCGCATTCCCGAAACGATGAAAATGATGCGGCAGGAAACATTGGGCATGTACCTGTATGATAAGCCGAAAAACCAGATTCAGAAACGGCATAATGAATCCACGCTTGCACAAGCGGAAGCTATACGCTGTCTCCGCGTCCAAGCTGTCATCAATGAAGAGTTTGGTTTTCTGGATAAACAACGCCTGAATACGGATTTTCTTGAATATTTCCGCAAAGAAACCCTCATGCGGAATTGTAGTTGGGCAAGTTGCTACAAACACTTCAAGACATTCGTGGGCGGTAAATGTACTTTTGCCCAGATCAATGTCGATTTATGCGTGAAATTCCGGGAATATCTTCTGAAAGCTCCCCGCTTTGATACTTCCGCCAAAGCACTTTCCGTCAATACGGCTTCGGGTTACTACCGCAAATTCCGGGGTTTGCTTGCCATCGCATTACGCGACAAACTGCTGCAGGAAAATATCAATTTGTATCTGGACCGTATCGATGTAAAGCCCAACAAAATTGAATTTCTCACCCAGCAGGAATTGCTCAATCTGTCGAAGGCTCCTTGTGAAATTCCCGTACTCAAAAAAGCGTCGCTTTTCTCATGCCTAACTGGATTGCGATATAGCGACGTGCAGCGCCTCGAATGGAGCAATATCGTTCCGAATCTCGAAGGCACGGGGTATAATATCCGTACACGGACAAAGAAAACACAAGCGGAAATATCTCTGCCGCTAAGTCCGGATGCCTTGGAGCTATGCGGAGAGCGTAGTGACGGCGTAGTTTTCATCGGACTTAACCGCAACATGCTCAATGCTCCTCTGCGCCGGTGGATCTCCGAAGCTGGAATTACAAAACATATCACTTTCCATAGTTTCCGGCACACCTACGCCGTGCTTCAGTTGGCAAGCGGGACCGATATTTACACCGTAAGTAAAATGCTCTCGCATAAGCATGTTACAACGACAGAAATCTACCTCGACCTGCTTGAAGAAACCAAGAGTAAAACCATCGGCCGCATTCAAATCCATAAAGATCACGATCCGGATGCAGCATGAAGAAATAGTACTAACCAATAAAATGTTTAGAAATGGACGAATCCACTAATTTGACATTCAACGACCTGCCGCAGGCAGTATGAATGATAGCGCAAGAACTGAAAGAACTCCGGGAAATGGTCGCGGTATTACAGCCTCCGAAACCCACGCGCCGGCCAATTCTTATCGATGAAGCCTGCAAGATTCTCGGTAAAGCCAAACCTACCGTATATACACTGTCCCGCTTAGGTGAAATTCCCAGTTGCAGACAGGGCCGAAAGGTTTATTTCTACGAAGATGAACTGCTTGAGTACATCAATTCCGGAAAAGTTACTACAGCCCGGGAAATACGGGAAACCGCAGAGCAGGCGCTATACAAAGGCACTCGACGCCGATAAATGATGAATACGGCAGAGACCTCACCATCGAATCAGGTGGTGAGGTTTATTGTTGTCTTAGAAATCTGATTTAAGTTAAAGCTTAAGTTAAAAGAAAGCCCAAAACACATTGTGCATCTTTGCCGTACAAAACGACAACCAACAAGCGGTGAAACAATGGATTCGGAACAACAGTTCAAAGAGATCAGAACCTTATGCGTTCTGATGATAGACAAGCTGGATAAGATTTCGGCTGAATTTCGGGAAATGTTTGGCGCACATAAACGAAACTCCGATGATATTATACTCGATTATCAGGATGTATGTCAGATATTGCATATCAGTCTCAGGCATTTGCGCCGACTGGCAAATTCGAATGAATTACCGGGCTTCAAAATCGGCAGACGGCGTTTCTGGCGTAACTACGACGTGCAGGAATATATTCGCAAGATAGAAAAAAATAAGAATCGCTAATCATATAAGTTATGCCCAAAGAACCAAAGTATAAACTCATCGAAGAAGAAACGCTTCGGGAACTCTTATCCACACAGTTCCAACTCAGCTATTCTATTATCCTGCTCAGCTACATTTGCCAGAGAAATAAACTCGACACGACCCTTACTGCAAACGAAGCGGGTGGCATCATAAAATTATCTCCCCGCCAGATAAATGACGCCCGCAACCGCTGCCTGATACGGGCTGTAAACTGCGGGACATGCAAGCTATACAGCATCTTCGACCTTGCCATGCTTGCTGCGAACCTACACCGGAAACGGATGATTTCAAGTTTGAGACACGTAACCACCTATTCTGCTCAAACACCCCGGGAATCCAAATAATTCCCTCTGCTTTTTCTTTTTAAACTCACCTTTCGAAGGGACAGACCGCTTGTGAAAGCCGTCTGTCCCGCTTTTTTATATTCTTATCCTAATTTAAAAATAATGCTTAAAAAACCACATAAATATGTTAGCACGATTCGGAGGCCCACTATATGTCACAGACGACTATATTCCTGGGATATATACTGAAATTTTCAACATACTGATACTCTCTGCCAGCCCCTCGGAGGTTCAACGACAATTACTACAGTTATGCTCCCGAAAAGGACATCAGAACCCCTATAATTATTTTAAATGGGGATTTTCGGGGTCCTATTTCTGGCTGCAGCAACGATTATCATACTGTTCAAAGGAGTGCTTTGCATTCAAACATCTGACGATAATGACTTATTCCCGGATTAATAAGCTCTTTATCAATAATTAATTCTCTAAGCGAAAATGACTTATGGTAAAAGAACCTTTATATCTGCCCGGTGATAAGCAGGAACTCTTCGACCGTTATTTGGATAAAACGGCTCATGCCGACCTGATTGAACGCCTCCGTGTTATCACCGGAGCCCTTCAAAACAAACTTACACCGCAGAAACTCCGACTACACCGTATCGATCGTACCGACGCAATAACCTTGTTCCACGAGCGACAAAAGCTCACAAAGAAAATGTTTCAAGCAGTAGTGACAGATTTTGCCGTGCGTGTCTGTACGAACCAGATTGAAATCTGCACGCAGCAATTCTATGAAGCGCCTCGCGGGAAAGAAGCCGAGCATATTGCGGCGTCCCGAATTCCCGACTTATGTGACGATACGGAGCTATTGGAACAAATGTACGAGTGGTGGAAAAACCTTCTTCCCGGCCAGAAAAAAGGCATTGCCAAAACCTTCGATGATGACTTTAACCCCGAATGGTGCTTCCGGGACAAAGAAGAAGAAACCATCCAATGTATTGATGCCTGCTGGCGCAGTTTGCCCTTGGAAACGCGCATAGATATATATCACTATTGTGTTTGACACACATAAAACTTAAATCCACCTTTTTGAACGTGAGACACACGTAAAACTGTACAACGAGCCTATGATAAAACCCACCGTTGTAAACCTGCCGCAGAGTTTGAATCAAGCCTCCGGTATAATCTTTCATTTTGCCGGGAGCCATGCGCTCCCGGTTCTTTTTTCCAGTAAAGCATTTCAACATTTACCTTTTAATTCCAATCATTATGTCTAAGAAAATCAATCCGGCAATCGCAGCCGCAGCAGAAACCATCGCACCGGAAGTAGCCCTTGTAGCAACTACCGCAATCGCGCCTTTTCAGGCCATTTCGATGAATCTCGACATCTCTCTGATCGACCCGTCGCCGCTCAATCCCCGAACGATCTTCTCCGATGAAGGGATTCAGGAACTTTCCGACAGCATCCAAAAGTACGGATTGCAATCGGAGATTCTGGTCCGCCCCAAGAACGGGCGTTACGAGCTTATCTTCGGAGAACGCCGTCTTCGTGCCTCAAAGAAGGCAGGACTGACGACCATTCGGGCAAAGTGTGAAGATTTGTCCGACAGTGAAGCGAAGATTCGAGCTTTCATCGAAAATCTGCAGCGCGAAAACCTCACCCCCATTGAAGAGGGTGATGCCTTTGTGCGCCTGCTGGACGAACCCGACATGACTGTGAAGCGGCTTTGCGCCGATCTGGGCAAAAGCGAAGGTTACGTGCGAACACGCATTAACCTTATGAAGCTGATCCCGGAGGTTGTCGAGCTGCTCAACAACAAAGAAATATCCCTCGAAATCGCAAAGGAATTTGCGAACTACAGCAAGGATATTCAGCAGACCGTTTGCAAGGATCATTTCAAGGAAAACGGTTATTTCAGTTGGCGCGGCATCTCAGCCAAAGAATTCTCGGAACGGTTGTATTCAAGATATATGACCCAACTCGACAATTACAGCTTCGACAAGACAGAATGCAACACCTGCGAGTTTAATACCCTTCAGCAGAAGATGCTTTTCTCCTTCTGCTCAGACTGCGGCGGATGCCAGAAAACATCCTGCCTGCAGGCAAAGAATGAAGCGTATATGGTAAAGCGGAGTGTAGATCTGATTACCAACGATCCGCGCGTGCATCTGATGAAAACCACTACCAGCAACAAAGCCGTCGTAGACCAACTGACGGAGATGGGACACGATATTTCGGACCTTGAAAAGTCGGTTTACAATTACGACAACGGCCCGCGAATGCCGCAAAAGCCGGATGCCGAGGAATCAGGGGATGCCGATGACTACCAGTGTGCGTTGGAAGAGTACGAGAAAGATCTGGAGAGGTTCAAGGAAAGATGTACCGAGCTGGAATACAGCGTCACGGAAGGAAAGGTTCTCAAATATGCCGTTATCGAAGATACGGATGTTAAAATCTACTATGAGAAAGTCCGCGCAGAGACAACGACACAAAACGGTGTAACCGTTACCACCGTACCCGTGGTACCTGCAAAGGACCTCAAGCAGAAAGATGAACGAAACCACGAGATTTGCATCACGCACATCACCAAAGAACTCAAAAAGGTCCTCCACTGCGAAAAGAAGGATTTCCCCAAGACGGAAATTACACCCCGGGAACAGCAATTTTTCCATTACATTCTCCTGAGCAAAATTTCAGATAAGCACCGGGAAATACTGGGTCTGAAAACCGACTATTCGTCCAAGACAACCGAACGGATGAAATATGCCGCAAACCTCACAGACGAACAGAAAACGATGCTCATGCGTATGACGATCATGTCTTACTGCGACGACATGTACGAGTACAACTGCAAACCCGATTCGGCGAACAGCGCGATCATCACCGAATTTTCCACCCTGCACTTCCCGGATCAGGCCAATCCTATCATTGACCGGTACAAAGGCATTTTCGAAAAACGCCATGTCAACCTGGTTAAGCGCATCGACGCTATCGAGAAACAAGCCGAGAACATGCGCATTCAATCGATGTTCGAAGCCGGGGCCCTCTGGAAAATGCCGGACGGCACTATTCTTAACATTCTGACCGGCGAAATCCTCGACGAAAACGTGGTTTTCCATGCCCTGCCGGATGCCGAAATCCCGGAGTATCCGATCGAAGAACAACCGGAGGGCGACTTCCCCGAACCGGACATTGAGGAACCCCAGACCGAGGATGAGCCCGAAGGAGAGTATCCGGATGACCCCTATGAGTTCATCCCCTTTGAGGACGCTGCCATGAAGACGGGCAAAGGCCAGAAGTCCAAGGCAAAATCCAAGGCGAAACCGAAGGCCAAGACGATGCGTATTTCTCCCAAGAAAACCAAACTCGCAGCCTGATATACATCACACACTTATCGAAGGGGACGGATTAATGTACTGCACCCCAAAAGTTGGACACTTTTGGGGTGTTTTTTATGAAATATAATTATGAGATTCGTTTAAAGGCCGTAAAACTGGTACTCGAAGGCGGACTTTCGGTTAGGGAAGCCGGATGTCACTTGGGCTGTGGCCGCTCGCAAGTTCACTTGTGGGTAACATTATTCGAGCGCCATGGCCTTGCCGGCCTTAAGCTGCGCCACGGTAGCTACAGTGCAGAATTTAAGTTGTCAGTTTTGAAGCATATGCACCAAAATCATCTATCTTTGCTGGAGACAGCAGTGCATTTCGGCATTCCGGGCCCTTTTGTTATTCGTCAATGGGAGCGGCTCTATCAAAACCAAGGTGCTGAAGGCCTGCGGCGTAAACCGCAAAGAAGGAGGCCGGCCATGAGTAAATCGAAGACTAAAAAAGTCAAACTCAAAACGACTCCGCACGAAGAGTTGCTTAAGGAACTGGAGTATCTTCGTGCCGAGAATGCTTACTTAAAAAAATTGCAGGCCTTAGTCGAGGAGCGCATTGTCCGCGAGAGCGGGAAAGAGCCCAAGCCATCGAAGGACTAAGGCCGCAGTGCCGGCTTTCAGTATTGCTCAAAGCCGCAGGGATGGCGCGAAGCACATTTTATTATCACTTCAGAAAATCAAAACAACCCGATAAATATGCTCGCGAAAAAGAGAGTATTATAAGGTTATATCACGAACATAAGGGGCGTTATGGTTATCGGCGCATTACCGTTGAAATGAATAAGATCGGATATGCGATAAATCACAAAACCGTACTTAAGCTGATGAATATTTGCGGGATAAAAAGTCAGGTCAGGCTCCGTAAATACTGTTCATACAAAGGACAGATCGGACGGATAGCGCCCAATCTTCTGCAACGCGACTTTGCAGCCGAAAAACCGAATCAGAAGTGGGTTACTGACCTTACGGAATTTTCGGTTTGCGGCGTAAAGTTATATCTATCGCCGATTATGGACTTATATAACCGGGAGATTATTAGCTATAAAATAGCTGAACGCCCTAACTTTATGCAGATCATGAAGATGCTGGACGATGCGTTTGCCAGAATACCGGATTCTCCGGGTATTGTCTTGCATTCCGACCAGGGCTGGCAGTATCAGATGAAGCAGTATCAGCTCCGTTTAAGACAGAAAGGTATTACACAGAGCATGTCGCGCAAGGGTAACTGTCTGGATAACGCTGCTATGGAAAGTTTCTTTGGATTATTGAAGTCCGAATTATTATATTTGCAAAAATTCTCATCCATAGACCATTTCCGAAAAGAATTGGAAGAATATATCGACTACTACAATAACAAGCGGATAAAGAAATACTTAAACAACATGAGCCCGGTACAATACCGAACTCATGCCATCTAAACAAATACTAATCCGTCCAATATTTGGGGTGCACTTCATAATCCGTCCCCTTTTTATTTTTTATGTACGGGAAACACAGACCCGCCGTACACGGGCAATCCTAATGAATAAACACACAAACCCTCGTGCAGCGCTATTTGCACAACGTGTCCGGGGATCACTCGAATGCTACCGGAGCCTGCATCTGGTAACATACGATTACGGCTCATCGCCGTCATTGGCCTATTGGATCGGAAAGCAGAAAAGGGCTGCCGAAAATCTACACTTTCTATCCAATGGTATACGATTGAAGTACATCGCTGAGCTTAGGCAAAAAACCTCCATTCTCTACCGTGCGAAGTACCGGTTACAAAGGCAACTGCAGCGAGTTGCCGGCAGTGTGATGGCGTAAATCATCCATCAGATTCACTGATCCTGACATTCAATTTTGAATTAAAATCTGAAATCAATATGACAAAAATCGGAAAGACCATGATTACGGTCAAAGGCGAAATCCATCCGGTAGAGATACATTATAACCGGGAACGAAAATTCTTTTACCGGGGTGTGCCCGATGAAGTTATCGCACTCTCGTCGTTCAGAAACCGAGACTATGCCAGTGAGAAAGAACTTACCCAAGCCCTGAGCATCGCACTGGAACAGTACCATGAGAAAATCAAAGTCCAACGCAAGATGATCCTCTATACTCTCTTTGGATCTTCCGCTCTGATCCGGGAACGAATCGAACAGGGCATGTACGGCGGGCAAAAAGAAGGTGTGAGTTCAAAGTTCGAGACTTTAATGTATGCACAATATCTGTTCGGATTTAATTTCGACATATTATTGGAAGTAAGCGAACAAAGAGTCGAATATTACTATATGAAGGAAGATGGCACAGCCGGACGTCGCATGTCACGACCTTTTAATAGCCAGATGTGCCTCATTGAATGGACTCCCCAACGAGAGCAGTTTTTCCGGGATATGGCCTCCCAACTACAAAAACTCATCTGCTCGGTTTCTGAATTCTTCGACAAGCCGGACATGCTGGAACTGATTGACAACGAGATCGTGCGGTTATTGAAGTAATAATAGCCGGACCCAACCTCTCCGGTTGGGCTTGTTTCCACACCCAATACATGATCGACCATGCAGACTGACATTCTCTCATACGATAAATACTTGGTTCAGTTCAGCGGCGGAAAAGACAGTTCCGCCGTTTTTCTTTACTTGCTCGAAGAAGGGGTTTCGCTTAACAAAATCGAACTTTGGCACCAAGACATCGACGGCTGCGGGGTGGCTTTCTTCGACTGGAAAATAACCCGCAATTACTGTCGCTGTTTTGCCCATGCTTTCGGAGTGCCTCTCTATTTGCAATGGAAAGAAGGCGGATTCCAACGGGAACTCTTGCGCAAGAATGCACGCACGGCCCCAACCTGCTTCGAACTTACGGATGGTACGGTGGCCTGCAGCGGTGGGAAACGCGGTAATCCCGGAACCCGGATGAAATTCCCGCAGCTCTCAGGCAGCCTCAGAACCCGATGGTGCAGCGCCTACCTGAAAATCGACGTTTGCACGGCCGCAATCGTAAATCAAAGCCGGTTCAAGGGGTGCCGCACACTGGTACTCTCCGGGGAACGGGGTGAGGAATCTCCCCAGCGTGCCCGATATGCAATATGGGAACGGGACCCCTCCGATCTGAGAGAAAGCCTGAAAAATGCTCGCCTTGTAGACCGCCACCGGCCCATCCGGGATTGGCCGGAAAAAAAGGTTTGGGCAATACTGGAGAAATACCGCATTCGCGTACACCCATGCTACTACATGGGCTGGTCCCGGTGCAGTTGCCTGTTTTGCATATTCGGGAATGCCGACCAGTATGCCAGTGCTGCGTGCATAGAACCTTTGCGTATGCAGCAGCTTATCGACCTTGAACAGGTCCTCGGATGTACTGTGAAACGTAACAAAACACTCCTCGATTTATGTAAAACCGGGAGACCTTATGCAGCCATTGATGAACAGCTCCGGGTACTTTCTTCGCAGGAGTATTATGACCTCCCGGTTATCATGCCATCGCGCGAGAAATGGATATTACCGGCCGGGGCTTTCGCCAAAAAGTAAATCGACGCAAAAAATTAATCACATGACAAGAACAGAATACTTACAACGCCCCTTAATCAAAGACGTTGTTTATGAAATCACCCCTGACAAAATCCGGGTATCAAACACCAACACCGTGTTTGTTGAAGCTCGAAACTGCCGACGGCTAACCCTGCAGGAGGTACGGCAGCATTTTCGGGAACTGCAGCAAGCTGCCAAAACATCTGGGAAAGTACGTTTGAAAGGCGTTACCAGATTTATGCCTGCGATCCGCGACCTTTATCCGAAATACTGCGCTGCCTGCGACAATATTGAAGGTCGCTTTAAAGAGCTGGCCGAACTCGTCCGTCGTATGCAGAAAGATGGAATTCATCAAGGGTATATATACGATGAACTTTTCGATGCCATCATCGAAAAACGGAGCGAAATCACACGGTGTAAATACTGTGACAATGACTATTATTCCCAATTTCTATATTATGATAAGCGAGTCTGTGATGCACTTCAGGACAGGCCGTGGGAGAATGAAGAATTTGCAGACTGCAATATAGTCGTTGCCTAAACTGCAAAACATTTACTCAGAACAAAAGTATAATATCATTAAAATCCACCTCCATGAAATCCATGGAAAATAAAACTTTAGAAGAGTTAGATAACTTGGAAAACGACTACATCGCCCGGCATTGGGACACGCGCGGTCGGCACGAATCGGATATGGAACTCAACGACATCGCCCGTGCGAAAATTGCGGCAGTAAAACGAGATCATGGAATCTGCTTTTTAGCCAAATTTAACCCCGCCAATACCGAATCTATCTTCGTGCCCTATGATGGCAGACTGATTTATAACTTCGAATACGACATCGCCGTACCCGTGGAAGATGAAGAACTGAGGCGTCTTTTAATTTTGTTGAATGATCGGCAAGCCCAGAACTATTCATCCATCATGGAACGAATATTTAACAGGGCCAGCGAAATCGGAGGTGTAGTGCTTATGTGGGTATAGCTAAATCATCATTCTACAAACTCATGGAAAAACAATCCTCTGCCCGGAAACGCCGGGCATCCGCTCTCTGCAGCCAGCAACATCATCCTCGGGATGATCCTTCGCACCATAATCCGACCATGAATCATATACAGAGAATTCAAAGTCCTTTTCCCGGGCTATGGCCCGACGGGAAGCTGAGATGTATCGATTCAGCCACAACCAGAAAGACTGGTGTCGAAATTCGTGGTATCCTTGATATTCTGGTGGACCTGAACATCACAGGACTCTACACGGCATTCTTTCATTTCCATGCACACGTTGGAGAACTCGAAATCATTATTTTCCAAGGCCGCTGGAGTATTTTCAAAAGTCCTGTGTGGCAAGTTCAGATAGATTGCCGGGAGTATCCTTTGATTAATATTAATACCGGTCAGCCGTTTTATGTCCCAGCTTTCCTTGAAATGCTTATTCTATGGGTCCAGTGACAATTTCCCGAATAGATTTAATCGAATCGAAGATAATCATGCATATATCTCATCTAACTCATGCTTAATCTCGCAGAGCGCAAGATGCAAATGATTGGCAACCGTTTTATGCGATATATTCAATCTATGAGCTATCTCGTGGTAATTGAGCCCATCGCGCCTGCTCATCAGAAAAACATTATACCTCTGCCGAGGCATTTTACGAACCAGCATGCGAACATGACTTTCAATTTCGGAAGCAAAGTAATATGCCTCGATCTGTGATATTCTTGGCTCAGGCTTGAGATGTGATCGGTAATTACGCTCCACGGCATACCCCCTGAGATAATCGAATGCGGCATTTTTTCCGATATGGTATATATATGCCCGGAATGAATTTATTGCCTTCATCTGTTTCCGAAGAATCCAAATCTTTATGAAGATGTCTTGCACGATGTCCTCTGCAGCAACATCCGATTTAATAATAAATGCAATATATTTTTTGAGTCCCGGCTGGTATCTCGTAAACAAAATTCGGAACGCTTCGTGATCTCCGGACGATAACCGGATTAATCTTTCTTTGTCGTCATCATACTCCATGTAACACCCACAAATTAGTAATATAATCAGACAAAAAGGCTTCCATTCTCTGATGTACAAAGAATGGAAGTCTTTTTGCCTCTTGAATGATAAATTACATCACCTCGTCATAAGATGTCCTAACGTAGACTTAGACGAATATTTGGGGATTATTTCAGTTTGAGTATTTTTTACTCACCGACACAAATCCTGATCATTTCGTGTATCTATATTTTCCAGAATGCTGTAATTGACTCCCAATAAAACAAAAATACATTTATTTACCGGATTATTGTACCCGATGCCGATTGCATAACGTTTTTATTTTAAACACAATTTTGATCTGCGTTGACTTGCTTATCATGCGAATCAACCAATTCGGGAAATATATGCTATATCAACGGTTATCGAAGTGTTTATAAACTCCGCAAAGGTCCCATATTGCCCGAATCTCATCACACTGTATCTCAACCTTTACGGAATCTGAATTAATATCGTGGAGACATAGACAATCTGATGCAGAGCCTTCACCGACAATACACAACAAACGAATCCGGGACGAAATAACATAGTAAATCCTGCCGAAAATAATTGAATCTACAGTGATTTGCCGAAGAAACAGGATCGTGTGTTGGAGATATTTCTCAGACATTGTATCGTTGCCCTCAAAATATGCTGCGACTTGTGCCCCGTTTGCTACCATCTCGGAAATGACCAGCTCTCTTTCAGGTCTTTTTTTCATTGGACAGTCTATCGACCAAACCGAATTATAATACGGAACACGCATTACACCGGGAATGCCATCCACGTCATCGATGCCAAACATCAGCCATGGAATCGAGTATTCCGGAAACTTCTGATTAATTCTCCGGGCGACATCGATGCTTATCTTGTTGTTACCCCGCTTTATCTGATAGAGATTTTCCCCGCGCAACAGACCGATATGTTTTGCTAAATAATTAGTTGACATATTGACATCCTTCAGCACCGTTTCAATCCGCCGCCAACAATCATTGTTCTGTTTTGCCATTTATGGTGTAATTTTCCGAATTTTAATTCCGTACAGCAGATTGCTCCAATTTCCGGATACAAATTAAGTAGAGGATTCAGATAACATATAATGCAGAGCAAGCTGCTTATAGCTATAGTAATAGAACGGTTATAAGATAGCTAAAAGTTTTGATTATTGATACGGTCAAAACCGTATGCAGACGATTAATGGTAGCATTTTTGCAGGTTTTAAGTTATGCGATCCTGCCATAAAAAAAGTGAGCGGGGCCCTTGCAATCAGCGAGGTACTTGGAGGAAACCCGAAGCAATGCAAGTGAAAATGCCCACGCCCACATATCGTAGCGTAGTAATATACCACAACCGGGCGTGGGACACACGACCCGTCGGGCTGCTTTTCACTTCGTCACTTCTAAAAAAACCTCCAAGTTTTCTCTGAACGAAGGCGTCGCCTATTGGCGGGACGCACTTCAAAGGTAATACTAAAAACTTATTCAGCCAATATTGGACGATTTTTTTGTTCCGTAGTATAGTTTTCGCTATTCACTATTCAACCCCGTCAACTTAGGTAGTCACGAATAAATTGAAATCTCCCGTTCTGAAATCCATACCGCTACAGGACGATTTTTCGACTTTTTCTGCTTGTAATCTCAATGTAAGTAAAATTATTTTTTAATACATTGAATACCAGCATGGTTTAACGGCTAATGTAAGGTTGTTGCAGCTTGGTGTTTCGGGATTTATCTGCTAACTTTGAAATACACGTCGGCTGATAAACCTATGGAAAAGATGTCGCTCAAAAAAGGAATAATCTGCATCCTCATTTTGCTTTGCGGATTCCCATTGCATCCGGCCGACGGCCAACAGGCCTGCCGGACGCTGAACCCTGTGCAGGTCGAATCCCGCAGCCGGCATTACCGGCAGGCATATCTCGAAATGGCCGATATGCTCGACGGCAAAATTCCCTTGAGCATAAAACGTGCGGTCTTCCTTGCGGAGTGGGCCTACCTTGACGGCGACCTCGATTATGATGCCTATTGCTATGGTATAGATACGGCCGTCGCGTTTTTGCAAAGGTTCATTGTGGCAAACGGACTCGAACGCTATAAGACCGGGAAGAATCTGGCGCTCACGGAATACTTTTTTCGTCCTTATTCCGGGAACGGGCATAAACCCTTCACCTACGATTTCGACGATACCGGGGGCCAAGCCGATTTTACGAAACAGTTCGTAACCAAAGTCATGCGGACGCACAGCGGGCAGTGTCGTTCCCTGCCGATGTACTACAAGGTGTTGGCCGAGACCCTCGGCGCCGAAGCATATATCGCGTATGCCCCTGCCCATGTGTTTATCCGCTACCGGAACGAGGATAAGATGTATCCCGAAGAGTGGGTGAACGTGGAACTTACCACGCACCAGATTACCCCGGAGTTCTTTTACAGGGAGCATTTCGAGATCAGCGACAAGGCCATCGAGAACAAGATCTATCTTACTCCTCTGACGGATCGTGAAACCGTTGCGGCGCAGCTTGCCGACCTCGCGTTCGGATATTGGAACAAATTCAAATGTTACGACGAATTCACCCGATGCTGCACGGAGAAATCGCTGGAATACTATCCGCAGCACCCCAAAGCGTGCATTATTCTGGGCAAGTCTCTCGATGCGGCCCTTGTAAAACATCTGAAGGAAAACGGGTATAAGGAGGACGCTTGCACCCGGCAGATTGAAGCGCAATCGGCCGCTCTTTACGAAAAACTGAAAGCATTAGGCTGGGAAGATATGAGCGAGGAACTGCATGACAAACTCGAAAAAGGCAACGAAGAGGGGATGAAAATGCAGGAAGCAACCACCCAATAAACTGCCGATACAATAACCCTTAAAATTATACGATTATGAAACCTAAACTTTTGACCTCAGCGATTTGCATTATCGCATTATTTTCAGTAGATTTGACATACGGCTATCATCCGATTTCACCGTATGCGTATTGTATGGGAAATCCTATTCGATTTGTCGATCCTGATGGACAGGATGTTTGGGAAATGGATTATAATGGAAGGGTAAAATGGATAAGCCAAAGTGAAGAACATACCATGTATGCTCTAAACAAGGATGGTAATAGAACTGGACAATCCATTACGATCCAAGACAGAGCTATTTTTGATGGCCTTACGGCCACAGGAGAAGCAAGCGATTATGCGGCGAGCTTTACAGGAGGAAATCCTACCGAATTAGCTTCAGTCTTTCTTTTTGGCGCAGATAACTCAAATGCTGAATGGAGATTTAGCCGGTATGACGAAGGCAATGGAGACCAATATGCGATTGGAACCGTTCATAATGATGGTTTGGCAATTTCGCCCGAACAGATGGGGTTTGCACGCGAAAACGAGATCGCTTTTATCCATTCGCATCCCGGAAATTATAAATCGGTAACAGGTCCGTTTAGTGAGCATAGCAGCATGGGGTCGCTGCCCGGTGGGAGAATAATACAACCGTCCGACTCTTGGAATGTTTACAATAACTCCGACCGTTATCCGGGTAACAGGAACTCATTCGTGTATTTTCCGAATTCCAGTAATATATATCATGTACGAGGCGTGCAGGCACCTGCATTAATACGAAATGTGAGTAACCACAATTACAATGGTAGGAAACTATTTTGGGGAACACTTAATGGCAGATAATCTATGAAAAAAATCGTTTTATTATTCACTGTGTTAGTACTTTTTGCTGGATGTAAACACAGGAAAGCTATTCGAGTGGAAGATGAAACACCACAAAATAGTGAGGAATCTTTTGTTTTACATCCCACAATAATGGCTGCTATTAAGGAATTTGGATTGAGTAACCATACGGACAGAATCTATGCAGTTTATTTTACCGATACGAATGACGGATTTACCATGCTGAAGCAAGATACGCTTATCTACCTGTCATTTTTGGAAGAAACACCCTTAATTGATGCAAATTACAAAGGTATATTGGATATAGATTCCCTTTCGGTTGCAATTTTTGATAAAAACAGTTGTGGAAATAATTTTTATGATTCGACAAAACTTTCCACTATCCCGTTGAGTAACCTGAAAAAAATCCCCGAACACGAAATTAAACCTGTAGCCGCATGGGGAGTACAGGCGGATAGTATAATAAGATGGGTCGCTCCATAATGACGGAGTGCAACAAAGCGGGAGAACTTAGCGGTAACTTCTTTTACGGCTGACAATAATTTGTCAGCCTTTTCCTCTCCCTACCTCCAATATGGTCGAATACACTTTTAAAGAACGAACAACAGAGGATTGATAAACTAATTGAATAGCTACAATCCGAGATTTTGTTGTTCCGCAACCGGTTCAATAATTCCTTCGTCAAAAGGATCTCCATAGTTGAACTTCTGCCTCACGGGCCATGCCGTCATTTCTTCTTCGGGATATACCGTGAGCAGATCAGTGACGGCTTCCTTCGAAGCGATCGTCGGATCGAGCCACAAACGCTCCTGCTCCGAAGTGAGTATCTTCGGCATCCGGAAGGGATTACTGCCGCCGTTGTGGATCTTACGCATCATGGCGTTGGCATCGGTCGTAATCAAGACGAACGACAGCACCTTCTCTCCGGTCTGGGGATTCGTCCATTCGTCCCAAAGCCCGGCGATCGAGAAAATTTCCTGATCCTTTAAAGTGGTATAGTAGTACTGCGCCTTTCCGTTCGGCAGTCTGTGCGGCTCGAAAAATCCGGTTACGGGAATGATGCACCGGTTATGCTGCCACAGCATTCGCCACGGCCACTTCTCAAAAAGGGTTTCGGCCCTTGCGTTTTTGAACAGGTTTTCCCGGTTATAACGTTCTGCATCCTCAGGCTTCGCCATTCGTGGAATCAGCCCCCATTGCATTACTTGGAGTTTGTCGCTCCCGGAAACAATGACACATTGCGGCTCGGCGTAAGCGGGAATGACGTATATATCCTCGGCCAATCGAATGTCGTAGACACTAACCTTGTGTTCGGGGCCGGCTTCCTGCCTGGCCCTTTCTTCCTGTTCCTGCTCGGCGAGTATCTGCCGGGCTGCTTCGATAATATCCAACTGCTTGCCGTACTTTTTAGCTACGGCTGCCGCATTTGCTGATAGAGAGGTGAAGAAACACATAAACAAAGATTCTTTACAAATTTAGATGGCAATATCTATCCGGTCACTCCATTTGGTCGTAGGACATTTCGAAAGCATTTCGCGCCGCAGCCGGGTGTTATTCTGCCCGGTCAACTCCGCGCCCAGCACCACAAGCCGGCTGTCGAGGTTCAGCGGACCGTTCACCTCGTCCACGGCAGCCTGCAGGCGTCGTAATTGCTCGATGTTGGGCTCCTGATGAAACATGTTAAGCTGCATCGCTTCGGCCGGAATAAGGTCCGAAAGAGTTACCGTCGCCCGTTTGAACAGGAACGGTCTCTCACCGAGAGAATAGGTCGGCCAGATCGCTTTGAGCAGCGTCATGGCATACGGGATCATCTCAAACGTATTGTCCGTAGGTACGGGGAACTCAATCTGCAGCCCCCGGTAGGTCTGCCGCTGGTATTCGTTGAAGGGATTTGTTTCGATACCGACGTAGATGCGCCGGGCATAGGAATGCTGGTCGCGGAGCTTGCGGGCCGAGGAGCTGAGGTAACGGACCACGGCGGCCTTTACCTCGTTGAAATCGGAAGTCATTTTCCCGAATGCCCGCGACGTGCATATCTCCTGCTTGTCGGGCGGCGCCAGTTCCAGACTGATGCAGGGCGTCCCGTTCATCTCGCGCCAGAGGCGATCGCACACAACGGTCATGTTCTTGCGCACCCATTCGCGCGGCAGAACGGAGAAATCGTAGGCCGTGCGGATGCCCATCGCCGTCAGCCGCTTTTCATGCCGCCGTCCGATGCCCCACACATCGCCTATAGGCAGCTTTTTCAGCGCTTCCACGCGCTTTTCTTCCGTGTCGATAATGTAGAGCCCCCGCCGGGCATCGTCCGTCTTGGCGAGCTTGTTTGCGGCTTTGGCCAATACCTTCGTCGGGGCGATACCCAGACAGATCGGGATGCCGATTCCGCGCCGGGTGGAGCGAATGATGTCGCGCCCCAGCTTCTCGAAATCGAATCCTTCCATCCCCGTGAAATCGAGGAACCCTTCGTCGATGCTATACCGCTCATAATTCGGGGTGTAAGATGAAAATATACTGTGCATACGGTTACTCAAATCCCCATAAAGCTCGTAGTTAGAAGAGAACGTGACGATGCCGTGTTCCCGGATGGTGTCCGTTATCTGAAACATCGCGTCACCCATCTTGACGTATTTCTTCGCCAGCCGGTTCATGGCTATCGCACAGCCGTCATTGTTCGAGGCTACGATGATAGGCTTTCCGTAAAGCCACGGCTGAACGGATTCCTCGCAGGAGCAGTAGAAAGAATTTCCATCGGCAAGGCCGACCATCTGACGGGGATTCAGGGGCAATAGTTTCTGACTCATTTCTTACCTCCCTTCTTTACCCTTAATTGCCGGATGGAATGGGTTACGATACCCCAGAGCAGGCGTTCATTGTCTTCGGTAATTTGAATTGGAGCGTAATCCTTGTTGCCGGGCATCAGCCAGATCTCCCCGTTGTCGCGCAATTCAACGTATTTCATGGTGAAACCCTCGGTAGTGACGCATACGGCAAGGTCTCCCCACTGGGGTTCGAGCATCCGGTCTACAATCACCGAATCGCTGTCCTCGATGTCGTCGTCAATCAGGGAGAGGCCCTTTACCTTTCCGAAGAAGGTGCTGACCGGGTTGGGAATCAGCTCTTCGTTCAGGTCGATAAGCCCCTCGGCGGAAACATCGCTCTCCGGAAAAAACGAAGCTCGGATCGCCCGCCGCTCGAACAGCGCGGGTTGTTCCTTCTGCGGCAGGCGGTCGATAAGGCGTGTGCGCCGTCGCTTGAACCTCCGGACTTTGATGACGACCGTAACGACGCCCAGCACCCGCGCTTCGGTTTCGCCGTCGACAGGAAGCGTGTCGTCCGTTCCGCCGCCGAGAAGCCATAGCTCGCGCCCCTTTTTGCGGATGTATTTCAGCACGCGCTCGCCGCAGACCTCGCAGAGTGCGAGGTCCCCGGTATGCGGGGCAAGGCTCGTGTCGAAGAGGATGCCGTCGCCCTGTTCGAGTTCTTCTTCGACCATATAGTAGTCCCGAATGCGGGCATAGTAGGTCGCACCCGGATTGAGTATTAGGACTTCGTTCAGGTCGATGCGGTCGCCGATATAGTCCGTGGCCGGCGAGGGGAATCCCGCCGGAATTCCCTCGCTGACGTAGGGCAGCGATTTGGCCTTTACCGTAACAAGTCCGTATATATCGAAATGAATATTCATTAGATACAGTTATGGCGCAGGGAATACAATGGCAGCACGCAATGCTATCGGGCATTGTGTTGTCATTTCATCAATTATTTAAGCCGGCCGTATACCGACAATGTACATGATTGGAAGTTGCGTCCTTTCCGTAGTACTCTCCTGCGGAGTTTATGTGCAAAAATAACGGAAAATTTCGTGCCTATGTTGTGTGAATCTAAAAGATACTACAAGGCACACATACTTTCCAGCACTTTTATTATGCTTTGAGGTCCATTTTTATTATCTTTGGTCGTCACCTTGCATTCTTCTATGATAAACGGAACAAACAGAATACTGACAATCATTATCCTGATCATTGGGATAAGTACTGGATGTTCGGGAAATAAAACCGTCGAATCGCAGTTGTCCCGAGCCGAGCAGGTGATGCAATCATTGCCGGACAGTGCCCTTCGAATCATTGAAAATATCGATACAGACGATATTTCACGCCGTAGTACCCGTGCCCGCTATGCACTCCTGTATTCCCAGGCCCTCGACAAGAATTACATCGATCAGACAAATGATTCACTCATTCGTATCGCCGGTAAATACTACCGTTCACAAGGCAATATACGAGCCCAAGTTCTTACAGGTTACTATCATAGCAGAATTTTATGCAATAACGGAGATTATACACGGGCACTGTTACTTCTCCTGCGAATAGAAGATAAAGCTCAGGAGTTGAACGATCCTTACTTGCTGGGTATGTTATATCATCAAATCAGCGAGATATATACCACACGCTATGATTACCCCAATAAATTGAAATTCGCACAACAGGCATACGACAGCTATCTCAGTGCTGGTCTGAAAAATCATTGCGGGTATGCACTTTTCGATATTGGCGAAGCATACTTCAACTTGGAAGACTATGACAATGCTTTCGAAAACTATAAAAAATCACTCTACATAGCTATTGAAGAACAGGATTCAGTTATGCAGCGTTCCTGTCTCAGCAATATCGCAATGGCATGCGTTGGGCAACGTGAACCCGAAAATGCGATTGCGGCGTTATGGCAGATTAAGCAACAACTGCATGAAGATTGGGATGACCAAGAATATATCTCTATGGCTAATGCTTATCTTATTGCCAATCGACTGGACAGTGCGCAATATTACCTGAACATGGCCGAAATTCGGCATGATGACGATCCTATTGCTATTGCACGATTGAAAAGCGCAGCAGCACGAATTCATATCAGAACCCGCGAATTGACGAAAGCCGCAACTGAATTTCAATATTGTCTTTCTGCCCAAGATTCGCTATTCAGAATAGCCCTGCAGGAGTCTTATGCAAGTTTGCATCGGGATTATCTCGACAAACGGCAACGAGTTGCCCATCGTATGCTACTTATCATGCGGCAGCGTATCTGGCTTGCATCGGCTCTGTTCATCACTATAATACTCTTTGTAGGATTCATCGCTTTTGTGAACTTTCGCAAACGGCAGCTAACCGTTGCAAAATATATGTCGGCCATCGAAGATATAAATAATGCCAAGAAAATTTTGATGGTTAAACTCGATTCGCAGCAACAATCGGATACGACTGAATTACGGCGTATAATCAAAGATCGGTACTCTGTAATCGACCAACTCGCCTCTACTTATTACGAGCGTCAGGGCATGGACGAGCAAAAAGCCATTTACAATAAGGTAAAGAATTTGCTTGATTCCTATGCCTCTGATGAGAAAGGAAAACAGGAAATCGAACGAATCGTAAACCTCTGCTACGATAACGTGATGCAAAAGGTCCGAGAGGAATTACCGACTTTGAAAGATTGGGAACGCGATCTGCTTTGCTATGTGTACGCCGGTTTTTCGCTGCGTGTAATCAGTGTGTTCACCGGAGACAGTATCAACTATGTGGCAGTAAAAAAATCCCGTCTGAAGACAAAAATCGCCGAATCCGACGCTCCGTCAAAGGATTTTTTCATCAGTTTGATATAGTAAATCACTAACAACCAGATCATTATTTGCATTTGTGTAGATGCTTATTTTGCATCCACCTAATAATCAGTGTGTTATGAATGCGTAATAATTAGCCGCAAATATCGGCCGCAACAATCTGTAATACAGTGTGTTATACTTGTGTCTTGTAATGGTTTTACAAGGCATTTTTTCGTTTTGAACGGAAGGTATCTCTAATTTTGCTAATAATTAACTCACTTATTTAAATCCCTTAATTATGAAAACCTTTACTCTAATCCTCGCTGTTCTGATGCTGGTTCCGGCGATTCCTTTTGCCAGTTCTCTATGTGAATCGGAATACTCCTGTATGACCGGGAAAAAAGACAAAAATCATCAGCACACCTTCGAAATTATGATTACCTCTGGCCGGCCACGCCCTACGCGCCCCCGGATGATCGTTCCGACTCCCATTACCTGCATTTATGACGCACAGTCGGAATCTCTGAACTTCGTATTTTCTGAAAATCTCGGAGGAGTTACTATTACCATCGCAAATACTACTACGGGAACCGTCATCTATGACATGTGTTCAACCACTCCTGGAAACTGTAAGGTCATGTTGCCGGATGAAGAAGGCGAATACCAGATACTACTTGAAGGAGATCACGGAGAAATCTACTCCGGAGTATTCGATCTGTAACCTTCGGTAAATATGTAATTTGATCATTCTTTATCAACTTATAAATTACATCCATTTTGAAAAAAGTATTCACTTTAATCGTCTTGTCGGTTGCCCTGTACTCCTGTTCTCAGGATGAAACGCTGAACGACACAGCAGTGTCCGAACCTGAAAAGGCGGTGGCAGGCACGCCCCCCGGCGTACTTTGTTTCAGCTCGACAGAAGATCTGAATTTCGCCATATCAGCAATGAAAGAGACGAAAAATCTTGACATTCGACATAATCCCATGACCCGCGCGGCAGTTGCCGGGCCTGTAGACGGTTTCGTTTCCCTGCGAGAGCATCTGATCGATCAGGGGCTTCGGGAGTTTACCGATGCGGAACTTGCGGAAATCATTGCCGACTCCCTTGAATATGAACCCGAAGACAGCCTCATCGTAGACCCCTATATGACAGCCATTCTCAACGGTGAGCGTGAAGTACAAGTTGGTAATAAAATTTGCCGTTTCGTGGATGAAGGCATGGTAATGTACGATGTTGCCGATAAAGAAAAATTTAAAGTTCAGGACATAGACCTTGCGCTAAAGAAGGTCGATGTAAATGCAATGGAAGAAGGGCAAACGGCCAAACTTCAAGGCGCCGACATGAACGCAGAATTAGTGAAAATCGACTATATAGCAAGTCATAAAATCGATGATACAAATCTCCATTTTATTCGGGACGACGGTAAACTTATAGAGGTTGGCGGTTCATCGGGCGGTTCATCGGGAGGCTCATCGGGAGGTTCGTCGGGTGGGTCATCGGGTGGCTCCGATTCGGAATACCGCTTGAACGAGAGTCCGGATACGAGAATTTTTCTTGTCGGGGGTGTACAAATCCCAGCCAACAAAATCAGAAGGGCAACATATAAAAAAGGCGGTGGTAACGGCAGTTGGCTGGCTAAAGGTGTCTCCAGTGTCTTTGGGACGAATGTGACCATAACCAACAATTACGATAAGCGTCATCGGATGAAACTGCGCATGTATGAGCAGAACTACATTATCCATCGAGCTGTAGGTATGACCGTCCGCATGCAGGCAAGACGATTCCGGATTTGGTGGAGAAAGAAAGCTCAGGAATTCCGTTATGGCTGGTCTGCTATCGAATGTGAATATGACATGAAAACTCCGACATTCCAGCCTCCCCAAATGCCGGGTGGAGTGACACCGGAGTACAGCAGAATTCCTACGGCCATGACCAAGAAATTCCCGTTCGCCAATTCTAAAATCATTCTTTTCAATGTACCTATTGCTAACTACGATGTAACAACTGGAACTATTAACTCGGTATTCGCAAAAGGAGTAAATGCGATCGCCAAGAATATGAAAAAGTGGTTCGATGCCCCGGAAAATAAGAATACGAAAAAATACCCGCGCGGAATCTTTACCGAAGTAGATTCCAAAACCATAAGGGTCATTTATCCACAGGGAGAAGAAAAGGATTGGAATACCGGACGTGAAGTGGTAAAGTGGGATGCCGAATGGTTTTCCGGAGATTTCTCAGTCGGTTTTGCATACAACTCGCCCGGAGGCGGATTCAAATTTGGTAGTTTGGATGTTAAAGCTGCTAAAAAAGTTCACATCGTCCGAGGCCAGATATATGGGGCTGTAAAATATCGCAATGAATGGCGGGCTTGTGTAATCGCAACGGAGTAGTCAGTTATAAATTCGTCAATATGAAAAAACTAATTCTTGCATTGGCATTGCTATGCGCCTTCCAAAGTAATGCCCAAAGCACCCCGTCAGCAAAAAGATCCGATTGTGAAGTAAGACGGTTCGAAGGCGAAATCGGCGTGGGAATCAATTTCGGAGCCGATAAACTGAATTTCAACAGCAATAGGATCGGTGCTACATTTTTTGCCGAAGGACGCTATAACCTACAGCGGCTTCCAATAGATGTCGGACTACAGATTGCAGGATCGATTTTTCATCGAGATGCAGACAATGCCGGGAATCTGGAATTCCAAACATGGAACGTACTGGCTGTAACGGACTACAATTTCAGAAGGTGTAACAAAGTATCATTCTTTGCAGGCTTCGGCCTTGGCTATACCGCTTTGGACACCTCCGGACCTATCCGCTTTGACAATTCAAATCCCAACTGGGCCGGTTTTTCCACGGGAGACAAAAAAGGATCATTCTGTTTCATGCCGCGTGTCGGTGTTGAACTGTTCCACCGTTTGCGCTTTACCTTCGACTATAAGTTACAGGAAAAGGCAAACCGGCATTTCGATCTTACCGTAGGTTTTGTTTTCGGCGGTGGACGAAAATAACGCTCCATTTTTCAGACCCACAAATGTATCAAGTAACTGCCGAAAAACTTTACGAGTAGGCAAAAATCAACTAACTCATAATGATTATGAAATTTACAAAACTTATCATGCTGGCCTCGGTCGTATCTTTGGCCTGTGCCTGTGAAAAAGAGATGCCCGCCGAGACTGTGCCCGCGCCGGATCAGGCGAAAGAAACGCGCGTTTCGACGCAAATGCTATCGTTCTCTTCGATCGAAGAAATGGGGCAGCAAATCAACGAACTGGGAGCTATGGATGAAGTGGCCCTGAGTGCATGGTATGCTGCGCACAATTTCGAATCCCAGAGCGATGCCGTCTATCGTGTCGCAGCGGAGATCGAGGACGCAAAAACTTTGGCTGAAGCCGAAGCAATCAAGGCCAGCTATGCGCCATATTTCCTTTTCAATGAAAATCCCGATGATGAGGAGAGTTTCAATCCCTATATTCGCAACGAAAATCCGGATTACGCCTATGTCTGCAACATCAACGGCGATGTCGTGATCGGCGGGCAGGTAATAAACTTCAACACGATCAGCGATGTCAAGGATACGCATGAATACCAACTTACGCACGAGACCTTAACCAGAACTGTCGAACAGAGCCGGAATTATCTCAAGTCCACCGTGGGTAAACACAAATTCTGGGCAGAGGGACGTTTCGAGCCCAAGGACGATTTTGTAAAAGTGGAATTCACGGCACACCGGAAAGGGACGTTCGGATGGAATAAAACCAAACAAAATTACCATTTGAGAAACGGTCGTTCAAGCTATCCGAACACATGGGAGCTTTTTGAAAGCATCGGCTATGAACTTATCAACGGATCAAAAGATTTCTGGACCGGCACCTTGAATCCGCACAGACTGAAAAATGTCGGCCGTATCGCTGCCGGCAAAACGGCATCCTTTTCCATGATGGTTTATACTGCCGGAACACTTCAAGCCGGTGAAGGCCGTCTCGATCTGTATTTCACGTCTGCACGGTAATCTACTGAATTCGCAATATTTGCTGAGTTCATGTAAAATCGTTCGTTTTCTATGAAGAGTTTTTTCCGACTGCTATACACAACATGAATTATTCATCAGTTGCCATCCTGACAAACCCAAACAGATTTTGCATGAATATCATTCGAACCTTGAGTATGACGGTGTTAATCACCGTCATACTTTCCTCTTGTGAAGTGGATTATGATTTTGAGGGTAAAGACCTCAAAAGGCGCGTTGTCGTCAACGCGCTGATCACCCCGCAGGAAGAGTTTGCCGTCCGACTGAATTGGAGCGGCACATATACCGACGGCACGAAATTCAAAGCTGTCGCGGACGCCGAAATCCGGCTGTATGAGAACAACGCAGAGGTCATCAACTGCCCGGCTGACAGGGAAGGAATAACTGCGACCGACTTTGTACCTACTGCCGGCCGGCATTACCGGTTAGTCGTCACCGTTCCGAATTACGGGGAATTGTCCGCAGAAACAGATATTCCGCAGGCTCCGGCCGGTTCTCTTGTCTTCGCCCGTCAAAAAGGCTGGTACCGGCATTTCGATATGACGGAGTTGACGGTCCCGGACGACACCAAGTCGGTATGGATTCGGGGCAAGCGCAGATACAACGGCTGGAAGGATGTCTTTGAATACTATACGACCTCTGCATTTGTCGACCAGATCAATGGTTCCAACGACGCTTCCGAAGCCAACGACAAAGGAAGCACCGTGAATTTCGAGCAGTTTTTACGCATCCCCTATGAAAACTGCGAGGCGGTTGTTCCGCTGCGCTTCTCCGTCTTCGGAGCTGAAGACGAAAAACATATTTTCCAAGTAATCACCGCATCGGACACCTACGACCGTTATATGAAATCGCGCTACAAACAGGAACTCAATACCGAATGGGGCGGTGAGGAAAATCCGTTCGTCGAGCAAATTACGGTTTACACGAATATCAGCAACGGCCTGGGCATCTTCGCCGGGTACAACTACTACAAAACCCTTGAGATATGAAACGGTGGATTTTTTGCTGCCTGTCACTCTTGCTTGTGGGGACGGCCCTTGCTCAGACGCCCGCCGACAGCGTATCCCGCAGCGAAGCGATCGATTCGGTCGTTGTTACAGCCCGGAAACCTTTGATGATCTACAAACAGACGGGCAACATCGCAGTCAACATCGAGCAGCTCAAGTATGCTCCGCTGTTCGCCGGCGAGAAGGATATTTTCAAATTCCTGCAGCTCCTTCCGGGAGTCTCGGCCGGAAAGGACGGCATGTCGGGTCTGCTGGTGCGCGGCGGCAGTAACGACCAGACCCTAATTCTTTACGACGACGTGCCAATCTACAACCAGGCGCACGCCTACGGCATTCTCTCGATTTTCAGCGGCGAGACCGTCCAATCCGCCGAGGTGTCGAAAGGCTACATATCGCCTGCCTACGGATCGCGTCTTTCGGCCCTGACGCAGATCCGCACACGCGACGGGGACCGGCAGGACCACCGACAGTCGCTTACCGTGGGAACGCTTTCGCTGGCCGGAACCGTCGATGGCCCCATCGTTCGAAACAAAGGTTCATACCTCGTTTCTGCCCGTTATTTCTTTCCTGAAGCAGTCTTGGCGCTGGTCGGCAATGCCGTCCGTTTCGGGTTCTACGACCTGACCGGGAAACTCTCTTACGATATTCACCCCGGCCATACCCTGAGTCTGGGAGTCTATTCCGGGGACGATCACATGACCAACAAGGAGGATTATGCCCGGAACGAATACGGCTGGGGCAATACCACGGCGTCGCTTCGTCTGGAATCCCGATGGAGCGACAACCTGCGGTCCTCGATAGTCGCTTATTATACCTACCTGCAGAACCGGCAGGAGTCAGAATACGAGGACGATGATTTTAAAAACTGGGGCAAAACGACATATAAAACGCATGAGTTCGGGGCGCGTCTGACATTCGATCAGCGTCTCACACGAGCATGGTCGCTCGATTACGGAGCGAATATATCACACCAACGCTTTATGCCGATGCACTCGAAAGGTTATGTCAACGGACAGCACAAAGAGCGCGGCTATTCTTCCGAGCAGCTTGTTTCGGGGGCGCTTTTCCTGAACAACCGGTTTCAATGGGGCGGCTGGCGGGCAGATGTCGGAATCCGGGGCGCTATGTATGACAACTCGGAGCAAACCAGATTCGCCGTAGAACCGCGGGCGCAACTCGCGTATGATTTCGGCAACGACAATGCCATATGGCTTTCGGGCACGATCAATTCGCAGGCATTGGTGCAATACAATCGCTACTACTATTCCATGCCGATCGACTTCTGGACGCCTTTTAGGGACGGGAAATTACAACATGCATGGCAGGTGGCGCTCGGCGGCCGGGCCCGGCTGCGGGAGAATCTGACCCTCTCGCTGGAGGGCTATTACAAGCGCATGCGCAACCTGCCGCTGATCTACGACAGCGACGATTTCCTGCTGGGGCGCGGCGGCTTCGTCTACGGAACAGGCCGGGCATGGGGACTTGAGATCATGTTGCAGCGGCAGACGGAGCGGCTGAGCCTGACGGTATCGTACACTTATACGAATTCCCGACGCAGTTCGGAGGGCGTTAGCTATCCCTTCGAGTACGACGTACCACATGATTTCAACACGTTCCTCAGCTACGATGTCCTGAAAAGGCCCGGAAGGAGACATACGTTCACTTTCAATATGTCCTGGCGGTCCGGCCTTCCGTACCGCCTGACGAACGAGAGCTATCCCGATACTAACGGCAATCCGATCGTCGGCATTACGGCCTATCCTTCGATGCGCATGCGCAATTACTTCCGTTCGGACATAAGCTACAACATGGAGCGCCGGAAACGCAACGGCGTCCGTAACTGGCAGTTCTCGATCATCAACTGGACATGGCACAAGAACCCGGTCTGCATCTATCCATACCAAGGGACCTATAAGGCGACTGTTTTAGTGCCGATCATGCCGTCGGTTTCCTACACCCGAACGTTCGGGAAATAGTTCTCATAGCCCTCCAATTACGGCTTATTTGTGGGCTTACACTTCATAATTAATATCTTTATTTCAACCTAAACCTCAATCCTATGAAGAAAAATCTACTTGTTTTAGCTATTGCGGTCCTGCTGATCGGCTGCTCCAAATTTGAGGAACCACCTTCTGACACTCCAATAAGAGAGAGCAAGACCAGATCGGCACTCGCAGCCCAAGACAACCCCTATTCTCTGACTAATGTTCAAATGGCAATGGATAAAGTATCTGTAGAGATGGGACAACCGACAATAAAATTAAAACCGACACATTATTACGTCCGTTTCTTGCCTAAAGATTCAACGGAATATACCAGATTACTGGACTCCTCGAATCTTATGCTTTTCACCTATCCCCTTGACCGGGAACTGACAGATGAAGAAGTTGAATTCTTTGAAAACGATACTACAAATACTTATGGCTATCCTTGGCATTATACTAAAGTGCCGACTGACTATATATTTCCGGATGGCATTATCCATGAAATACTCGATGAAGTAGTTGTCGAAACTTTTGATGACAATGATATTAATGCTGGCGTGTCAAATAAACTGACTGAGGACGTGTGGGATCGGGTGATGATAAAATCCATGAGATTGCCCGACCAAACTGCTCAAACACGCTCAAGCTACAAATGGCGTCCCTATGCAAGTGTTCGGTACGTTGATGACTTCAATGGTCAAACTATTCCTCTTGTTGGGGTTCGGGTTCGATGTCATCATCTTCTTCATTTTGAGGAATGCTTTACAAACGCTAATGGTGAGGCAACCTCGTTAGGTAGCTTCAAACAACCTGCACGATATAAGATATTCTGGGAGGATCAAAAATATTGGGATATTCGGGATGGTCTCACATGGCAGGCAAAAACAAAAGGTCCCCGAATGACCGGACGTTGGGAGTTGGTAATCTCCGGAGACACCGAAGATGCAATGTTCGCCGCAATACATCGTGCTTGCCGGGCTATTTTCCACGACAATCCGTTTGGGATTACAAGACCTAAACGTGGTCGAATAAAACTATGCGCCTTTTATAAGAAAGATGTCGGAAAAAATGGCGACCATGCAGGAATTACCGTCGGAATATGGCCTGATATTCGGATATTCAGAAAGGTTAAAGGCAATACAAGATCCCGATGGGAAATTACATCAACTGCGCTCCATGAACTCGGACACGCTTCACACCATCGGGCTGTCGTTGAATTGCCTGGCTCTAATCGAATTGAAGATTTTGTGCTGGCGGATGGAATACTCAAGGAAAGTTGGGCTCGGGGAATCCAATTTGCATTTATGAATTGGCTATACCCAAATCAAGTGAACAAAATAAGACCTGACTATTTTGAAAATTATACCGGAGTCGTTGAAGGACTGATGAATCAGGGACTTACCCTAAAACAGATCGAAGGAACAGTAGTGGGAAACAGACTTTGGCGCGGATGGCGTCGAGATGTTAAAGCACTTCATCTCGTTGACGATATTATTGTGGATATGATTTTTGATAATCCCTACATGTTCTGGGCGGCAGATTTCAAAAACCTTATCATCGGCACATCGCAGATTTATACGGATACTGAGGTAACTTATTCATTGCCCCAAAGTGATAAGCTGCCATCCGCCATATCAAATTCCGGCTGGACAGTTTCCGGCGAAGGATACACAATCATCAAAAAAGAGAATCGGTCGATAAAACTGCGATTCAATACTCTCGGTGAACGGACCCTAACAGCACATCTAAAATTAATTGACGGAACAGACTATGATGTAATCAAAAAAATTAATGTAACTTCACGGGGTACAATTTACGGATCGCCAAATCCCCACACGGGAGAGTGGACAGTATACAGGTTAAGTAATTACACCGGAACAGTTGACAAATGGGAATTTGAAGGACTACCTTCCAAATATTATTGGATCGTATCCCAAACATCAAATAGTGTCACTGTTGTATTTAAGTCATCCGGCAGCGCAACGATAAAAGCAAAAATTCAGAATAGTGAACTGGCAACAAAGTCAATAAAAATACCGACAGACATGCCTATCAATTCATTTTGTGCTTACAAGAATACAGATTGGCCTTATGACTTTTGGATAGATAATGTTTCCAATTATACGCCTAATCCTTCGGTGTATTATAATGGATCACGGACATTAGAACCCAAAACGTCAAAGCAGCATTTTATGGCCTATGGATCACGGCCTTCGTCAAGCCATCCCAACTATTCTCTTCTGAAGCCAATATATGAAAACGGGTTTCATCATGGTAAATATGCATACGACCAGCGAACCTATCCCGAATTTTCACAATATGGAATAAAGGCATGGGTATTTTCATCACAGCGCCCCGGTACGGTTCCTCTTTATTTGATTGAAGACAGTCAATATAAGGATAAGAAAATGGTCTACACCATCAGTTATTTAACTCAGGAAAATCTTGGCGCATGGCGAAAAGTTTCATCATGGTATTGGAACTGGCTCGGAACAAGAAAAAAAGGAGATCGAAATTGGACGGAACGAAAGAATTTCGGCGTTATGGGATACGTTTATCCATACATTCCTTAACTGGACTTGTTAATTATCAAATTATTATGATTATGAGAAAAATATTGATTATATCCATAACCGCATTCACCGCTGCATTATTTATCGGTTGCTCTGACTCGGATTATTCGTATACTTCGAATTATATTTACAAGAACGACAGTTCTCGGGATATTACAATGAAATCATACAATTACGCTAATGGTGATCTTCTCGAAGATGCAAATTATACATTCGTAATCCCTGCCGGAAAAGCCCATACACTGCGTTTTGACACTGAAGGCGGATTCCCGTATCCATTTATGTGGACAAGCCCGACAGGTGCGGATTATATTGTCATTTCGAACGGAGAGAAACAATTTACAAACACCCGACACTCATCCACTGGAGAAGATAAATTATTCAGATCAGAAACGTATGAAATCTTGAAAAACAATGATAAAAAACGGAATAGAACCTATCAATATATTTTTACGGATAGCGACTTTGAGAATGCAACACACATAGAACCTTAATGAAGCAAAAGGGGCGGAAAATTTCCGCCCCTTTTGCTATTCTCGACTAACGGTATCAAAGCTCACCGTCAAATCCCTTTTTAGTCCGAAGTTGTCGATCACGAAAAATACAACCTCGGATTTCTCGTCACTGAGACTCTGATAAAAGAGCGTGAAGCTCAAATTATACGGATCACTGTCGTTGAAACCGACGATCGCAGGCAATTCAACGCTCTCTCTGTTTACAAGGCGGTTTGCGGCAGCATCCAGCACTTGTCCGGCCCCTTGCATCTGAATGTACCCGAAATGGTATTTAGCGCCTTTGAAATCTCCCTGCCGACGAAGCGTGAAACGTATTTCTACGAGTTCGTCCGGTTTTATATCCTCCGGCAGATGCCATGTGCCCAATGCGAAGTCGTAATTCTGCTGTACCTCGATATGATCGTCACATGCACTCGCAAAAATGAGCGATGCTAAAGCTATGAGGCAAATACATACTAATCTTTTCATTCCTCGATCTTTTAATTGATGATAAACCGAAATCCGATTCCCCAGGTAGTATGGAATGTCCCGGTAGAAGAGCCGAATGTACAATATTCTCGAAGGTTCAACAGCACAATAACCCGGTTTGAAAGATAGCCTTCAAGAGATGCCGAAAGCCGCCCGCCGTATATAATACTATCATCGCTGCGCAACGTCGCTCCGTCCCTGAGATGTTTATCACCCCAGTTGGTTGTTTCGTACCCCGCGACACCCGCCAATCCTGCAAAAAGGGATATGTTGCGGCCGCGATCCGAAATCAAGGGGTGATTATAACCGGCCTCCGCGGTAAATTGTGCCATCGGCACGAGCTGATCGCCCAGCACGCCTTCGTATCGGTAATCCTTACGAAGACAGGAGACCGCGAAATTCCAATAACTGTGATTCCGGTTATAGCGCGTCAGTTCCAACTCGCCCCAGAACCGGTATGCTCCATGAGAATCCCGAAAAGAGAAACCATCGGCAATGCCCCCGTTGACACCGAGAGCAACCTGTCCGGGTAATCCGCGTTGGGCATACACTTCACCGGGATTGAGCAGCAATGCGGCCCAAAGCCCCAAGCATAACATAATGATTGCCCGCATAGCTACCTGATTTTAAGTTCCTCGACTGTATGAGCATCCACCAAATCCGTATTCTGAATCATAAACGACTGGTGACGGCCGCCGTTCTTTTCGAATACATCCATGATAAGCACTTTATCATCCGGGATGGTGAACTTCTGAAAAACATAAACATTACGCAGGGTCTCTCCGGCTTTCACGGCTGCGATCGCATTATATGCCCGGACCGGCTCGACGAATGTTTCCTGCAGTGCCGTGCGTTTAGCGACTTTTCTGTCGGCAATACGGAACCGGATATGATCGATGTCGAAATTTACGTTTGAACTGTTGCTCAGGGAGACATGAATGTAAAATAGGTCGTTGTGAATGTAAATTCCCCTCAACAACAGTTGCATGCCGAATCGTTTGCTGCCGATGTTCTTAATCAATCGTGCATCCTTTTTATGGATCGTGTACATGATTCGGTTTACGGTAAGCGGGTTTTCATCGCCGAGTTCCTGAAGCCTGACATACGTCTGCGTGGATGCGAAATCACCATAGGGGTCTTTATGCAGCCAGTCTTCCATCTGAATGGAAAGGCGCCCCGGTACATCGGCATAAATGGCGTTGAAGGCGTAAAATACTCCGTCCGAGGTGATGACGCTGAAATTCGTTTCGCCGGGAAATCCCCGCACCGCAGATTTTACCCGCAGGACATTTTCTGCTCCATCCGCTTTACCGGCAACAAGGTCCGTTGATCCCAGATCAACGTATTTTACGGCTGCGGGGAAAAGAATATGTACGGTTTTGGCAAATGTCACCTCTACCTGATAGGGTTCAATCACCTGCTCCGGCGGTATCACCCGGGATGATTCCTGCGCTCCGGCCGCCCAAAAGCTGCAAAGGAAGAGGAAGGTAATTAATAACGTTTTCATGGAAAATTATTCTTTAGAAATGAGAATGATCTGATAACCCGCTTTCACGGTAACTTTTACCTGCCGCAGCTTTGAAGCAATATATTGCGTTCCTCCTGTCATGGCTCCTCGAACAAGATCCATTGCCACTTGCTGACCGGCATTCTGAGTGAATGAAATACTCGTTCCTAAGCCCGAACCGATTGACGCCGCAGCTTCCTTTGCCGCAGTTCGCTCTTTCGAATCGGGAACATATAACCCTTTTCCGCCGTCCAAATCAAAAGCGCTAAGTTCCACGGGGATGATATTACCAGCCTGTTCGATGCTCGACACGACAATCTGTAATCGCTGTCCTTCGATAGCCGCCGTACCGAATAGAAGGCTTCCGGCATCGATCTGACAATCGTTCACTCGTATAGGCTCCGTCAATCGCAGTCGAATTCGATCTCCGCTGCTGATTGTCTGGTCTTCATCCACACACACCCGAATACCGCGATGATTCGCTTGGGTATTGCTTCCTACGGCAGTATTGAATCCGAGATTACGTTCCCGGCCCAGTTCCGACAACAAAGAATCGGGTTCTACAGTCGCCAGTGTCGTAACAACCCCTTCACCTAAACTGCGGACCGGATGAACTGTAACTGTTTTGGAAGCACTGTTTCGTGCCGGCTCTGCGCGTTGTTCCCCGTTATTAAAGTATTTTGCCGCAAGCGCATATTGCTTTTCTGCAATTTCCATCGGATCAGGAGGAGTCTGGGGCTTCGTCTCAAGGCGCGATTCCAACTCCTCAACCTGCCGTTTCAGTTCTTCGACCTGCGGGTCTGTTTTCGGCGTACTGTAGAAATCGTTCAATAGTTGTGAGACTTCCCGATTCGCTTCCTGAGACTGAGTAATCGCATTCTGCGGATTGGATTTTTGCGGTGTGCCGGATGCTCCGTCGAGCAGCGAAAAAGAGTTCGAATCGAAGGCCGACACACGATCCTGCTGTTGCTGTTCCGAGTTGACACGTTCCAATGCCTTTTGTTTGCTGGCTTCAATCCCCGGACTCCGGCCATCAGGAACAGTCATGTTGAAAGAATTCTCACCCGGAGTTTCCGCCTTACTTCAGCCGCCGAAAATCAAATACATACAACCAAGGAACGGCACGAGCAAAATCAAAGCGGCCAGAACGGTCTTTTTCCGTTGTTCCTTTTGCGGGTCCTTCTGAATATTATCGGACGAACCCTTTTTTACATCAGTTTTATTATCTGCCATTTTATTTACGGTTTAATTGATTGTATATGTTCCATCTGCTTCTGCGGCCTCTCCGTAGACAGCCCATCGATAAGCTGCCAAATGTCGAGAACTGCAAAAATCACCAACATCCCAACGATTATCCACAGCCGTTCTCGTTGTGTACGGCGGTCTAAAAACGCCTTTACCTTCGCCTTGCTCCTTCTTATCCAGATGCGAGGCATGAGCAGTATTCTTTTAGCGGTCATAGGTTCCGAGGTCTTTGTTTTCAATGATGTTGAATCGCTCGATCAGGAACCCTTGCGGATTATTATCTGAACGTGTCGCGTTTACCAACTGGCATGTCGTAACGAGACTTCGCTCAGTAACACTGCTCTCACGTAAAATACGTTGCCGGGCATAAGTTTTCACCTGATACGGGTAATTCGTGAAATCACAGCGGATGCTGTCAACCTCGACTTTCTGGATGATATTTCCGGCTATCAGCCGATTGAAATAGCCCTTCTCCATTAAATCGCGGTAGTAACTCATTGCGCTTTTATCGGCCAGCAAAAGAGCTTTTGTAAGATTGCCTTCAATAGCGCTTTTATCCGGCGAGAGATCGAAGAATAACAGGTGAAAACGTCGGACATGTTCCCGTGCCTCAACAGGCCGGTTTTGTTGTAAATCCTGTGAGAGCGCCAGCATCAAGCTCCGGCCTTGATCCAGAACATAGATTTTCTGACGCTGCGCTTCGGCAAAGCTGTAGGACCTCCACACAACCAAAACCGTCAGGAGCATACAGCAACCCAGAAAAATGATTGCATACAAACGGATTTGCCGGAAACTGCTCTCTATATTTTTCAGTGCTTTAAATTCCATTTTGCTTACTTTATATTAGGGTGTCTCATTTTGAATTTTCGCTCTTCCTCGGCAATCCTTTTACCTTGCCCCTTGATGTACTTTCCAGCACCAGTAATAGAACCCATAGCAAAGCCACCGAGCCATTTACCCCCTTGAGTAACGAGATTATTATAACTGTTGAAACCTCCGGCCTGCACAATCCATGATGCAACAGTAGGAACGGTAAAATAACCACAGATACCGATCAGCAGAAATACCAGATAAACAGTACCGTCCATATTGATAAAATACCAGGGATCAGTACTCATCAACTCCAAATCTTTTTGAAGCGATAGTGTTTGCAGGCGGGCCAGAATAGCACCGAAAATATCAGCAACCGGCAACCATAAATATACGCCGATATACTTTGTGAGCCACTGTGCCAATGAAGCCTGAAAGCCATCGAACGATGCTATAGCAAAGACCAGAGGGCCCAGAATAGCCAGTACAATAAGGTAAAATGTCCGGATCGTATCGATAACCAACGAAGCCGCTTCGAAAAGCGTTTCCAAAAGCCATCTAAAAGCCATGACAATGAGACCGCGTATCCCAAACCAATATCTATCCTGATGCAACTGCGACATTGCATTCAAATCCGGTGGCATCCAGCCCAGTTCATCAATTTGCCGGTCAAACTCTTCATCCGAGACCAAATAAGCCTGTGTCGGGTCCTTGAGCATGATTTCTTTTTCGAGTTTGTCTTTATCCGCCTGATATTGATTCATACTGAAAGTCTGGCCTTGAAGAAGAGAGTGCGTGGCTTTAACAATCGGGGATAGTATTCCGTTGAGACCGCCGATAACCAATGTATTGAAAAAGATGATGCAAATGCACATGGCAAAAGGTCGTAACAACGGAAAAACATCAATGGGCTCAGCACGCGCAATAGACTGCCATACCCGATAAGATATGTATAGCAACGCACCGATACATGCTATTGCCGACGCCATGACAGTCATTCTTTCACATAACGGAAGCATCGAATCGAAGAGCTTACGCAGAATTTCATGCAGGCTTTCAAAAGATACTAAAGGGATCATCATAATCATCGTCTTTTATTACCAATACTTATCCTCATCTGTGCCGTACAGGGATAATGTCCGCTCCATATCATTCGACTTCCTCGCCCTTATATAGGACACAGAAAGATTCTGCCGGGTATAGTAGCTCGTTAAATTCCGTAACCGCAGTAATTCGGCATAGGTTTTATCAACCACATCCAAGCGATCTTTGTCCGTCATCGACAAATCCGAGGGATTGATGATACCCTGCAAATCCTTTAGCGTGTTGGCACTTCCCTGAAGAATTCGTGTATATCCCGAAGCGATAGCAGCAAGTTCCCTCACGGAAAAGTTCTTGTCGGAAAGCATGAGCTGATAGTTCGAGACATACATATCCGAAATTTCTCCCACAAAAAGAATACACTGCTGGACCTTCCGGGCGCTGCGAACAAGGTTTTTTACTTTTTTCAGCGTATCATAGTATTTCTTACTCTGGTCATAAATCTTCTGAGTCTCCTGAAAATTCTGAACCATCGTCTGTGCCGTAGAGGATGTCTGCACCATCTCATTCGACGAATTGATGATACTTTGCGTTAAACCGGCAAGGTCCGTTACAGGCCACTGGGCCCGGGCCGCCCCCGAAATAAGGACGAGGGCGACCAGCATAACACTAATTTTATTTTTCATGTTCTGTTTCCATTTTTCGTTTGAACGCTCCGTAGTCTTCAACCAGAAGCAAATCCTGTTTGGGATCGTAACCAATGCCCTGATTCATAAAATCGGCATAGAGATTCCCTTCTTTATCTTCCAGCAGCTCAGAGGATAGGCATTTCTTATAGTTATTAATCTTGTTCCCATAGCGGAATTCGATATAATACTTCCCGTCCTCTATATAGATTCTGAAAGAAACCGTAGAGTCTTTACGTTCCCATTCACCGCAAAGCAGCTCACGGGTCGATGCGGTCTGCAGTAAATATTGCCCCCGCATCGACCGTATCGTCTTTATAAGCGACTCGAATAAATCGAGTATTTCCTTAGAACGTCCCATCGTCTTCGGTTGCCGACCGTACTGCAAATTCCATTTCGCTATCCATCTCCTCACGGAGCATGTCTTCTTCACTACGGAAAATACCGTAGGCTCCGCATCGAAGCAGCCCGTCTTTGCCGATCGTAATGTCTCCGCCCGGTCCCTCGGAAACAATCACCACACGGCGTCCCTGAGCGAGGGCCGTCATCTGGCGAATAATCGTCTTGTAGCAGCGCGTATTGTCGCAGAGCATGAGGGAGAAACCGTCCTCGATACTGCGAATCAGCAGCGAGCAGCCCCCGTCCTGAGCGATCCAACTGCCGCAAATCGTGTTATTACGCACCTGTGCGCTTAATCGATCCACATACGACAGGAATTGCCCCTGCTCCGCATGTCCTTTCCGGTAGGCAGCAAGAAGTTCTGCGAATTTTTCCGGATTATTATTTTTCTTATCCATAGCATTGAGTTTTTATTGGGTTATTTGTGTTGATTTTATTCTGCGATAACTACACCCTGGCACGAGTAGTAAATTATTCCCTGATTCCGAGAGCCAGACATAAATCCGCCTTCCGTCTTGAAAATAATAGGGCCTTAGCCAATGATGCAACCTATACCAAGTATCTTTTGAGTCCCCGAAGACAACTATATAATGGTCATCTTCGCGCGAAATAGTGAGCCTTCCACGCGGAAGAACAGCATCTCATACCCCGCATAACGCGGCATTCTTATTCCGACAATGGGATGCAGACCACCATGCGAGGGAAGCTGCACAGATTATAAACGTTCAGAGACCTGTGATAGCCCAAAGCCACATTTTCGTCTTTCGGGATAATTCGGTTTTCTGTAACATGATCGTTTGTTATTCTGAATTGCGCCTCTTATCTGCCAAAATACGAATAGCTCCCTCGATGTCTCCGTTCATCTTCTTGGCGAGGTTGAAAACCTCGACTTTCTCAACCTCTTCGGTCGTGTATGTCAAGTATTCCTCTGCCGAGACCTCCGTAGCATAGACTGCGGATTGCACCCCGCCCAAACCGATCCACACCTCTTTGTACAGCCGCGAGGGATCGTTCGAAAGGTTGATAGATAGGATCTGGGCCTTCTCCTTGTCCGAAAGTCCCAGCAGGCTTTGGATGCCGTCGAACTTTGTCATGTACTTACGCTGATCGAGAAGAATCTTGCAATCTGCATTGTTGATGATCGAGTCTTTTACAATGGAAGAAGAAATAATATCATCGACTTCCTGCGTTACGGTAATAGCTTCTCCAAAATACTTGCGGACAGTCTTATGTAGGCTAAGCACCCGGCGCCTTACCGTATTTCTACGGCAGGTTTCCAAGAACTCGCCCCCGAACCGGACTTACACCTCTCGGCGTATCCGGCTCTCCACTAATTTTTTTTCAGTCTAAACTTTTCCCAGATGCCGCAGCCTGTGGCAACTCGGACACAACGCAATGGTCTTGCGTTTTCGGGCTGACATGAGCCGTTTCCAACTCTCTTTCCCTTTCAGGTCTTTGAGGTTGCGGACATGGTGCATAATCAGCTTGCCCGTTGCCCCACACAATTCGCATTTTTCCGCTTTGAGCCTGTCCGTCAAATTGGTTCGGCTCACGTCTGCAATAGAGTACGGTTCGATGTCGCAGCTTCCGTTGAACGCCGTTGTCCGGCGTTTGAAACTTGTCTTGTAAAAGGTTCGGGACTTGATTACCCCTTTCTGCTCGTACTTTACGGTGAACAGTTTGTTGAGACGGTACTTTTTGTTGATTTTTCGTACCGTGCTCCTATATTTGCCCGCAAATGTTTTATACATGCTGTACTCCATGATATATCTGAAGTTGTGCAGTACGACGCAGTTGTTGGCGATCAGGTAATAGTTGCAAAATCCCACTGTTTCCCGATTGTATCGGTCGAGGATTTCAAGATCGTCGTTGAATATCAATCCTGAACGGCATTTGGGTTTCCAAATCTCTTTCCCGTTGCGGAGCTTGATTTCCATAGCTCCGTATTCCAGAAGTTTGTCCCGCAGCGTTGCCATGCTGACATTCAGCCGGACACGCTTGCCGTAGGTGCGTCGCAGACGTCCTTGCACATCCCGTCGTTGATGATTGTTCCGTGTTACCGTAATCTCATATCCGAGAAATTTCGCCGATTTACCCGTATGGGTTATCAGCGTCTTTTCTTCGGACAGTTCGAGGGCGAGGCTTTCGGATAGGAATGATTTAATATCCTCCTTTATCCGCAGTGCATCCTCTTTGCTACCGATTACACCCAGAATAAAATCGTCGGCGTAACGGATGTATTTGAGCCTGCGGTAACTTCCGTCCATTTCATCTCCGCTTGGAAATGCTGCACGTTCCTGTTCGATGGCTTTGAGTCTTGCGACCAAAGCCGCCTTCTCAGTCCCGTCTTTTATCTTTTTCAGTTTCCGCACAGTCCGTTTTCGTTCATTGGCCAAATCGTTGCTCTCTTTGCCCGGCCTGCGTTTGGTTCCCATGTCGAAATGTCGGATATACTCTTTCACGTACTTGTCTAATTTATCGAGGTATATATTCGCCAGAATCGGGCTGACGATACCTCCCTGCGGCATTCCGCTGTAAGTGTTGTGAAACGTCCAATCCTCGACGTATCCCGCTTTCAGGAATTTCCGTATCAGACGGATAAAACGGTCATCTGAAATGCGCTCCCGCAGGATTCCGACAAGTACATCATGGTCAATGTTGTCGAAGAACCCTTTGATGTCGCCCTCGATAAACCATTTCGCCCCGCTGAACGTCTTTTGAATATGAAGTAATGCTGTGTGACAGCTCCGTTTAGGTCGGAAACCGTGCGAGGTGGTCTCAAAATGTCCCTCGTAAATGGCTTCCAGAATCATGCGGACTACCTCCTGCACCAGCTTGTCTTCAAAAGCCGGTATTCCCAGAGGGCGCGTTTTCCCGTTTTTCTTCGGGATATGCACCCTCCGCGACGGGTGAGGCTGATAACTTTCGTCTTTCAACGAGGCTATCAGCGTTTCGATCCGGGCAAGGCTCATCTCGTCGATACTGCGACCGTCGGAGCCTTTGGTCGTACTGCCTCCGTTCGATGCGATCTTTTGGTAGGCAACATAGAACAACTCTTCGTTGAACAGAATCCGGTAAAGGCGTTCGAACTTGTAGCTCGAATCCTTACTGTGTTCGTTCAGACTGTTTAATACTCTTTCCGGACTTCTCATAATGTCTCTCACATTATCCATTAAATTGTATTAAAGAAAATTAGCTGCCTCCCTTCGCCATGTGCAGGGCGTTACCCTGCCCGGACTACTACGGAGGCTCCGTTACCGTGCCGGATATTCAGAGGTCTGCACCTCATAGCCTTACGGCGTTCCGGTTTAGGTAATCCCCGTTTACTTACTTAGTAACTGTTGGCATGATGGATTGTCGGATGCGATTTCCGTCCTTTACCATTTATCATGGTTGCTCTGCGGCAAGTTCTTGCTTGCGTCCGTACCTATACACCGGAGCAGTACCGCAGTATGACGATTTCAGTTACCTTACGTCATAGCCTTCAAGTAGAGCAGCTCGGACTGTCGTTCAAACAATTCGGTTTTCATCCTCATATCCATCGTTTCATCTTGCCGTTCAGTGGCAGTCTGGTAACTGACTGACTTACGACGTTCCCGACATGCTACACTCCCCGTCCGGTTTCCCTTTCGGATAAGTCGGGTGATGATAGGTTTTTCAAAGAACACTTACCTAATCCCTTGCCAGTGGGATATTTACTAAGCAGCTTGTACGGGCGCACAGAGATATTTCAGATACTCCGCCATACCTTCCTTGGCGATAGCCTTCCACGCTTCCTCGATGAGAATAACCTTTCGCACGCCCTGTAACCGTCGCATCTTATTGATGAAGGTTTCCATGATGATGAGCGTTACGATCGGGAATAGGATTTTGTGATCCTTAATATTATCTAACTCAAAGATCACAAGACGTTTTGAGAGCAAATCCAACTGTTTGTCGGAGTTGAGAAGATAGTCATACTCGCCACCCTTGTAGTAGGGTTCAAGCACATTGAGAAATCCATCGACATCGAAATCTTTTTCCCGGACATTTTTCTGCCGCAGAAGCCGCCGGTAATCGCTGCCCACGAATTCATAAAACGTGTTAAACGAAGGAATCAGTTCAGAATCCTTTCTCAGTTCGGCCAGATAGAGATTAACGGCATTGGAAAGAGCTACCTCCTCGGCCCGCGTCGGCGGTTCATTCTCGCGTTTCCACAGAGTCAGAATCAAGGTTTTGATAGACTCTCGTTTCTCAATGTCGAAAATCCCGTCATCCGTATAAAACGGATTGAAGCAGATCGGGTTTTCGTCGGTATAGGTAAAATAGATGCCGTCCTTCCCATGCGTCTTTTGATTCACAAGTTCACACAATCCTTTGTACGAATTACCAGTGTCAACAAGTACAATATGCGCTCCCTGCTCCCAGTATTGACGAACTAAATGATTGGTAATAAACGACTTGCCACTCCCCGAAGGCCCGACGATACATTTATTTCTGTTCTGGATTATACCTCGTTTCATCGGCAAATCCGAGATGTCGAGATGTATGGGAATTCCAGTATGCCGATCGACCATTTTGATCCCGAAGGGTGACGGACTGCTGCGGTAATTTGTCTCTGCGGTGAAAAAGCATAAAGCCGGCTCCAAAAAGGTATAAAATGATTCCTCAGCGGGAAAATCCGCTTCATTACCCGGAATAGCGCCCCAGAACAATGCCGGAACATCAACCGTATTGTGATGGGGCGTGCAACCCAAAAGTGCGAGCTGGGCTCCAACGTCATTGCGGATACGCTTGAGATCGTCTTCATTCTCCGCCCAAGTCATCACATTACAATGGCAGCGAACGGAACGAAGATTACCTACATGAGCTTCCGAAAGATACAGATCGATCCACTCCTTGTTCACGGCATTCGACCGGGAATACTGCGACAAGGAATTCATATTACGTCCCATGCGTTCGAAGCGTTCGAGAATCTCTTCGTGGTTCTCCAGAAAGATAAACTGATTGTAAACGTGATCGCATCCGAGCAACAACCCAACGGGTGCGGCAAAAGAAAGACGGCAATCACTGCGATCGGTAGAAAGCCGCTCGTAACGGGTGTCCGTTCCGACCTGCTGGGGCAGGTCATCCAAATCGGTGAGCGTATGCATACAGAGGATCTTGTCCCCGATCATCATTCGCCCCGGATCGAGCTTTATATCCTCGTTTACCGAATGTTCGAAGTTGAGCGTGAAATACTGGTTCAGGATTCCCGGAGTCTTTTCATCCCCAAGAATCTCTTCGGTCGTAAGACGCCGGATTCCAATCAGACCGCTTTCACGGATAATGCTCTCGGCCTGACCTACGGCATCCAGAAAACGGCTTATAGCTTCGGGATCACGAATCTCCTTTGGAATGATAAAACCCCGGCACAACGTCGTGAAATTGCTCTGCTGGCTGATACGCTCTTTGGTTGTCTTCGTCAGGAAAAGGTAACAGGCATGCTCAAGGTAAGGCCGTTCATTGAAATGCCGTTCAAAAGAGCGGGAGAGGAAACTTTGATCGCCATCCCGATTCTCCGGCCGATACTTTTGCGACAGAAACCAGTCCTGTTTATGAACAACGGAGTAATCGGGTAGGACTTTGATTGCTTTCAGTCAGGTAGCATGAATCGCTTCGTATTCTTTGGTGGTCACGGAAAACAGTTCCGGCAGTTCAACCCGAAATGCGACCGTTACATCAGCCTCTTTACTGACGATGCAGCCATGTTCGACAGCCATGATTGGAAACTTATCTTCCAATGTATTTTTTTTCAAAATGCTTTTCATAAGTGTTTGGGATATTAATCCTTTTCAGGCATTTGAACCTCTTATCGACAGCTAAAGGTCCCGGATTCCGCTCGTTCTGGCGATGAGCCTTACAAGGGTTTTCCGAGAACTTATCCTCCGGGGAAACCGATGCCGCGCAGCAAGTTTCATCAGCCCGTGAGCCCCATATTCGGCGTTCAAATGAAAAGTGAACCAGACCAGCGCAGTACCCAATACCAATGCAATGGTGATACATACTACAGGAGGTGCGCCCATCATGTACAAGACGACAAAAAGGACAAATACGCCTAACAATCCTCCGGCGAAAATGAAGACATACTGCGCTCTGAGTCCTTTAAATTCAACTTGTTTGCCAACGCCTTTATTAATCATGTACTCGGCCATCGTTAGAGGAAGAACGATTCGAGAACGACACCCACGATTACAAGGAAAATGCAGGCTCCAAACCAACTGGCAGCCGTTTTTGAAGTGTCCGGGTCTCCCGACGAGAACTTTTGATAGACTTTGATGCCGCCGATCAAGCCAACGACAGCGCCTACGGCATAAATTAATTTCGTTAAAGGCGCAAAATAACTCGTAACCATTGAGGTGGCATCCGTGATGCCTTTAATACCATTGCCCTGAGCCATAGCTGCGCTGGCAAGAACGACGGCCATCAAAGTCAAAATCAGTTTTTTATTCATTTTTTATGTCTGCGTTTTAAAATTATTAAAAACCGCAGACCGCGCACTTCGGAAGATTGGCGGCCTGCGGTCGTCAGTCTTCGTTAGTGCGTTCAGGTCAGTCAGCCTGAATCGAAATAGAGCATTTTCATCGCTTCGTAGTTTTTGGGTTTAACAATTTAACTGTAAGCACCTGCATCGAAATTATCAATGCCGTACTTCTCTTCATCCGTAGGTTCCAGCAGGTCCCGTTGTTCATCGGCTTGTGCAAGTTCCAACTGTTCGGCAACTTCCCGGCGAATTTGTTCTTCATCGATGATCTCGATAATCTCCTCCTCTCCGTCACCGCCATTGACAGGAACAAATCGCGCCGCAGCAAAACCTTTGTCTTCCCACCTCTGCGGCTGTTTCTTTTCTGCAGGGCGGGGTGTCTGCGTTCTCTGAAAGGCCGGAGCCCTCCATTCCATGATCCGCGGCTCCTGCTCAACCTTCGTCGTGGCTGCAAATGTATCATCCCCGGCAGTTTTTGGTTCTCTTTTCGGGCCGATGTCACCCGTTGGCTCTTTCTGGCGTGAAACATACCGCTTCTTTTCAACCAGATTATCGTCCGTCAGCGTAGATATTACCTCCTGTTCGGGAGACGCCAAGGGTTGTTCGGGCGAACTGCGGCAGGAAAATCGGAGTATAGGACCGAACCATTCCCGAAGCAAAGACCGCCATCCGTCAAAGAAAAGTTGTGCGAGTTTTCCTTTAAACAGGAACTTGTCTACATAGAGATATGTAGAAAGGCTTCCCAAGAGTATTATTAGGATTGTCTTCATGCTACAATATGTCTTTCGTATTCTTCTGACGATGCAATCTGTTAATCTCATCCCGAAACAATTCAAGATGATGGGCAAGGATATTTTCGGCAAAGGATGTGACTGAAATCCTGCTCCATCCCAACCGGCGTACTACATCTGAGAGTTTCTCTTTAGTCTTTGAACTGATGTATATTGCACTGCGCTGCTGCACGACATGTTCGCAGAGGAAAAGCCGCTCATAGCTCGATATAGGGCGAGGTTTCGCTGGTTGAGGAGGTCTTTGTTCAGTAACAGCCCCTTTCACCTCTTGCTGTACATTCTCTTCGGTTCTGTTCGCAGAGTCGGTCTTGCCGGTTTGCGCCGTGGGATTATTCAGCACGGAGCCCGAAGGACTGCGGCGCGACGCCACTTCTCGCAGGAGGATTTCATCAAGATCAATCTCCTCCAATTTTTTCTTTCCTGCCATGCCTATTCCTCCTCGACGATTTTGCAGATTTCAGCACACAGAGAATCGAGACAGCACTCCGCAACGAAAGACCGCTCACCGGGGAAAAGCGTCGAACGGCATATAGCGCCGCCTTCGGGCCGCAATTCTTTACTGAAACGAAGGCGCTGCGGGATGTTGGTTTGCATCATCGGGAGCCCGAATGCGGCCAAAGCCTTCTCGTACAGATCGTATAGTGGCGTGCGTTCACGGCGATCGATCATCGACCAAAAAAGATGCACTCCTTTGATTTCCGACTTCTCGCTGGGAATAAAAGACTCCGCAATGGTGCGGGCAAAAGTTACACTGCTCTCCATAATCATCTTATCAGCTTTCAGCGGGATGAAAATCCGCTCCAAGCCGGCAATAAGGGGTAGAACCCCCTTGGTCGCAGTAGTGCCCGGGAGATCGAAAAAAACGTAATCGTACTCCTCATCAGTAGAATCGAGGAAGGTTTTAACTGTAGTCAAGGCTGTGGCGGCCCGGCATTCAAGTACAGGCCAAATCTTCCGCCCTGTAGCTTTATACTGCCGAATCATCATCAGTTTGTAATAATCCGAGCGGTCGAGGATTTCCAACTCCCGGCGGCGCTGTTCAAGAATGCTCCACTGGGGGTAGTCGCAATCCGCGACTACAACACGCCGGCCGAGACGATAATGAAGCATTCCCGCAAGAAGAATTGTAAAAGTAGATTTCCCGACGCCGCCTTTCTGACTGCAGATAGAGATGAAATGAGGTTTGTTTTTCATAGCTGAATTCATATATTGATTCCGTTGAGTGGAATGCTGTCATTGCACTGCATGCAGGCAATGACCGCCGTGAACCCCGATCATTCATTTCACTGAATGCATCGTATTCACTGAATGCAGTGCGTGAACTGAATTCACTGCATGAACGGCCTGCTTCCAACGACCTCAATTCATACAGCGACCTGCACGCATCCACATCATCCGGCACAAAGAAAAGCAGGAATCGAAGCCCTGATTCAGTATGTCACTCAATGACACTCCCAGTCCGCAATCGTCTCTTGTGCAGTTGATTTTTTATCCCTAACATTGCACATGAGAACGATACCGCATCCGATGAGCGGCGGCACGCTGGCCGCCGCCGGGAATAATCCGCTGAATAAGCGGATTCTATCGGCGCCTGCCGATAGCGAGCTGTGTTTTTGTATGCCGCAAATATTTGCGGCATACAAAAAGGCCCGGACTCCGAAGTCGTCCGGGCTGGTTTTCGCTCCAAAGTCGCATAACCTATAAAAAAATTACTATGGCAAATGGAAAATCGGGGCGTCCGAAGGCCAAAGACCCCAAAACTCACAGGTATAATTTCAAGCTCAACGATGAACAGGAACTACATTTCCGGAAGATGCTCGAAGAAGCCGGCTACCGGGAAAACATCTCGAAATTCATCCTCGCACGTCTGTTCGGATGAGAGTTCCGGGTCTATAAAAGCGATCCTACAGGCGCAAAATATGTCGCGCGGCTGAATGATTTCTACTGGCAGTTCTCCCGAATAGGGAACAACTATAACCAGATCGTAAAGCAAGTGAACACCCACTTTTCGGAGCAGGCGATCCCCGTGCAGCTCGACATGCTCATCGGCTACACACGCCAGCTCAAAGCCCTGAGCGAAAAGATCGCATCCCTGACCGAAGAACTGCGCAAACAATGGTTGCCCGAATAAACCACGGCGCACATATCGAAGGGGTGCTTTTCTACAACAAGTTCAAGACCGACAAAGGCGAAGCACGGGTCGTCCTGTGCCACAACCTGCCCATCGTTCCCCAAGACGGCAAGATCGACATCCGCCGCCTGAGCGAAGCATTCCGCCCCTGGATGACGCATCCCCGGCCCAGACTCGGGGAACCGGTCTTTCATGTCTCGTTAAACCCCAATCCAAAAGACCGGATAGACGAGATGAAAATGCTTGAAATAGCTCATTACTACATGGAGCGCATGGGCTATGGGGATCAGCCCTATGTCATTTTCGAACACAACGACATCGAACGCAAGCATTACCACATCGTTTCGACACGGATAAAACCCGACGGCACGACGATCGACTCTTTCGAATACAAGAAACGATCGAAGGCCCTGACCGAAGAAATAGAACGCGAATTCAACCTTATTCCGACCGTTCAGGGCCAGCAGTCCGCAGCTTTCGAGGAACTGCGCAAGGTCGAATACGCGCAGAGCAACCTCAAAGCGCAGCTATCTTCCGTACTCAACAACCTGACGGACCGCTACCGATTCAGTTCTAAAGGCGAATTTACGACCCTGCTGAAAATCTTCAACATCTGGATGGAGGAATGCAAGGGAGAAGTCGAAGGCCGTCCCTATGCCGGCATTATATACGGAGCCTTGGATGAACACGGCCAACGGGTAGGAAAACCCATCAAGTCAAGCCGTATTAGCAAGAAATTCGGCTATAAGGCACTGCAAAAGGAATACAGCAAAACCAAACGATGGATCGCCGGTAACAAACAGAAGTTGGAGCCGACACGGATAACAATCCGTGAGGCGATGAAGACCGCCCGGACTACTGAGGAATTTGCAGCGGCGATACGTCCGGGTGGAATATCAGTAGTCTTCCATCGAAGCGCCGAACATGAAAACAGAATCTACGGCGTTACATTCATCGACCATAGGAACGGACTTGTTATAAACGGCTCCCGGCTCGACAAGGCTTTTGCGGCCAACCGCTTCCAAGAACTGTTTACCAAGGCTCCGGCCACTGAGCCTCAGAACCGTGCGGAGCGTTCGCAGCAGAGCTCCGACACGGGAAATGACTGGTTCACGCAGCAATCGCACGACTTTGGAGCCATATCCGACATATTCCCGGACCTGGATTTATTCTCCGTGCTGCTCAACGAGGCATCCAGACCCGATTATTGGGATGAATGGGCGCAGGAATACCAACGAAGAAAAAAGAAGAAAAAACGCCGGCACTTGAAATAATACCCGTCAAAACTTAAAGCAGGCTTACAAAAAAAGCTGTCATAGACAGCTTACATTTTGGATTCTCCGGTACACGCCCGGATTAGGTGATTTTTTTATCCCCTGTTCCCAGCTTTTGACGGTCAACATGCAACCGTAGGCCGCAATGCGGACAGACGATATTATCAGCCTTGAGTAATTGTTCTACCGATAAAGGAATATAACCACTGCATACGGGGCAACTCATGCCCATTGGCTCTGACGGTATCATATAATAATCACTTTACAGGTTTCAGTTCTTGGGGCAGTATATAGGGAATCATGGCTATTTTAACCGAACTGACACCCGTTCTCAGGATATTTATAACCCATCTTTCACCGTTTTTTCTTTTAATAACAACTTTCTCTCCCTTTTTTACCGGACATTCTTGTTCTGAATAATACGGTTGACTGGATTCCGGGGCCTTTGTCCAGCCAACTATGCCTGAGAAGATCAGGTTATTATAAATAGAGTTGAATTCCATAGTTATCATAACTTCCCCTCCCCAGACAGCTACAGCTTCATCCGACGTTATGTCTAATTCAAGCATATTATTCTTTTCTTCGGATTCAGAAGGCAAATTCGAAACACGGGGGATAGATGGAACTACTGTTTGCACACTGTCGGGCTTCGAATCCTTCATTTTATTCACAACAAAACAGAACCCATAACCAGCCGAAAATATAAAACTAACTGCCGTAATAATAGACCACAGAGATTTAACTTTAACCCGGCCAAGTAATTTCCATAATTCTTTGCAAGTTATATTTTCCATGTACCTTACGACAATCGCATAGTCATCGCTATTCTTTCCCGCGTTATTTTGAATCTGGGATTGTGCCTGTGCCGCGGCTTGCGCCTGAACTTGGTTATTCACGTTGATATTAACTTGAAGCGGCTTGTCGTCCCGGCTATGGGCATTCTTTTGCTCCTGTTCCTGATCCTTCTGCTGCTCCTCGTCCACTAATTTCAAAAAATGGTTGCAAGCTTCGATTGTTTCCTGACGCATGATTTCAATGCCGGAAACAGGCAGTGGAAGCGATCCTTCACGCTTAGTATAGTAATCGATCGTCTTTTTGAAAACAGCATCTTTCGACTGAAGATAATTCTTTAAGTTCTTGACGGTATCGATAAGATGCTTCGGGCTTACAAAATGATTGCCTATCTCTAAATCACAAAACTCCTCCCTTAAATTATGAGCAATATCCCGTGATGTTTGGATGATTTCACTGCTGTTTATAAATTCTCCATACGAACGACTACCGTATTCCTTCATACTCTCGAAGTATTCACGGGAATGGTTCTGCACGAACTTTTCGAAATATTTCCTGGCTTCGTCAAAAGTATTCATAAAACAAAGGTAGTGAATTATCTCCGAATTATCCTAATATCCAGAACCTCGAAAAAAACGCAAACACCTGCCCGTAGTAGCTGCAGAGACTTTCGACCGTGGAAACGGATAGAATACCCATATCAACCGGCACATCAGAAAATTACTTGAAGATTTGCTGTTTTCTGAATAATAATCGCTAACTTTATATCACGGTCTGATAAATATTAGGCTTTATGGGTCGGTGGACCTCACAGTTCATAGATGTTTCATGGAGGAGGTGATTAGTGGCCTCCTCCCTTTTTTAAACGATGTTTGTACACATACACATACCCATCATCGACTGTAGAAGTCTGTGTTCATCCTTTCAGAGGTTGAAGCGTCCCGTCTTTCCGATTCCGGAAGAAAATGACTTTATCCGCAACTTCGGCAAAGTATCCTTGAATTACATCCCAGCCCTTCCGTGTTACGCCGGAGAAGACTGGTTTTTCCGGGGTGAAAATACCGTGAGGTTTAAGGAACTGCCCCGATTTAGGATTAGGATTGGCAAACAATATTACAACTGCCAAAGCAAATTCCGACGCCTCTTCTGCAACGGGAAAATGGCTAATCGTTATGAAGTGGGCTTAGAATTCACGGGAATGAGAGTATACGCCAATCAGCTTGTAGACCATCTGTTCAGCCTGGGCGTCAAAGTCAAAAACTGCGAAAAAGGATACACCCCGACCACTCTTTTGGCTGTCGGGAAATTCCTGCCTGCGATTTACGACTATTCGACATCGAATCAGCCGCTCCACGATGATTTACGTGTAAGCTGCGGGGAGACATTGTGTATTCTGGAATCTGCGGCCGGGGAAATCGTATTCCGGCCTCAGCATGCCGAATTGGTGCTTAAATTTCCTAAACAGGGACTCTCACTTTATCATTTCGTCTACACACGGGCGAATACCAAGATTCATTGCTGGATAATACAGAAATGGCTGACGGCAGACGCCCGCTTCGCCAGCAAACTGAGAAACGCGCTATTTCAAGTTCATTTGGAGTCCCAATCTTTGATTCAGGCATATAAATTTCTGATCCTGAACGACGATCCCCAAAAGTTAAACAAGGAGGCATTCCTGCGTTTCGTAACGGATATTCAGGCTAAACTCAAGCGCCGATCCCGCTTCACTATCAGCACCGAACGTATCGTCAACATCGCTCTCAAAGCAACGCACGCCCTACAACCGGCGCAGATGACCAAGATGATCGACATGGTGGATAGGATCGGCGACAAATACCAGACCGCCGACTTTCTGGAACTCATGTCGCCCCTAACGATCGCCGAGTGGAAAGAAGAGATCGAACGGGAGCTTCAAAAAAACTGGAGTCCCGGAACCAAAACGCAACTCGAATACCTGAAAGAGGCATGTAGTTCCTCTTCGTTCAAGCAATTCATTCGCTTTATTGTTCAATATAAGGGCGAAATCTGGGATATAGCGAAGGACATCATTACCGACCGACTAAAGAAATAAGGCTTACGGGGGAGGGCCAGTAGGGCGAAGCCCCTACAATATACTTCAAAACTAAAAATGGCCGGAAGAAAAATCTTCCGACCATGAATGGGGCAAACCGCTCCGTTTTAAACGGTTTCCATCATAGTGAATTGCTGCATCTTTAATTGCGTATCTCAAGTTTACAACCAGCATTTACATGTAAAGTCTCAAGCGATGTAACACTTTCGGTTCCTATGATTGTCAATTTTGCGTTATTACTAACAGTGACATTCTTAGTCTCCACTTTACGACCCTGAACAATCTGATCTGTCGTTACATGCTGATCGTAAAAAAGAATTTTATCAGGAACGTAATTCACTGCGGCATAAGCATCGACCAAGCCATAGCCCATGTAATCAACCCATAGCCCATTGGGACGACCGGAAGTCGTTTTATATAAATAACCTCCGACCTTTTTCCCTGATTTTTCTATAGCAGTTACCACTTGCAAGCGTGTAAAAGTAGGGTTCTTCGATATTACGAGAGCTGCTACACCCGCAATATGCGGGGTAGCCATAGACGTTCCACTCTTCTGGCCTGTGCTATTGCCCGGAATTGTAGACAAAATATTAGATCCGGGAGCCACAACATCCAACTTCGTACCATATCCGGAGAAAGACGATTTACTGCCATTTGAGTCAATAGAACCGACAGTTAATATATCATCATGGAAATTGCCGGGATAATCCATAACTCCAGAATAATTTCCTGCAGCAAAGGTTACTACACACCCTAATCCATCCCGGCCTTTTGTCATGGCATCAATAATAGCCTGCTCCAAAATCGCACTATGCATAGTGTCGTAAAATGCTCCACCCTGATCGCCCCAAGAATTAGTAAGTACATCAGCCCCATTTTGCCATGCCCAGCTAAATCCGCTCGCAAGTTCAGCCGAGAATGTTGTTGACAAATATAGGTCGTGACTAACTCCGATAATCTTGGCTTCAGGAGCAACGCCAACCACTTGCAGATTATTATTCCATACGGCGGCAACAGTACCGGCTACGTGTGTTCCATGACTCAATCCATTCACAAATACGCTGGGAGATTTGCCCGTTTGCGCATCATAGCTCAAGGTATGAAGATTGGCATTCAAATCATTGTGGCTGCGGTCAATCCCCTGATCTAATACCGCGACTTTCGCACCGGCTCCTCTTGTTATATCCCACGCAGCGGTAACATTGATATCAATATCCGGATAAGAATTATTTTTCAATCCCCATAGTTGGCCAAACATCGGATCATTAGGAATAACGTTCGGCTTGAAATCAAACATAAATGCAGGGTCCACATCTGCGAAATGACCAGTTTCATAGAAGTAGTTGCTTGCATCTACCGAACTGCCGAAGCTGGAGTTATGAATAGACATAATATACCACAAAGGCATATAAGGAACCTCCTTTACAATCTGAACTTTCTGTTCTTCTGCCAGCAGCTTTAATGTGGCGAAATCTTTCTCATCCTTTAATTTCAAATAGAAAATATCGGATGTTCCGATGGGTTGAGCATTCGCACCTCGGCTAAAGAATGGCAGAATGTGTTTAATCTGCTTATTTTGCTTGAGGTCTTTTATGAGTTTAGAGTAGTCTGTAGCAGTCGATTTCGAAGTCAATCTATATTTGACTACATTCCCGCTCCGAGCGCCATCTTCTTGTACTAAGTCCAGCCCTTGAAATGAAGAACCGGTCTTTGAAGATTTCAACGACGCATCATCTGCAACAATATTCACATATTCAGTATTCAGAGTCAAGGGTATCTTTTCTCCGCTATACCAGTAGTAGCACGTCGCATCTGCCCCTGCCGAGCGTGTCTTACTCAGGCCGTCTTGTCCCGGCTCATCGACAGGAGCGTCAGTACAAGAACCAAGAGTAATGGCCAGCAGGAATAGCATACTGAAAATGCCTATTATTTTTTTCATGGTTTCAAGTTTTTTAATTATATCTCGTTAAGACATATAAGAGATATTATATTGAGAAGCACAGAGCGGGTTACCATCCCCGCATCCGCCTGTTCCTCGACTAACGAGAGTTGTCACCGATTCTCTTTCAAGGCATTTACCTCGGCTTGAAGAGATTTTACGGCATCGATCAGCACGGGGATCAACATGTTGTAGTTGACGCATTTATTGCCCTCTTTGTCCGTGATGACAGCGCCCGGTAAGACCTCCTCCAACTCTTGTGCAAGGACGCCAATCTCCTGATCAGAAGACCTGCGATAGTTTTTACCCTCGTTAATGAAGTTGTAGGTGACAGGTCTGATCCGCGAGATAACCTCCAAGCCTTGTGAGAAATCACGAACATTGGTCTTGGCACGAGCATCGGAGTGGTAGTAAACATTCAGCACATTGATGCTGTTATACTTGTTCGTTGAGGAGTTGTAGAAAGAGATCTGATCACCATGCCCCGCCAGCCGGGTGTTTTCTGACGAAATGTCAATCTGGAAGAAGTTCGTCTGTGACGGGAGTTTGAAATATGCGCCGTTTCCGGCTATCGAGACCTTATAGCTCCCAATAGGGGTGGTATCCAGCGACAAGCGGCCTCCGGAATAGGTAAGCTGTGCATTTGCCGAGAAAATGCTGACAGCAGAGAATAGAATTGTGAAAAGCAGCGTATGGAGAGTTGTAGGTTTCATATATTCAAGTTTTTTAAGGTTAAAAGTAATCCGGGGTTTGGTTTACCCAAACCCCGGATTTGGGTATTACTTAGTTATTATGATTCGTGCTGTTTAAATATATAATGGGATGATAAAATCCGGATTCCCATACAACATTCCAATTTTTTGCAGGAAGATTTTGATTTATAGCATTATATATCACTCTATCGATGGGAATTTGATCGTATACAGGATTCGGCCGGACTGGGGTGATTGGACCGATCGCGTTTCCTGTCTCATTCTCTGAAGGATACAACCGGAAGGCAATTCCCCGCAGGACGATCGATCCTTTTGCGGCGGCTTCTTTTGCGGGTAACGTATTGACCGCATCGAGCAGCAATTTTCCATAAGGATCTGAACCACCAACGATGTAACCACTGAAAGAGGACAAATAGACGTATTCCAAAGCAGGAAGATCCCCGAAGTTGAAATTCTTGAGTTGGGTATTCTCCAGACTGATTTGCTTGAGGTTATTGCAATTCAGAATTGTCAACCCGCCGGTATCGCTCAACGAATATAACGATTCCGGATAGTCCGGCCATGCGAACACAGACTCATAATCTCCGATGTCAATAGGATCAGTTGGCTCGGAATATGATTCTCCTGGTTTCCAAATTCCTTTACTTGTCGCAAAAGTTTCCAGATTCGAACAATTATCCAAAATAACCTTTGAGTCGCCAATCCTGACTAAATACAGTTCTTTGAGATATTCGTACCCTGTGAAGTTGAACTCCCGACTAATGAAATCCGAACCGCCTATAATGCGGATATAGCTTAACGCATGATTCACGGGCTTGATGTCGATCGCACCTGCATTATTAGCACCCTTAAAGTCGAATCTGGTCAGCGCATAGCTGTAATCCGGCTTTGCCTCTCCGTAGTCCAGCACCTCGCCGATAACGATCTTACGGGTTTTCGTTTCGTCGAATGTCTTGTTGATCATAAACGTATGCTCAGACGTCGTATAGTCCGGAAGATCATAGGCAGTGTACTCTTTCGAGACCTCACCATCCCAGCGTACCCCCAGATTCTTGGTTGTAGTCACCGAAAATCTTGTGCTGGAACCAGTGCATTCGAACTCGATCAATGGGACGAATAGATTATCTGGGGGCGTACCTCCGAATGACTCTCCATAGAGGAACTGCGCAAATGACTTATCATTTTCGGACAACTCGGTTATGTAATCCTCGTCGAATTCGATGGGCGGAATATTGCGGGCAATCATCTCATAGAACGGCCAGTTCATCACCGACCACTGGTCGTAGTACTCGGTTTTGTGGATGAAGAACGCCTGATCTTCGAGCGGATCGAGTACGATCTTCTTCAACTCATCCCAGGCAATGTAATTCGCCAGTTCATTTTCCCAGTACTCCCGAATGGCCGTTTCGTTTACACTGCCGTCGGCATTGGTTATCCAAGCCGGATGGAACATCGGGTGACGGAACTCCAGCTCCAGACCGAGGACCTGACCGAAAGCCCGTAGTACGTCACTCCGCTTTTGGGCATCTCCGGCACGGCGCCATTGTGCAAAGTGCATTGTAGCTTCGCTCTGCTGTCCGTAAACCTGCATATGATCGGTGCCGGTCAACGACCAGCTCGACATCATGCCCGGCACATAGTCGAAGCCGATACGGACAGTGGCAGGCTTGTCACTTCCTACGAAATGGAAGCGGACGCCGGCAGCCTTCTCCCACTCTTTAGCTACTTCCTTAACATATTCCTGATAGCCGGCCGAACCGTTCAGGAATTTGACGGTCAGGTTATTGGCCGCCATAGGTTTACTCCACACTTTCATGGCGTTCGCAACGCCACGGGTCGCGGGAGCAGGGGTATTCAGCATGGCTGCACCATAGAAATGCGGAACAAAGGCTTCCGTTTGGTCAGCCTGCCCCGAACTCGTTGTTTCATCCTTGCTGCAACCTGCAAAGAGCAACAACACAACAGATAGCAGTAATAGTTTTTTCATAGCTGAATGTGTTAGGTTAATAATTGGGTTATCGTCTACATAGATATGTAGTTTATATGGTTATTAACTCTCAGTTTACTCCCCGATAATCGGCGGCTGGTGTCTGCGTTCTTGATCTTTGGTCTGTTGTGATCGTGATTTTGACAGATTGGGTCTGTCTTTATCGCTGTCTTTGGCCAGAAACTTGTCAAAGGTATATTCTTCGCCAGTTAGCGCCATAATGCGCCTGACAATCAATTCCCGACAGATGGTATTGAAATAAAAATCGGCTGATTCATCCATCAAACTATAAGACTCAGATCGCCAAACCCCAAATGCATAATAATATCCTCCTTGAAGCACACCCACATAGGGGTATCTCGGATGTCCGATCAGATGTGCCCAATAGACCGATTTCGGATCGCTGGTCAGCGAGAGATTCAGATACCAACCCTTCTTCTGTTCATTTCTCAATCTTGTTGCTTCATAATCCGGAATCTCGAACGGCTGTCCAGGATCGAATCCAGAAGTACTGTATTCGTCACCTAAAAGGCCAAAAGCATGACCGGCCGTTTCGTGAATAAATGTCCCCATTGACATCTTACGTCCTCCATAGACATAGCCTGTAAAGGCAAAATTTGGCCCGGATATCGGTTCCCGCATATAAGTAACCCCTCCTTTGACCCCATTGATAACGATCCCGACCGAATGTACCGGCCTTTCATATGCCAGGACAGGGAGACGATAATAGGATTCCAGCCTTTGTTGTGCGGTATAAATGTAAAACCACTGACGGCTGTTTTCTGTTTGCACACCTAATGCAGTCTGACCGCCGCTGTCAAACGCACCGATATAGGCATCCCTCGACACGGCATATACCATGTGTACGTTGAAGTATTCGCGGTAGGATTTGGTGGGTTCGATGGCAAAGAAGGATTCCATAGCAAACTCCATGACCTGCTTGTAGTAGCCCGTGGCAATGTCTACGTCGGTAAATGCTTCGCCGATCAATACGATGTCGATGCCCTTGCCCTTGGTCGCCCGTTGCAGGGTCTCGAACTGCTTATCCATCGAGAAGTCGGTACTCTGGTAGGAGCTGTTGCCGAATACCTTCTTCAACTGCGTGTTCAGGTCGTCCGTATGCTGGAACGGCCGGGCCATGAAATCTATCAGAAACGGCTCCTCGGGGTAGAGGCTTGTGGAGCAATACTGCCCCGTGAACATGTCGTTGGAGAACGTGCCGTACTGATCGACCAGAAAATAGCTCGGATAAGGTTCGGCAGGCAGAATCACGCGGTGTCCCTCGGCATCGGCATAGTCCGTCACCACGGGATAGGGCACGTCGTGCGTGCGGAGGTATTGCTCCGCTGCCTGTTTGTACTCCTCCCCTTCGGGAGTGATCGCCACCACAGCGAAGCCCTGTCCGCCGAAGAGCGTATGCACCCGCCGGACAGTGGTCTCCAGAAAGGTCTTCGAATCCTCCTGCAAGGGATTCCAGTGCAGGATCATCGTCCGGATGTTGCCGCTGTACACCTCGCGGATGCTGCCCTGCGAGCCGTCGCGCAGGTCGGTGAAAGTAAAGTCCGGAAGGTGGATATCCTTGCTGTATGATACTCCACCGGATTTACCGTAGTCTTGCCGGACACACTGGAGGGCGATGCGGCTCCACAGAGGATGGTTCTGAATAACGTCCGGGATTTTCCCATAGAGATAATTGTTGTTCAGGATCAAGTCTATTGGCCGCCCGCTTTGGAACAAATGCGCCCAAGTCGCCACCCAACTCGTGATCTTATTGAACGACAGATTTATATACTGCAATCTGTTCAGTTTGGCCCAATCGGGAAGATAACCGCCCTCGATGCAGTTATGGCTGAGGTCGATCGTTTCCAGTTCTATCAGGTCGTCCAGACAGGTAATTGAGTGCCCTTTTCCGTCATTGACGCTGATGGGGCCTTCGAGCGCATTCCAACTCAAATCCAGATGCCGCAGCTTCGTGAGTTTTGCGATCTCCCACGACACGGTTCCCGCGAGGTTGTTCTTCGCAAGCCGCAGGGCCGTGACGTGCCCCTCGGCGTCGGTCTCCACGCCGTACCACTCGCCCAGAGGCTTGTCGCTGCACCAGTTCTCGCGGTGCGTCCAGCCGCCGCCTTCGGCCGCGTCGTAGAATGCCCGCAGCGCCGAGCGCTCCGGGTCAGGATCGTCCCACGCGGCCTGCACGACGGTCAGTTCGTCGAACAGGTCGGACGCCTTATCCTTGAACACGATAAGCCCCGTGCGTTCCCGTGCATCCGGATTGGCAGAGATCGTGAAGCGGTGTGTACGCTCTTCGAGCCCCGGTGCGGCCCGCGATTCGGGGAGCTCCTCGATCCACTCGCCGCCCTCTTTCACCGATACGGTGTAGTCTACGTTCGACTGCACCTCTACCGTGAGTGTCCGCTCTTCACTGCCGATTTCAAGCCGGTTGTCGCCCGCGATGATCGCGTTCTTCTTCGCCTGCGAGACCTCGATGCGCTCTTCGAGGGTTTCGCCACGCAGGATAAGTGTAAAGCACCGCCCGACATACTCCTCATTCGGGTCCACCTTCACCGTAACATTAATCTCCCCGCCCGCATCACCCGAAGGGGGAGCGATGTCGTACCAAGTAGCGGCATCGATGGCCGATTCAGGAGCGGTCTCCGAGGTAATACGCCACGGCTCATTGGTCGAGAAAATCAATACGGCGCTCCCGCCCTGCGCACCGAAAGGCGCGGCGGGTAGTGCCTGCGTGATGGTTAGAAAAGGTTTGTCGGGATCAGGTGGTACGGGTGGATTATCCACGTTGTCGCTTCTGCTGCATTGCGAAAAGAATAACACGGCAGAAATCCAGAGAAACGGATGCGTGAAACATGGGAAGGGACGTGTCATAACCGTTCATGTTTTAGAATGATCCAAGTTATCGACTTTTGCTCAATATAATAAAATATTTCCAAGAAATCTTCGAGGCTGTTTCTCAATTATTACTCGAACGCCCGAATTTTCTACTAATAAATCCATATAGGATAATTTTGCGAATAGCACAACGATTCGGGAAATCGGTCAATTTTCGTATATGCGCAGAAACGAATCGATTATGAAGACTTCGGACCGCAGGTCAGAATGGCTGTATCTCGGCAGGTATTGAATATAAAACACGCGCAAAAAGGACATTTAGTAGATTTTGTTCTGGATGGTCTGTAAAAAACGTCGCCCATAAAGGACGACGTATAGGATAAAGTGTATTCGGTTTTCTTGTTACTCTTTCAGGATTGCTGTGTGCGACATATCCCGGACGATTATACCCTCATCAAAAAGTTCATAGGCGGACTATTTTTCCTCTACTTGTTGTAAACTATAAATTTCTTTCTGCCTTTCAATCTCCTCGCGTAACTCTTCCTCTTTGGGCAGGTAGGTCAGGTATTTTGCAGCAAATAGTTGTGGATTCTCATGCAGCACCGAATACCGGGCGATGTCGCGGCTGGTTTCCGTACAGAGGATCAATCCGATGGTCGGATTATCGCCGTCCGTGCGTTTCAACTCATCGTACATGCGGACATACATATCCATTTGCCCGACATCCTGATGCGAAATCTGGGTGGTTTTCAGGTCGATCAGCAAAAAGCACTTTAAAATGTAATTGTAGAATACCAGGTCAATGAAATAATCCCCTGCATCGGTAGAGATATGCTGCTGCCGGGCGACGAAAGCATAGCCCTTACCCATCTCCATAATGAATTTCTGCAAATGCGTGAGGATTGCACTTTCAAGCCGGGATTCGGTAAAATCCATGTTGGACGCCAAGCCCAGAAACTCTGCAACCATCGGATTCTTGATGAACTCCAACTTGTCCTTTTCATACGCCGCCGTCAGGGATTTCATTTCCGATACGACCTTTTCCTTTTTCGGTGATTGGAGCAGACGATGATAGTATTGCGACGATATATTGCGATCAAGTGTACGGACGCTCCACATTTCTTGTGCAGCTTCATTCAAATACCAGATGCGGGCCGCATCGTCCGTAACCCGCAATAAGGTTCGAATATGCGACCATGTAAGATTTGGTACACGCGTGTGCCAAATCTCATCATGGGGAAAAGATAGATAGAATTGCCTGTAATTTCGCAAATTGCGAGCCGAGAAGCCTTTGCCGAATGCCGCGGACAGTTCTTCGGAAAGCACCTTCAATAACTGCGTTCCATATTCCGCACGGCTCTTGCCATGCTGCTCCTGCTCTACGATCCGCTTGCCGATATTCCAATAGGTCTCCAGCATCACGGCGTTGATGGCAGCATAGGTATTCAGACGGGCATCCTCGATCAGACGTTTAATGTCGTCGATAAACGTGCGCTCCAGTACGGGTTTCATAACGGGTTAATTAGATTGGAAAAAAGATAAAACAAAGGTAGAAAATAATATCCGAATTACCCTACATTTTCAGCTCCTCGAAGAATTCCTCGAAAGTCAGGCCGTAATAGTTGCAGAGTCTTTCGAGAGTGGTGACGGATATATTGTAACCGCCGACCTCGCTGGCCGTGTATCTCGTAGATTTTATTTTGGATGGTCTGAAGTTCCATTGTTCGGGGTGAGTAACGGGGTTCATTCTTATAAAGTTTGCAGGAAAAGACCGGAATCTTTTAAAAGCATCACATTTCTTTCAGGTGTTCTCTCATCTTCAAGCCGGAGAAGAGTCCGGGCGTGTCACTGGACTGTCGTAGGAATAATTTTTAAAGTACAATTTTATTTTTCTTGAAAAATTCAACTGCCTGCTCGAACTTCTCGACAGAAGCTTCAATATTATTTGCATAAGCTGCAAAATTTTTGCTATACTCTTTCATTGCATTTATTTGCTCTGCAATTACAAAAACTTTACCTGCGAGAAAATGCGTCTTTATAATTGCAGGGGTTCTTTTTACAACAGAGCTGTCAAATTGTTTTATCACTAATATAAGGTTATGTAACCGTGAAAATTGCGGATTTACTGATGGAATGGCGTTTAAAGCAACGGTAATAAGATTTGTCAAAATAGAGTAATATACCTTTTCTGAGGACATCATAGGCATATTAATAATTCTATTATAATTTAATGCTACATCCTGCTGGTAGGCAGGCCAAAGCTCATTCCATTCCAAAAGAAATTTATTGCTGTATGAATTATAATCGTCGTATATCTTTCTGATCTCAGGTTGTATGCTGATTAAATATGATACACTTGACAAATAGGAATTTAGTTTTTTTCCTTTTATTTCATTTTTTTCTGATATACCTCGATGCAGGGAATCAGTCAGCCGATCAATGGTAAATTGCGAAAGTACATCAATGGTAATTTGCTGCACTGGAAAGGCTTGAGGCAGTATTTCGTCCGATTTCTTAATTTTATCAGCGAGCGTCTTTATCGAATGAATGTACTTCCGCAAAATAGGTATATTTTCTTCTGCCCAGATTACGATAGCGTCTTTTACAACCTCACGTTCTTCCTGCTTTTGTTTTCTCCGATACAAAATGTTAATACAGACTCCTAAAATAAAAATACCGAGCGAGATTAACGCCGGTAATAGAATGTCCCAAGACACACCAAGAAATGTGTTCTGACTGTGCGCAACAATACAATTCTGTATATCGGAAAGGCTTGTAGACATATCCGACAGTTTCGAAATAGCAAGGCTGTCTGAAGCATTGAGATTGTAGTCGAGCCGATACAGCCCCTCTTGAATGTCATCGAGTTTGAGCAGTAGTAATTTGTCTGAATACATATTCCCTTATTATTTGAGCGTGATTTCCGGGTGTTTGTCTTTCCAAGAGATCAAATCCTTGCACAACTTCCGCATGAAAATATTGAGCTGATACAAATCTTTCTCAGGACACTCGTTCTCTGTTGGTTTGAAATTGGCTTTCGCGTGTACGATACTATTCCTCGTGGCATAAAGAATGACCGCAACCTTATTCTTGATCGTCCTTTCTTTCTCCGCCACAATGCCGATGGCGGATTGTTGTTTGCTGGCTTTTGTTTCTTTGAGACACCGCTCCTGCACCCATTCTGGAAGGAATTCGTAGAGCTTAACGATGTCGCATTGTTCCATTACGATTTTTACAAGGTCACGATCCTTTATGTGTTTATCGTGTGCCCTCATGGATAATCCGGAATCCAGAGAATCGACATTCCCAGTTGCCGGAATCCCGGAAGAGAATTTCCGGCACAACTCTTCATGGGCCTTGATTTTGGCGACTATTGGAGAGATATACTCGATCACCTTATAGAAATACAGGAATTTAATATCGTTATTTCTTATTAGCAGGGCTTCAGAATATAAATCCAGAATAGGCGAACAATGAGGTAAAGAAGCTATTTGAATTGGATGTGTTTGGGTTGAATCCTTTGTCAAATCTAATTTGATCGTATATTTCACCTTGCGAACAGAACGGTTGTCGAGAGAAAAATTTATAAAATTGTATTTATCTATCAAATAGTACAAAACACGGTTAATAATATCACTCTCTTGTTCTTCGGGTAAAACATATTCCGGGGAATCATATCTTATCTCAATGGCAGAAAATGATGAACATGGCGAACATAATCGCTCATCTTCAGTGCATTTCTCTACATTATTTAATAGCCCTATTAGTAAGGGACTCTCAACCAACAATACAGTATAGTGTATGTCAGAAAATACATCTATGAATAACCTTGCATGTTTTAGGTTAATAACAGACTGCCTTATACTATCTGTTCGGACTGTACTTTCGTTTACCCCCTTTAAGGATTGTATATTATTAGTGTAGAGTAAAAAATCTTCAACAGGATATATTATGTAATCTTTTTCCTCTGCAAATAAAATTTCAATAGAATCTACACCTATTTTTACATCTTTATATTTAACATCATAATTATTCGCCAAAAAATCAAGCCGACGCTTGATCTCTTCGATATTTTCAGATGTAATGTAGGTATTCATATTCTCCTTATATTGGTGTTACATTTCCAACTCCCGGAAAAACTCGCCCAGCGTCGTGCCGTAGTAGCGGCACAGACGATCGATGGTGTCGAGCATCGGATTGAACAGGCCGGCTTCGATGTTGCCGACATTGATGCCGGTCTCCTTTATCACCTCTTTTTGGCCCTTGCCCGCGGCTTTGCGCAGTTCGCGGAACCCGGCCCCGATCCTATTGATCACCTCGTTATTGCGGATGTGTTTCTTGCTCATGGTCGTCGCTTATTTCCGGATTGTCGGTCGGTTCAGGTGCGTCGGTTGTTTCCGGCTCAACGGAAGGCGTGAAAAATTCATGTAGGGTCGTGCCGTATAAGGTGCAGAGGGCATGGAGTGTCGAGATGGTAATGTTGTTGCGCCCCATTTCGATATGCTCGACACGGACGCCTGTTTCAAACAACACCTTTTCCTGCGACAGGCCCCGCGCCAAACGCAGTTCCCGCAGCCGGTAGGCTATGTAACGGACAAGTTCTTCGTTTCTGGGAATTCTTACCATAATACAAAGAACTCGAAATCTCAAATACATTATGTTGTAATTGATTTGAGAGAATAAAAAAACAGGCTAAATAATTGATTTACCGGGTCTTTTTCGGAACGGAAATCGTGTGTAGAAAGGAAAATAATGTATATTTGCGGCAGAATAACATTCGACATGGAGACTTTAATTGCAGATAGTGACAGGCGGTTCAGCCGTAGTTCAGGCAAATAAGTCCGTTTACCCTCAATAATATACGGGCAGCGGGCTGACAAGCCCGGCGCGATGATTGTACCGATACCCCGGTGACGGGTATTTGTGCGTCGATGCAGACCTTCATAACGGCCCAGATCGCCCATTACACGGAAAAAATAGAAAAAAAAGATGCCAGCCCTGTAATCTATTTGAGAAAAAAGTTGCAGAAGAAAGATTTAGTACTTACCTTTGAATTGCGAACTCGCCGAAAGGCGTGAATCGCGTTGCTGCCCCGTAAACGTGGAAATTTACAGTAAAGCGGCAATAAGAGGCGTCACGACGGGTCGTAACCACGCTCGTCGGAAAGCAGTACTTTACAGGCACTACACCTTGACGGGCGTGGGCTTCTTGTGTTATTAGGCTTTACGGGTATTCCACGACCTACGGGACATAGTAACGCAAGCACGCATACCTCTCGTGCAGGGGACAGCGTGGGCCTATCCTCGATAGGCCGGGTTCACGTTCCGTCTCTTTTTAGTATAGGGACGATTTCGGCGGATAGCATCAACTTAAAACGAAAAAGTTATGTTATCTTTGCGGAGTAATACACGGCCTTTGCCGTGACATATTGTAAAGAATAAAGGTTAGGACAACCTTTACTTGTTCCCGCTAAACTTCGGACTACCTTTTAGGTAGGTTTAAGGATCGACGTAAAATTGTCTGAAACCTGTGTTATGTCCCTACACCTCGGTGTGGGGACGGGCACGGGCGTAAGGGCAGATCGTCGATCTGAGGCTCCGAAGGCCGAGCGGGAGAGGTCTGTACCTGCGCTCCGTGTCTTTTTAATTGACATCGTGCCGGGTGCATAGGTTATCCGAAACACCCGGCCCGCAGCTTCACACAGGAGCTTCGGGCGCAAGGACAGTACCAGCTAAGGCTCCGAAGGCCGGTGAGTGGACTGCACCTGCGCTCGTTTTTCGTAAGGGGCCGGGAAAGTTGAACAACAACTAACCCCGGTTACAATGTCACGGAAAATCAATCAGAAGAAGGAGGCGTTTTTGGCGTCCGGCGGTCTGCTCAGATCGGCGGGCTTAGCTGTGCCTGTTGCCGGGGTTTCTTCTATATCTAACTTTATCCACCAAGCTCACCACCTCCCCGCGATGCAACAGCATCCGGGCCGGGTGCGGGGTCCGCATTTCTGCATGAAGTTGCGTCACTACAAAATTCTTCATAGTGTCCCCGCGCCCGTTTTTTCTGCCTGCAATCTGGTCCGGTCTCCCGGCCAAAACGCTGGCGCTATCACCCTTAAAAATTATGCCCCATTGGAAAACGGGCCGCAGAGTCGGCTGCATAATTTTAGGGTCGGGGCCGCAGGCCCGATCAACCTGCGCCCCGTTTTTTTCTCGAAGTTTTACCCCGGCAATTTGCCACGGCCAATATATTTTAAAAAGGTTAAATTTGAGGTTATTGTAACTTCGGGCGAGTGCAAGGAAGCCCGATCCGCCGTGACATTTGCCGGGGTTTCTTCTATCAATACCAACCAAGCTAACCATTTGAACCTTCCCGCGATGTCGCTGCATCCGGGCCGGGCGTGGGTGACACATTTCTGTGTGAAGTTGCGTCACTACAAAATTCTTCATAGTGTCCCCGCGCCCGTTTTTTCACCAAACGCACCCCGGTATAAACTTAAATTCGGTGTGGTTCCGAATGTCGGATTTTCCCGATGCATAGGCAGCCGCGGTGCGCTTTTTTCTCCAGCCACTTTCCCAAGTGGAGTTTTCATAGCATCAGAAGTAACTCCGTCCTGCAAACCTACTGCGGGACGTGCGAGCAGGTTGATTCGCCTTGATTCGGATGCAGCATCCCCAATGCAGTCCGTCTCTGCGTGCGGATCAGCCGGCTCGCTTTCTTCTCACCAAACCCGGATTTCCCCATGAAAGAGAACTTGTTTTACCTCCCGCCCTACGAGGACGAAGCGACGGCCGAAAAGATTCGGGAAATCTACGGCTATCCAATCAGGTACATGAAACAATACCTGCTCGACTTCTTCACGGCCCTGTACGAGGAACAGCATCACATCTACGTGCTGCTCGAAAACCTGCCCCTCGACTATTTCGCTGTCGAAAGGACTTACGACCGCCTGCTGTACTGGAACAACCGCAACGGCAGCCATGAGGTAGACGGATGGCTGTACCCCCGCGAACGATACACGCTGAAAGAATTTCTGGCGAAAAAACGCACCTTCCACCGTATCGACGAATTCGAACTCGTTGCTCTGGGGACGAGTTTTACAAACAGCAAAGCGGAATTACCCTCGCAAAAGCTCCTCAAACAGCTCTACATGAAATTCCTGCAGGAACAATGCGAACGCCATCTGCGGCTCAATACTCCCATCCGGCTCACCCCCGAAATCATCAACCGCTACGGCCTGACCAAGTGGGATGCCGGAAAGATACGTCCCTACATCAACCGCTTCAACCGCAAAGCCAAGACGAAAATCCGGGCCGAATTCGACAAGCTGGCCGCGTTGGACTTTATCCGCGAAGAACTCGAAAAATCCGGCACAAAATGACACGATCCCTTACCATACGGCGGAACATGCACGGCGAAACCATATCGTCGGGCGTCGTCGCGCCGTGCGGCGGGAAATATACAGGGACGGCAGTGGCTCTGAAATCTGGTAACTCATGCATTCGCCGCGTGAGGATGATAATCCCGGCCGTCCCTTTTTTCGACTTCACCACAAACACGATATATGCCGCCGTTCTTCGTTCGGTTCAAGCCTATGGCAACTCGGACGAAAAGGACGGTTATTGCGGGAAGGCAGAGACCTCCGCACCCCATCCCGATTCTCACTGTCTAAAAACAACGGCGGCACAACTCTTAACGGATGCGGTTCCACCCCAAGCGTCCATCCGGACGTACTCCCACAACAATCAAGTAACCGGAACCGCATCCGTATCTTTACCCCCGGACACCAACACGGCCGAGGCCGAGGGTCCGGGCTGCAAAAACCCGAATCTAAATAAAACCAATGGTGACCAACGTGCAAATTGTCACGGCTTATTTACAGAGGGTCGGGATGCGGGTCACACGTCCCCGCATCCCGTTATCACAGCGGGAACAGCGGAAAAGGGAGAATATAACGAATTAAGTGAGGATCGCGCGGATCGGGTAAGTCCGCGCATCCGCCGTTCCCGCTTTCTTCAAACCCATCACCCGGCTTTATGCCGTGGCAACAGTCTGGGGGCAGTTTACTGTGTAGGATTAGACATTCAAACTGGGAACGCCGGTTTTGCAAGAGCCGGCGATGTTGCTGCCCCCTCTTTTCGATCCCACCAACCAAATCTAAATAACCCCGCCCGGTGCGTCGTGTACGCCGCCGGGTACAGGACGGGCGATGCACCAAAGTCTGTTAGGGCATACGATGGCTTACATCGTCCCGTCCTTTCTTTTGCTCCTTCCGCGGAGGCATGCAGCTTCCCGCGCCAGCCGGGATGGGGAAAATTCTCGGATACAGCCGCAATAATCTCCCGATCCATATTAAACCAAAAGATCATTATTCTTCGGCTTTTCGCACCCGCCATGCAACGGCATATCCATTCTTGATATAGGGGGGGCGAAAGCAACACAATATCCATTGAACCTTCGATTACTTATTTTAGTTGCCGTAGTCTCTAATACTATCATGGGACCTTGCTTCATGCTCAGGCTTAAAATATTTATTATGATTTTCAGGTGCGAATTGGGTTTCTTCTCCCAATGAATCGTCTTTACTAAAAGTTACAATTATGTTCAGATAGAAGGTAAATAACGTAGAACCACTTTAAAACTAAAAGCCGCAACTGAGTATTTTGCTTTTTTATGCCATGTCCTATTACCATTAATCATCAAGCCTTCCCCAAGAAGCCTTGATGACACCCTTTCTCCCATTCTAAATTTCTCAGTTCATCCGAACGCAGAGAACTATTACTTTTCCTATCCGGACATTCATAGTTTTCAAGCTGCACATGGAAGACAATTCTGCCCCAGAGATTCCCAGCCCTGGGGTTTTTGTTTAATCCTAACACTTAAATTTATGGACAATCTCCTGATCCAAGAGGAGTTGCTATCCTTGTTGAAGGAAGCGACCCAAGCCTCCCATGTGCAGTTGGAACCATGCGTCTGGCAGAATGCGTATGAAAACTTCTGCCGGCATGCCGAAAAGCTCACCGAAAGCGAATGTTCTTCTAAAGTCATGCGGACCATCGATCACGCCCGTATCGAACTTGAGCAAATCCCAAAACGTCTGTATGCAATCCCGGACCGGGATACAACGGCAGAACTTTACTGCAGCAAAGCGTTGAACGTGCTGCGCGGAGAACTGCGAATCATCACCTTCGAGCTGTCTCATCCGACCTTTGCCGGACAAAATGAAAAGATGTTTGTCTCCCCGCTGCATCTGAGCGAAGGGTTCCATCCTACGAACTTGGTGGAAATCATTACTCCTTTCTTCGAAATGGGACTGTGCGTAACGGCAGAAAAAAGACTCGCAAAACTCACCGAAATTATCCGGGTCTTCGAATGGGCATTCAATATTACAATACCCAATTATGCCGTACTCCGCAACGCAGCCATCAACCGCAAAATCCACCAAACACCTCTGCTCGACAAAATGCGGGAGATATTGATCCGCCTGAGTCAACAGTAACGCCTAAACTTTCCGGGGCTGTTTCTATAACAGCCCTTTTTTCCTCAGTGTCCTGAGAGACCTATGAGTGCCAATGAGTGCCAAGACCCAGAAATCAGCACCAAAAACATCCCTGCAATTTACCTTTGCCGGACCTAAATCTTAACGGCATGCAAAGCGAAGACGACCTGAGAGGACTTGCCAAAGTCATGCAATTTATGCGGGCACTGAGCATTCTCATTCTCCTAATTCATATCTACTGGTTCTGTTTCGACTGGATGGAATCCCTCGGCTGAACGCACCCGACCATAAACCGAATCCTTTCCGGTTTTCACCGTTCATCGCATCTTTTCAAAGCTCCTATCTATTCAAAACTTTTCTGCCTGCTATTCCTCGCTCTTTCATGCTGGGGGACGCGGAGCGTGCGCAATGAACAGATAACCCGCAAAAAAATCATCTCCTGCTTATCACTGGGGACCCTGCTGTTTTTCGGCTGCGGCATCTTTTTACATATACGCGGGGACATAATGCTCCTTTGTTCCCTGTATGCTATCATCTTGGCGATCGGATATGTTTTCCTACTCACCGGAGGCATCTGGCTTGGACGGATGATGTCGGAGCGTATGATGGATGACCCATTCAACGATGAGAATGAAAGTTTCATGCAGGAAACCCGATTAATCAAGAATGAATATTCCGTAAATCTACCAACACGATTCTATTATAACAAACAATGGCACAATGGATTTGCAAATGTAGTAAATCCAGCAAGGGCAGTCGCCGTTATCGGCAGCCCGGGCAGCGGAAAATCCTATTGCGTAATTAATCAATTCATCAAACAGCAGATCGAGAAAGGTTTCGCCATGTATGTTTATGATTTCAAATTCGATGATCTATCGATCATTGTATACAACCACTTGCGCAAACATCTCCACTGTTACAAAACACCCCCGAAGTTCTATGTCATCAACTTCGATAATCCGAGGAAATCACACCGATGCAATCCAATAAATCCGGCATTTATGACCGACATCTCGGACGCTTACGAGAGTGCGTACACCATTATGCTGAATCTCAATAAAACATGGATTACCAAACAGGGCGATTTTTTCGTGGAATCGCCAATTATTCTTCTGGCGGCAATTATCTGGTATCTAAAAATTTACAAAGACGGAAAGTTTTGCACCTTCCCGCATGCGATCGAACTGCTGAATAAACGCTATGCTGATCTCTTTGTCATACTAACCTCATATCCCGCACTTGAGAACTACCTGTCACCTTTCATGGATGCCTGGCGCGGTGGAGCGCAGGATCAGTTGCAGGGCCAGATTGCATCGGCAAAAATTCCTCTTTCACGTATGATCTCCCCGCAACTCTATTGGATCATGTCGGGAGATGATTTTACACTGGACATAAACAATCCCCAAGAACCCAAAGTGCTGTGCATAGGCAATAATCCGGACCGCCAAAATATCTATTCCGCAGCCCTCGGCCTCTACAACAGTCGCATCGTCCGTCTTATCAACAAAAAAGGCAAACTCAAATCCAGCATTATCATCGACGAGCTTCCGACGATCTACTTTCGCGGCTTGGATAACCTTATTGCCACGGCCCGAAGCAATAAAGTCGCTGTGTGCCTCGGACTGCAAGACTTTTCGCAGCTTACCCGCGATTACGGGGACAAAGAGTCCAAAGTCATTCAAAATACCGTCGGAAATATTTTCTGTGGACAGGTCGTAGGAGAAACCGCCAAAACCATCTCAGAACGTTTCGGTAAAATCCTCCAGCGACGTGAATCCATGTCAATCTCCCCGGAACAAAAATCCACGTCGATCAACACGCAACTCGACAGTCTGATTCCTCCCTCCAAGATTTCAAACCTCAGTCAAGGCATGTTCGTCGGATCAGTCTGTGATAATTTCGATGAGAAAATCGACCAGAAAATATTCCATGCCCAGATTGTCGTTGACAACGACGCCGTAGCACGCGAGACTGCCGCTTATGTCCCGATTCCGGATATAACAATCTTTCAGGATGAGAACGGAAATGACTGCATGGAAACACAAGTCGAGGATAATTACCAACGCATCCGTTCCGAGGTCAACCAAATAATCAAGGATGAGATGGAACGCATCAAAAACGACCCCAAACTCCGGCATCTTATTCCCCAGCCCAAACAGCCTGCAGGCGGAAAATAAACCGGATCGCTCCTTGGTCCATAGTGTCAGGAACGGACTGCGAGCGCCAACGGGTGACACGGAGAACAATCTAATAATCAGCAATATATCTTCGCATCATAGGACCACTAAACCTTATATTTTTTAATTATGGCAAAAAAAGAAAAACAAACAGAACCGGCGGAAAAAACGATGCCCGTTCGCCCTGATCCCAACAAGGAAACCATCCTGCTACGCTATCCTCTGGATGGCAGCGTCAAAGTCGTCAGCGCCCTCAAGGACGAGAAGGGCTCGCCGAGTTTAATCTGGGTTGAACCTTCCGGGAAAAACCAGCCTCGTTTTTACGAGTGCAACAACTGCCGCGAAGTCGCCAATTTCTTCGACATGGAGTACCGTCGGGCGTTCGCCGAAAACCGCGACAGGAAAACCATTCCTGAACTCTACAAAGTTCCCTTCGACAAAGTAGGGCTGATCGGCGAGGAACTTCGCAAGCTCTCCGACGATCCCCAAAACGCCGTGATTCTTGAAACCGTCAAGAAGTACCGGACCTACACGGCACAGCTCAACCGGATCACCTTCGACATCGCCCGTATGCCGATCGCGGAACTGGCCGCCGAGGGCTTCGACATCGAACAAATGAAAAAGGACGGAGCCTTCAAACTGCTGGAAGTCGGCAGACAGACCAAATTATACCCGGTCAAAGCGGTGCAAACCGGACATATCACCAAGGAGAGTACCTATTCTCTGCACTGTTTTTTCGACCAAAACGGGGAAATCGGCTTCAAGGCTCAATCTGCTCTTTCCGAACCTGAATACCGAACGGACGAACGTCTGCGAAGGGAACTGACGAAACAAGACATCAACGATCTTCGCGCGAAGAAGACCCTGAACCGTCTGATGCAGCATGACGGAGAGTATTGCTTTGTCGGCTTCAACAAAGATACTCAGCGCATGATCTATGTTCCCTGCAAAGATGTCAGAATTCCGGATTACATCTTCGGGCAATTCATCGGCCCTTCGCGGAAACAAGAATTCGAACGCGGCGGCAGTGTGCTGCTGGAAAACTGTAATTACTCCGGCAACGACAACCATTTCTCCGGTCATGCGCATTTCGATGTTCACCGCAGGGATTACGTCGTAGACGACCCGCATTACGAACGTCCTTATCTCCCGGAACATATCAGGACCCAAATGCCGAAAGAAGAGGTCGATAAATATTTCGCCGGCGAAGTAATGAAAGGCTACCGTTACAAAGGACGGGACGGAAGGCCATTCACCCAAGATTTCAGACTTAACACTGAGACCAATGCCTGCGAGTTCATCGACTATCAGAAACAGGCAGCAAGCCTACAGCAGACTCAGACGCAGGGACCGATCAGTGATCCTCCCGAATCGATGGAGCCGCAGGAAGCCCCCTATATGGCGCCTCACATCCCCGAAGAAGGACAGGACCGGAGTCAGGGCCCAAGGATGTAAACCAAAGCCGGTCACAGCCGGCGAATTCTTCAAGGCATGAAACGAAACCAATTAACAGACCCTCTCTATTACCGGAACCGACTTGAAGAGTTCATCCGGGAGAGACACCCCCGGCTCATCCATGCTTATAAACTCATCGGCACACGCAGTAATCTTGCGGCCCAGACTTACAAGGAAGCTATTGAATCCGGTGAAAGCCCTCTTGCGGCTTCAGCCCGTGCCGATACAGTCCTTTATGAAGATCTGATCTTCTCCCGCTTCGACACGCTGCGATGTATTCTGGCAACTGAATTCCCGATGATTCCCGCCCATCGGCAACGTTCGCTCGCCTTAACGCTGGAAACGTATTGCGAAGATGTCTTCGCAAGATATAACCTCGATGATGGCATGGTAGCCCGCAGCGAATATAATCACTTGATTGTTGAGCTGACAAACACACTTCGAATCTATTTTCAACAAAACAACATTTACACGCCACGGCGGGGACGCCCGGCAAACCAACGATAAAAATTACAACTGTCACAACAGAAAAAACACTATTAACAATGAAAAAAATGTTTATCGCGGCGCTGACCGCACTCGCTCTGTATTCCTGCGACAAAGACGAACCCGCAACCGGAACACCGGACCCCAAGCCCGATACCCACGGAGCAACCGTAACCATGACGTTCACCGACGAAACCCCGACCCGTGCGTTCTTTGCCGAAGCCGCGGCCGCCGAAGCGTGGGAGAAATCCCTGTCCTCGCTCTCCGTGTACGTGTTCAACGCCAAAGGCGACCTGATCGTGCTGCGCAATTTCACAGCATCCGAACTCACGGCCCGCTCCGCAACGTTCGCCCTGCCGCATGCCACGGCCGGTACGACCTGCGACTTTTATGCCGTCGCTAATCTGTCGCTGTCGGGCATTGCCACGAAATCCGCGCTGCTCGCCAAACTGGAGACCGCCGCCGCCGACTACAACGGCACGTTCGCCGAAGTTTCGACCAAAGCCAAGCGCAGCGGGGGCTTCGTAATGACTGCCGGAGTGAGCAAAGCCGTTGCTGACGGCTCCACGACATCCGTGCCCCTGACACTCAAACGTACCGTCGCCAAAGTCGCCGTGCAGACATCCATCGACCCGGCGTTCGCCAGCAAGTATTCCGGGACCCTGACCGTAACGGGTACGAAGCTGCTGCGGGCCGCCAGCCAGACGCCGATCATTGCCCCGGCCACGCCGACACCCGGAGCCATGAGCTTTACCCACACACAGACTGCGACAGCAACATCCGGGAAGTATAACAACCTCTTTTACCTCTTCGAGAACGGCCCCCTCGCCGAAGCAAGCCGCGTAGCGCTGGAGATCACCGCGACATACGACGCCGACGGGAACGCATCCACGACCGCCGACCGCATGGAGGTAGTTTATACCGTACCGCTGACAGGCAAGACCGGGGGCGAGATCGCACGCAACGGCTACTACCGTATCGCAGCTAACCTCACGGGCCTCGTGGGGCAGGATTGCCAAGTCTCCGTGTCGGTCGCCGAGTGGGAAAGCCCGATCACGCAGTCCGTCGATCTGGGAGCATAACCGAATTATTCACCAACACCGCCCGCACCTTTCGGGGCGCGGGCGGTTTAAACAATCACAGATGAAATATTTACTGTTCGCATTGCTTTCCCTTTCGATCTGGTTTACAGGCTGCATACACGATAAAACAGCCGCGGATGCGCCGATAAAAAACGTGTCCGTAGAGGTGGGCATTACGGCCCGACCCGCAGACCGCATTACCCGCGCCACCGACGAAACGCAGATTAAAGACCTGAACGTATATCTGTTCGGGAAAAGCAACACATTCAAACTTCACATTTATACGCAGTCGCCGCTCTTGCAATTCGAATGTCCCGTCGGAGAATACGACCTTTACATTGCCGCGAACCTCCATGCGGATATGGCAGACTTATCCCCGGCAGAACTCGAAGCCTGTTCCATAGCTTCCAGACCCGCGTATGACGATCTGCCGATGTCGGCGAAGACAACCGTAACGATTGCAGCTTCGGCGCAGGGAGAGGTGGTTACGCTCCCGACTATTGAGGTCCGGCGTTGCGTGGCGAAGATCGCCTATAATATTCGTGTCGCCAATACTGCAGGGGACATCAAACTTCAATCCGTGCGGCTGATGAGTATTCCCCGCACCTCGCTGCTGTTCACCTCCGCCCGGCCCTCCGAAAACAAGGCCGATTATACTTCCGGATTCTACTCGGAAATCCCGGCCGCCGGGGGCGCGGCATTTTCGGGCGTATGCTATATCTTCGAGAATAGGCAGGGCCGCGTTCCGGGCATTACTTCGCAAGCCGACAAAAGCGCCCGGAACGCCCCCAAAAACGCATCCTATTTGCTGGTGCGGGCGGTTCGGGGTGGGAAAGTACTGTCATATTCTATCTATTTTGGAGAAAATAATACTGATAATTTCGACATAGGGCGTAACACAATCCAGACATTCAATATCACCATCAATGGGGACAACGAAGTAGATACCCGCATCAGCAGCTACACCCTTAACGTGTACGACACGTATGCCGGCAATATGATCGGCGGCTATTGCCTCAATGATCAATATGGAGAATTGTTAATCGAGGTGGATGGTAACCCCGCACCTCTGACGCTTTGCGGGCGGATAACGGCTTCGGGGGACACGGGGCATATTCTCGTGAACGATACTCCCATCGGTTCCGGGCGTGACCTGGAGCTAACGGACCAGCCGGGATTGAACGAATATTATTTGCATTACGACAAACCCGTATATACGTCTGCCGATTCACAATTCTCCTACACCGTGACAATCGAGGACGACGGCGGCTATGCGCAGTCTTTCAAATTTGAACGGCGCTTTGCCAACAAACTCGACGTTATAGTCGATACCCCTGACAATGGCAAAGGCAAGGTGAAAGTTTCCGACGCGCTGTATTCCGTACAGGTCACCGGAGTGCGTGACCATATTGCAATGTGTTACGAAATGGGCTGCACGCTGGTAGCACTGCCCGCGGCAGGTTATCGGTTCGAGGGATGGTACTCCACGGATGGTTATAAGACGCGGCTTTCAATATCGACAACCTATTTCTATGTGCCGAAATCGGCCAACGCTGCTATCTATCCGAAATTCTCGCCTGCGACATCTCCGCTGGACAGCGACGGTACGGCAAATTGCTACATTGCACCCAAACTGAATACAGAATATTCCTTCGATGCAACCGTGCAGGGCAACGGCAAAAACACGAAGAATATTTGGGCCCTAAATCTTAACGGGATTTCCGCTCGTATGCTTTGGGAATCGGATAGCAAAGTTGTCGAAGATGTAATGTTTGCAGACAGCCGTATCTCTTTCTCGACGGGGACCGTGCGGGGAAACGCCGTGATAGGATTGTTCGACGTTACAGATAATTGCATTTGGTCGTGGCATATCTGGTCCGTGGATTACGACCCGGCATCGACAGCACAGACCTATGTTTCCGGGGCCGTGTTCATGGATCGAAACCTCGGAGCGATCACTACCGATTGCACACAGCCCGCATCCCGCGGGCTGTATTACCAATGGGGCCGCAAAGACCCGTTCATCCATCCGGCAAGCTGCAACAGCGATGAACGTGAAAGAGTGGTCTATACCGAAGGATTCGCATTTAATGTCAGCTATCCCCGGAATGCCGGAACTGAAAGCCCCTATGACGTAATGACCGTAGAGTGGTCGATTGCCCACCCGACAACCTTTATGAGCGATGCCATGTACGAAGATTGGGAAGAATGGGCATCTGTTGTGGATTGGCTTTACAATCATCATCCGAATCTTTGGGGTAACGTCACGACAAGCAACAACAATATCAGCAAGGTAAGCTACAAATCTATCTATGACCCGTGCCCCGTTGGTTGGAAAGTTCCCAGCCCCGAAGATTTTGCCGGAATCGAGCGGGTAAGTCAGTCGTCGCCCTATTATGTAACGATTCATTACAATGGTAATCGTACCACGAATATCCCGACTGGAGGGACTTTCGTTGAAACACGCTTTATGAATAACGGACAGCTCGGACGGCTTTATACCAATGCGCCCTACTATATGTTCTGGGGAACGTCATCCTGTCGGTATGGCGATATTTCCTGCACCTCGATTATTTTCTCGACGGGTTCCGTACCCTCGTTTATCGACACTTCTGATTACTATCGTTACGCCGCAAATCCCATACGGTGCATCAGAGAATAAAAAGCCATGAAGAAAAGACACATCATCATTTTATCGCTTTGCCTGCTGGCTTTTTGGGGCAAACCCCAGTTGGCCGCAGCGCAGTTTTTCAGCGCCAAAGTAAACGCGTTGGCCGCACTCACCGCAACGGTGAACGTAGGAGTGGATGCCGCCGTCGCGGACAAGTGGACGTTAGACCTTTCCGCCTACTGGAATCCCGTAAACTCCGATTCGTTCAGTTGTCGGCTGTATGCCGCGCAGATCGGCACGAAACGCTGGCTTTACGAAGCGTTCGTGGGCCATTTCATCGGCAGCCAGCTAACCTATGGAAATTACCTGTACGGCGGTTCCCGACGCTACTACAAAGGCGGAATGGCCGGGCTGGGATTCAGCTATGGTTATGCTTGGCTGCTCTCGAAGCGTTGGAACGTCACGGCCGAAATCGGCATCGGGGTCTTTTACATGAAAGACACCCGCCGCGACCGCATCCCGCCCGAATACGAATCCATCTTCATACACCACTACAAGCGGTGGGTTGTAGGCCCCTCGCGGGCAGAGATCAGTTTTAACTACTTATTCTAAAAGCAGCATGAAAAAACTTATTTATACCGTCGTCTGCATGATGCTTTTTTGCTGCGCCTGCTCGGATGCGGACATAGAGCTTAATCCGGCGACGCAGGCCAAACAGCAGCTTGCAATGACATTCCGCTGCGGGGCCATGTCCCCGACACGCGCCGCGACGGACGACACCCGCATTGACGACATTAACCTGTACTTGTTTCCTGCGAACGGCGACCCGGCCCGACACCTCTATATTGCTCCGGTGCGCCCCGTCGTACTGGAACTGCCCAAAGGCGACTACACGCTGTATGCCATTGCCAACCTCGGACACGACGCAGGCGAGCGGACGCAGGATTTCGTTCGTACGCTGCACGTCGAACGGGATCCTGCGGTCCTCGCGGATGCTCCCTTTCCCATGTCCGCGCAGCAGTCCGTCACCGTGCGCGGTGACACGCAGATCGCCGTATCGCTCATTCGCGCCGTGGCAAAGGTCAATTTCAGCTACACCGTGGCCGCGGATTTCGCAAAGTCTTTCCGCGTGAAGTTTATACAGCTTCGCAGCGTTCCCCGTTCTGCTACTCTTTTCGGCTCCAGCCGCGCCGAGAGCAGCGAAGCCGTTGCCGACATGCCGCCCATAGAAACGTCGGCCACGACCTATGCCGCAACCTACTATTTATTGGAGAACAGGCAGGGAGAGGTTGCAGGTATCGGTTACCAGCAGCAGAAAGACCAAACCCGCGCTCCGGAACATGCCACCTACATAGCCATAGCGGGCGAAGCCGACGGAACGCAGGTTGTGTACCGCATTTACCTCGGCGCGAACAACACGACGGATTTTAATGTCGGCCGCAACCGGGTTTACAACATCGACGCCCGCATCCTCGGCATGAACACCGTGGACTGGCGGGTATCGACGGCAGAACTCACCGTCACGCCATTTGCCGGGAACCATGCGCCGGGGGAACTTGCAACAACCGAACTGCGGCTTACATCCACGAACGACACCGAAAATGTCTATTACTTGTCCTATCATATCGACGCCGGGACGGGGATAGTCGCCATCGACGGTGTGGAACGGAACCCCGACACACCTTATCCGCTCTTTTCGGGCAACGGAACCGTAACGGCTGACATCAGCTATACGCAGGCAGAGCCGGGCGACGTGCGGCTCCGCCTGACGGTTACGGACAAATACGGATTCAGCATGGAGCGCGTGCTGACAACAGGATTCAAGAACCCGGAGCTGACGATAACCTATACCCAGCAGGGAAATGAACTGACGGTTTATGACCGGGCATATATCGACTATACCGTGTCACAACCCGGTTACTCCGGGAACTACACCGTAAAAGTGGAAGGTGTTCCGTCCGTGTACTATGGTCGCTATGGTTCCGACGTTCCTCTGACAACATTCACCCAATACGGGAACGGCAGTTATACGTTGCGTGTAAAACCGAATATGGTCGGTCCCAATCCCCTGAAAATTACCGTCACGGACGCCGACGGCCACAGCGCGGAGATCATCACATCGGTAATGGGTATTAAGGCCACCGCCGACCTCAAACCGACATTCAGCACATCATCGGGTCTGCTCTATGTTACCGTGGAATCTTCGCAGCCCGTAGTGGACGACCTGACCGTGAAAGTGACTGCCAATGCGGATATATATTCTTTCGGCGGGACCGTGACAAAGAAGCAGTATATCGTAACGGTGAAGATCGAAGCCGACCACACGACAGGAAAAGGGTCTGTATCATTGAGCGGATTAGGGAGTTATGCAACGTTCACGGTGGCATCCTACACCGCAGAATTTAAGCGCACATCGGATAACGGATTGGTCGAATATAAATTGCAGTAGAAAATGAAAAGGATAATGAAAACTATTGCCGTATGCTTGGCCGCGTTGCTTTGCGGCTGTTCGATAACCGGGCATCTGGAACGTCGCCAATACCGCGCGGACGTGCTGCACGTCAGCCGCGAACAGTACGAACGCGAGCAGCAGACCTACCAGCCACCCGCGTTGAAGATCGAGCGCGATAGTAACCGATTTTACCTCGTGCCGACAGAGGTGCAGGAGAACGGCGAACGCATCATGGCGATGCAGATACAGGAGGTGACGATCCGCGCCACAACCCGAACGCTCCCGGAACGACTGGGGAAAGTTACAATCGACTTTGTAATTGACATGCCCCGGCAATTACAGGGTACATGCCGCAGCATCGCGGTAATTCCCTATCTGCATAAATACGGAGAAGCACATCCCCTGCAAGACATTACCATCCGCGGAGGACTGTTCTCCCGTGTTCAGGACCGCGATTATTGGCAATACAACAAATACCTGCACGTATTCAACCCCTCGGAAATCGGAGCCGAAAGAGCTTTCGCCCGCTTTGTAAAATATCCCTACAGCGAAGGCTCACGACTGGACAGCATCGTTCAACATCCGGGGCATATCTCATACTACTATTCGCAGGAAGTACCTACGGATGAAACCTCGAAAACGATGCTTGTCACCTTACAGGGCTGGGTTATGGCACTCGACGAGAGTTACTACAAACTGCCCCCTTCCGATACGCTGACCTACCATGTGTCATCAATGCTATCCTTTGCCGATACAACCACCCGCTATAAAATCAAAATAATCGAAAAATACGCCACGGTTCAAGACAGAAACTACATCCAATTCCGCCTGAACGATACGCACGTTCTCGACTCCCTCGGCCGGAACGCCGCCGAACTTGACAAGATCAGGACACGTATGGCCGGGTTGATCGGCCAGCGGGAATTTTTCGTGGACAGCATCGTGCTGACCGCTTCGGCCTCCCCAGAAGGCCGTTATGCCCGCAACAGCACTTTGGCGCAGGGCAGAGCCCATGCCCTCAAAGGCTACCTGCGCAAATGTATCGGCCCCCAAGTCGATACACTTATGCAGATACGGTGGATCGCAGAAGACTGGCACGAGCTGACAACCCGTATCCGCAGCGACGAGAACCTACAGCACCGCGCCGAAATACTGAAGTTGATCGACACCGACTCCGATCCCGACCGCCGGGAGCGGACAATACGTGAACTATATCCGCAGGATTACCAATACCTCAAAGAATCGGTTTATCCCTCATTGCGTGCTGTGACGATGCGCTACGACCTGCGGCGTGTCGGGATGGTAAAAGACACCATACACACCCGAGAAGTCGATACCGCCTATATGCGGGGCATAAACCTGCTACAAAAAAGAAAATATGCAAAGGCGCTATATATCCTCAATGACTATCGGGACCGCAACACCGTGATAACGCTCCTTTCGCTGGGATATGACGCTCAGGCGTTGGAAATGCTGAACGGACTGGAGCGTTCGCATACAACCGAATACCTCAAAGCCGTTGCATGCGCCCGGCTGGGCCGCAAAACCGAAGGCCGGGAACATTTCCTGAAAGCCTGCGAATTGGACGAACGAATGCTCTTCCGTGGAAATCTGGACCCGGAAATAGCTGAACTTTTAAAAAACTAAGAACCATGAAAAAACTCATAAGCATCATAATCGTGCTTCTGGCTCTGGTAAGCCTGACGCACTGCAAACTGGCGGAAGTTGAAGCGATCGAAGAAATCCCATGCCCGGAGATCGGCATCGATTCGATCATTATTCCGCCGTGGGACATGGAAACAGAACAGGAGATATATCCTTTTATCGAAAACCAGTAAATACATTCGCAATGGACCTTTTTGATAAAGAATCCGGCAGCTTATATCTGACCTACGACAGGTTCCACAACATCCTTCATGCAAGTCGGGAAGGAGAGGGAACAGATGGCTTTCTCCGACATATTCACGACGATGTTTCTCTTATTCTCCAAGAAGGACATGATCCTAATGTCTGGTTTACCTATTTCGAATTCCCGGACAAACGGGATATTCCCAATTTGGCGCTTAAAGACATGTCACTTTTCTTCGAGAAAACAACACGTGCCGCAGAACGCTCCAATGCCCGCTGCCGCTATACGGTCAATGCCGCCGATGTCATCTATTGCTTCAAAAACGGCATTGTTCCCTTAACCCCTCAAGCGGAAAAAAGCGTGTTGTGCCAACAGGAAAACTACCCCCTGCCCACAGACGGCTTCGGGAACAATACCCCGCAAACGAATGTCGCATTACCTGAATACCGCTCCTATATGGCTGTTGAAACCGAAAAAGGAGTCGTGCTGTTTACAAATACCTCGGAAGGTCTGCGACAACGCAAAGCCTATGAAAAATACCTCGAACTAAACTTCTTCAATCCGTCACAACCGGGCGGCAAATTCCGGTATTGGGAAATCATTGCCAGTCCGTTCGACCTGAAAGACAAAGTAGATTGCCTCTCAAACCTCAATTCGCAGAGCAAAGATGATTTATTCCACGAGGCTTATGTCGATCCTGCCATCCTCAAACAAGGGCATTCGATACGCGAATTCGACCTCACCCAGAGTTTTGAGAACTATACCATTTTCTGCAAACGTACCGATCCGAATAAAACGCCCTATAAAGACTTGGGCGACATGACGCTCAAAGAACTTTATCAATTTTTCACATCCATGCTTCGGGGTAAAGAAAAGGGAGTAGTTTGTACGGAAAGTTTGGGATTTCCGAGCAATCCGCAGAACAAAACCTTCAAAATAAAGCGCTAATGGAATCTGAATTTAAAAAGGACTTGAATCCTGCGCCGAAATCCAAACCTGCAAGACTTTGCATCACAGTGGATAAGTTCTTCAAGCCCGTTCATATCAAGATCATCAGCAATGAACTCCGGGACTACAATAGATACTGCCGGAATGAAGCCGCGGACGCTCTTTTGCACCAAACGCCCGATATTCTCCAGAGAAGAGTCGTGAGCTTTGAATTTCAGGACCCGAAAATGATTCCGCCGATTTCACCGGACAACAACGATTCCTATCTAAAGCAGATACGAGAAATGTCTAAGCATCCTAACAACCACATATCCATAATGTATGATAAATATCTTAGAGATGATATCGGACTTTTCATTTCTAAAGTTCCTCGGCAACATCTTATATCCCGCTATGGAATCGTACCCGACAGTCCCCATACAATCAACATCCCGGAACTCTATGACGGTACAAACAAACCCCTCGTGCGGGACGTACTTCTGCATAATAACTTTCTGGACTGTGAGCTTATCGAAAGCCCACAAAGCAGTTGGCTGTTTACAGATACCGATTCAGGCATTAAACAGATGTCCGCATTCTATGCTCTTCTCAACAAGCATTTCTTCGACCCCCGCATGGACATCGATCGGCTCACCATCTCAACAGTATGGGTTGACAGAGACAATATGCCGAGGCAGGCAAATAAATTTACAGTGGATGATTCTTCGAAAGACCATCTGTTGTTGGCAAATGCGATCGAAGCGGAAAAAATCCCGATCCGGGAAAAGTCTGTTGAACATGATTTTAGCCCTTATCCCGAAAACTACTGGAGATTCTTCAGTGAATACCCCAATGACCCTCTTAACCGCAGTGACGAAATAGCTTGGCTACTTTTTGCAGAAAGCACAGGAATTATTGTCGAGAAGGACGAATATCACGATTATAGTTATATCGACCGGTTCGAGAATTTAAAAGAGCGACAGTATAATACGAGCTATATTGATGAGAAAATGGAAATAGAAAAGCAGCTCAAGACCCTTGCCGGAGAAATTCTCCGGCAAGAAGGATTCGTAATACGCGGCAGGGAGCTGGAACCCGCTGTTTCGATCGATGAAAACCTCATCCCGGAAAACCGGCCTTGCATACATTTATAATTCATAATCCATTGCCATGAATCCTAAAAACGAACAACCCTCCACAGTATTCATTTCGGTAAATCCTCGTTATTCGGCCGATGCCGTGCAGATCCTTCATAAAACATACTGTGAAGAGGATTTCCGCGCATTCATCCATAAGTCCTTTCCAACACCGGAAAAGAATCACAAAACACTCTCCGACAACTGGATGTTCGCTTACGAGTTTCAAGATGGCGGCAAACTGCCGCCTTTGGCTCCGGGTGCCAACCACAGCAATTTTTTCCGCTGTATACACGACATAGCATCCCGCGAGAATATTAAACCCGTCAGCATCATTCCTCTGCGGGATGCCTGTTATTGCCATAATTATGGCATCGATATGTTTTCCGATGAGGGGCAGCACCGCAATGTCATTCAGCAACCCGGTTACAAATCAATAAGTACGCACTTCGCCATCTTCGGACAACGCGGCGATATTTTTCCGACATGCCGGGCTGTAGATATTGGTTCCGGAGTTCTCCTCTATGACCGGAAAAGCGTATCCGGGGAGGATGCTTACAAAAGTTTTATGCAATTCTGTGCCGATCACTATTTCGATCCCAGCCTGAACATCGATCGTATGAAAATATACGAGCTGCATACGTTCCTCGATAAGAAACTGCTTGAAGAACATTGTGCGACCCTGAACTTTAATTTCAACTACCACGGACGCGATTTTACCTTCCGCGATCTGATGCAACTGCCGCTTATCGACTCTGATATTCTACGGGAAGGACTGCCGGCAAAAGAGTATGACATGCATCCTACCTCCGAAAATTACTCGTTGTTCCTCAGTGGTGAAAATGTCAATCTCCAGCCCCATACGCATACCTTCGACATCGCCATCCTTGACCAGATACATCAGAATGGTTTCCCAAGGGAACGACTATCATCGGAGTGGCATTTTGTCTGTCACTATCTGGGGAATTTCAAGGACTTAGCCGATGAAATTGTAATCTGCGACGATCCGAAAAAAATGGACTCGCTGCAACAAGAAGCCAAACATCTGGCTCAGGCATTACTCGACAGGGATTTCCCGGAGCGCCGGCAAATCACCCAAAACCCCGAACAAAGTCTGATGATCGAGATTCCATCCGAAAATTTTCACCAAGGGCCCAAACTCTAATTACATGACTATGGAAACACAAAAAAACAGCTATTCCGACCTTTATCTGATGTTAAGCCCAATTTACGACACGCTCCACCTGCGGCGTTGCAACTTGGGGGACAAAGGTTTCGAAGAGTTCGCACTGGAGAATGTGCAGCGTGCCCATGACCAAGCGCTATTTCCGAATAACTGGATGTTTCATTACCACTTCTCCGAAGAGCAAATCCCGCGGATAAAATCCTTGGATGGAATGCACCGCAGAGATTTTTTCCAAAAACTCCGCCCTGCATTGTTAGAGGAAGGGATCACCCCTTTACATATTCTTCCTTTGGACAGAGCATTGTATCTGCATATCCATTGCAAACCGCTCCTCGCATCCTGCCGAGATATTCCCACACTTGCACTTAGTGACCTGTTCGCGCGGGACGGGAATCCGGATTTTGAACTTAACCTTGCACGGCCGCCGTTCCGGGCATATACAGCCGTAAAAACCTGTCAGGGAGTTCTTTTATTTACCCCTACACCAAAAGGAGCCCGGCTGCTGGAAGGCTTCATGCAGAACATCGCCGACAACTTCTTCTTACCGCAAATGCCGGAGACAGAGATCACCATATCCAAACTCCCGGCTTTTGACTCCGAATTGCAGGATTTTGCCGATCTCTGTCCGCTTTACAAGCCGTCATTGACGCAACGGCAGAAGGAAATGATCCTTGCCCCGGCAATTTTCGAATCAGAAAAAATCCTCGGCAATGGTTTGGAATACTTTCATTTAGACATGGCTCCGACATGGAGCAACTATCACAAACTGGTGTTCCCGAACAATAGGACGGGCCTTAGCTGCACCCAGCGCAATTTCAATATTATGCGCTTATTAGCAATCGCCGAAACCGGACATTTTATATATAAATTTCAGAATGGCATGCCTGAAACTTTCAGCTATAGATCCTCTTTCAGTGATCTGGTAAAAGACCGCACGCCTCAATACACGGAATTAGTGTCACGTCGTGCCAAGGAATTGCTCGATCGTGATTTCCCCGACCTACGCGGCCGCCTGGCAGAGCAAAACCAAATGCAACAGCAAGCGCAGGATAAACTGGACAGGCTCTATGAAAGCAGGAGCAAAGGTCTTAAATTCTAATTCTACAACGCCATGTTCTCCGATTACGATACACCCACACCTGCATCCGTCTACTTAATCATTAATCCGGATCAGAAAGTTGAATACCTGCGGTTGTTCGATTGCGGCTGGCTGTTCTCATTCATCGAACGAGAGGTCAGTGCCTACCGCCTGTGCAAGGATCGGGATATTCCCGACAACTGGTTGATGGAATACCGGTTTAAGGATCAAAGTCTCATACCCCCGTTTTCAAACACCGACAACGGCGACTATCTCTCGCGGTTGCTCCCCGTAACGAACTCATTGGGTATCTGGCCCTCGAATGTAGTGCGGCTGCGGGATGCCGTCTTCTGCCATAAAATGCACATAGAGCCCCTGAGCGAACAGGGCTCCCATGACGTGTTGCTGAATCATCCCCATTTTACAAGCAGTTCAAATTACTACGACGACAAGTTGGTGAAAGAAGGGAATTACCAGTTTCCCTGCTGGAAAGCTCTCGAAAGCGAACGCGGCGTATTGTTATTCAGTGAAACCGAGAACGGGAAACTCGCATTCCGGAAATATTGGCAATACCTCACCGATCACTTTTTCGACCCGAAGTTTCACATCGAATTCCTCAATGAATACCATGTACCCAAATTCATGGACCCGTATGCCAGCCATGTAGACCGGTTTTATGATCTGCGCATAAAACGGAGCATCGAACGCGAATCTATCACGCCTATACCCCAAGAATTCTTTGCCCCGCGCGAACTCGTGCGCACAGGATTCTGCCAGCAGCGTTTCGATATGACTCCCACCGGCAAAAACTATGAACTCTTTGCCGTTGGAATGCATATCTACAAGGAGATCAAAGTAACGTTGGATAATTACCGCCTTGCATCGTTACTGCACCTCTGTGAATGTGGGGAGCCTATTCATCATCTCTCACCTGAAAAACATCAGCAATGTCCCTATGAAGCGGACCTCAATGCAATCCGCGAAAAATTCTACAACAAGCCGTCCGAAGAGCAAGAGAAAGCCTACCGAGAATATGGCGAGAAGCATCTGAAAGAGGAATTCCCTTTGTATTGGCAAAAGATCGCAGAACACCAAACCCCGGAACAGGAAAAGGCCACAACTCCCAAAATTAAAATTTAGCCATGAATAGCCCCAAAGAACAGGATTGCGTCCTTCTTACCCTCACAAAGGATAACAAAATTGAACGTGTACGGCATTGCACCCACTCGGATGATAAACTCCGGGATTATTTCGATGCCATCATCGCAAAATTCAAGAATGACTTCTATGCAATGAAGGATATCTGGGTGTTGAAAATGGTTTTCACAGATAAATCCCGCATCCCGGACATTGCGATAATGGACCAATATGAAACCCTGCAGAAACTTCTGCGCAACCCCCAGCTATATGGTATAAAAGAGCATAAAGCCTTCCTCGTACATGATCTCGATTTTTGCAGCCTTCATGGTTTCGACCCGCTATCCTACGAGGGTGCGCACGAAAAAATAGCGAAAAGGATTGGTGTTTATGCGTATACGGACGATTTCCGGGCAATACGCACAGACCGCGGCGTGCATGTTTTCACTTCCGATGAAACCGGGGACCACGCCATCGAGAACTGTTTGAGTTATTACGAAGGGCATTTCTTCTCGACAAAAAGAGGAACAGACCGCTTCGATCTCATCACCGTGCGGCCTATCGACCAGATACCTCAAGGTATTTTGAATCCTTTTGCAGATACGGTAGATTGGAACACAGCGCCCCTCGATTTGCCCGACGACTTCTTCTGTAAAGGCGTGACCATGCTGGAACTTACCGAGAAGAAAATCGATATGCTCCCCACGGTCAGCAACTATTGGAGCTTCTCGCATGAAAATGAAATTTCCGATATTTCAAGTTCAACCGACGTATACGATTATTGCTGCCTGATCGGTATCTGCGAAGGAGATATTCAACGACCCGATATGATCGAAGGCGAATGGTATGAATCCTTTTCATTAGAGAACCGATTCGATGATCTGCTCGAAGAACTGGATGATTGTGACGACAACATCGAAAGAGAGAATGTCAGCTCCCGAATCAAGAAACTGGCCGCGAAGATCCTCACGGAAGAATTCGCCGACTTCCGCTATTGCCGGGAACCGGAGAAAATCGAAGAACAACTCCAGCAGATTCAAACGCCCGAAACGGAGGATTTCCAAGAGAACAGCAATAAACCCAAGATGAAAATCTAACAAACAACAAACCGTTATGGATAAACAAAGTAATCCCTGCAGCCTGTATCTTTCGCTTTTACCCGAAAACGAGATTAAAAATGTCTACATCTCGGATTCCGACGAAGAGGGATTCAGGCAATACCTCACTGAACAGGTGCAGAAATTTGATGACAGTTCATGTGCTATTCCTGATATATGGCTCGTGCAAATCAATTTCGAGAATCGCCGTAAAGTGGAAAGAGCGACCTCGAAAATTGAAGGTATTATCAGATCGGAACTTGAACAGCAGAAGGGGAAAATCATGCACGTAATTTCTTTGATGGATGCCTATTACTGCTACCTAAAACATATCAACCCGCTTTTGGAGGAAAACAAATATGCCAACATCGTAAAAACCGAAGGCTATTTCTTATTGATGATCTCCTCAAAAACCCAATATATGCATGAGCATTCCTTAATGGGAATCCGAACGGACCGGGGTGTACATGTTTTCTCTCCGGACAGAAAAGGAATGAAGGCAATGAATGCTTGCCTTCATTATTATGAAAAACATTTTTTCTGTCGTGAACATGCTACGGACCGGCTTGAAGTCATTTATATCAAGGCGATCGGAGAAATGCCGGCTCCCTGCGGCAATCTTTTCGGAGAAAACAACAATTTGGAGACAACGCCACTGCATCTTCCCCAGAACTATTTCTGCCATGACAAATCGCTGGTGGAAATTACAACCTCAAAATTCGATATGCATCCGACGATGCAGAACTACTCCATATTCTGCACGAAGAACGGGATTGACCCCATGAAAACCTCCACCCCGAATTTTGAATTTTTATGCCTGGCTCAAATTCGTGATGGCTATTCTCACCATCTGGCAAGTCTTTTCCCCGAATGGCCCGACAACACTGCATTCGGAACCGATTTCCTCGACTTGTTTTTAAAATATGGCAAGTGTAAAGACAATACCCAACTGAGAATAATCCAAAAAGAAATCAAGGACTTTGCCAACCGGCTTATCAATGAAAAATACCCCGACAAAATTTGCTGCCGGGAACCCGTACAAACCCAAGAATATCTTCCCGACGACACACCCGAACAATCAACGAGTCCGAAACTGAAAATATAGAATCCAAATTGTCACAGCTATGGTGCAACACATTAAAGCAAATGAACCAGCGAGTCTGCTGCTGACCCTGACACCCTATAAAACGGCAATACATGCCCGAATTACCTCAGACCCCGAAAAGGATTTCCCGGCCTTCATCAACTCCGATATTCAACATATCGGGGACGATCCCCGCACAGTCCCCGGATACTGGTTCCTGCACGTCGATTACAAACACAAGAAGGATATACCTGAACTCAGTTCGACTGACCTGCTGCCAAAAGTCATACAAGCCCTTTCACGGAAAGTTGCGGTTATAAAGAGCGGAGTGCCCATGATCGACGTATTCTTCTGCCGAAAACAGGACCTCGACGCCCTTGCACCGGAAAACAGGCACGAGATAATTGCACAAGATTTCAGATACGATGTAATGGTTAATGAACACACCCGGAACAGCGACGTGAAATTGAATCTTTTCCAAGGAATCCGCACCGATCGAGGACTCCACCTTTTCTCGCAGAACGCCAACGGACAAGAAGGCATCCGTAACTTCCTGCACTATTACGGCAACAACTTTTTCAATAAACAACGGCCTTGCAATAGTTTGGAAATTGTTACCGTATACCCGCTGGGAAATCCCCCGACCATCGGCAAGGAGATAAGCAAAATGGAAATACATAAATATTTGCCCTCCAAACTGCCGAAAGTCATCTTCTGCAAAGACCCCGCACTGATCTGCATCACCGAACACTGGTTCGACATGCGGCCTACACTCAGCAACCAACGAAAAATAATGACCCAAAACGACCTTTCCTATCTTCAAACCAATACCCGCGTCCATGATTTCATGTGTCTGGCGTACTTGCATGAGGGAATTTGCACCCACACAAGGGAGTTGCCGAAAGATAATATCAATGAGTTTTCCCATCAGGACCGCTTCTGTTCCATGATGCAAGAGCTGGATGCCGCCCAAGGCACACCCCGAACCGAAGAGATCGGTAAGTGGGTGCGGGAACTTGCGGGCAGAATTCTCAAAAAAGACTTTAAGGACCTGCATTACCGCCGGGAACCCGCACGGGCCGAAACACAAGAACATCTCATCTCCAATCCCGATGACACACCCGAACTATCAGCCTATCCGAAACTGAAAATGTAAAATACGAATTTAACCGTATGCTGCAACTCCAATCTCGAAGAATAAAAAGCTGTCACAGGGGAGAGGACCGTAGATGTCGTTGATTATTTCCCTGACCGTAAATAAAAAAGGCAGCGATTCGCTGCCTTTTCATTATTAGCCAATTCAAGGAAAAGTTATTTGAAATAATTACTCAACCGTAACAGGATCACTAAGAGGATTACTATGTTAGGGAAATAATTGTATTCCCATGCCTCCATTAATCCATGAGCAACCCGGTTCCGCAGGTTGTGTCCTTTTAAAGTCAGTACATACTTCAGTAATAACCTATCTTCTTCCCTGAACCCGGTCGCCCTCTCCGGGGTATCTTTTAAATCGCTCAAGAGATCATCCAATAGTTTTTCCATCATTAATTGTACGCCGGCTTTTTCTCGGGGCTTCATGGTGGGAATACCTATTCTTTCGCAGTACAGACGTAATATGGATTCGATTTTAAGAGTTAAGGTGTCGGTGACAGTAATATAGTCGAATTCATAATTATCCGATTCCTTCATGGTTGCTTCCAATTCGCTGAAGAATAGCTTTAAACCGGGGCGCAACACATCCAAAACCCGGACCTCAATATGCTGTCCATTATAGGTGCGAGGAACTGGAACATTAAACCAGGTGTTTTCAAGATACCTCAGCAAAGAGTCATAAGATAATTTGCCGGCTTTATAGACTTCAAGGATAAATTGATGCAGGTTTCGCATGCCTATCTGGTGTGCAAACCCATACTCCTCCCAGAAAAACATCTCCTTAATTTCCTCATCGGTAATATATTGATCCACAGTATTCCCGAACTTATCTTTTATTACCGTAGTCGCTAAAAAAGGTACGAGGCTTCCTCGCTGGTTTACTTCCGCTTGGGCTTTAATTTGCGCTATATCTGTAAACCAACTCGCGTCGGTGAGTTCCGAAAGGATACCGTTCTCGTCGGATGTCGCAATTATTTCATTTATCATTTTCGTGACGTATTTTAAATATTCAGGCGGGAATTCTTTGAAAAATTGGGTATTTAGCGTGATCTGACTCCGCGTAGCCATGTAAGCGGCTTCCATTTGTGCAACTTTCTCCGCAGATTGCGCAATTTTATATAACCGTAAGGCTTTCTCGATGAACGTGAGACATACAAATTCCTCGTCTCTTTCACCTGCCATTTTCTCATAAAGCTGAGCTTTATAGTAAATCAGGTCCTTAGAATCGGCATTCTGCTTGGTTCTAATCTTTATACAGCGATCTACGATGTATATTGCTCCCCAAGTATATGTTTTTTCGAGTTCATGCGCCGCACTCAAGTTTTTCTCTACTACATGGTTGAAATCCACCTTGTCCTTGAATAAGGAATAATTATCGGCCATCAAACCTGAAAGATCAAGCATTCCCCGGAGTGAATCTCCTCGGTGAATATCCCAGCTATCATGGTGGTCGATGATTTCCGCACACAACACATCGAGTTCTGCCGTGAGCTTCGCTCGCTGGAAAATATTGAAGGCTAATGTCAGAATCCTAAAATAATGCTGGAAATTGTGGTTGTGTTCTCCGCCCTCTAAAGATTTATCCCAGTATATTTTCGCCAACTCGGATAATTTAAGCCCTAATTCGGACTTGAAATCGTTCCTTTTGGAATAAGGAGTAGCATGCCCAAAATACACCAACAGACCGTACTCCGTTTTAGGAAAGAGGCTGTGGCATGCCTTATAGCGATCTTCGTAGTATTCGAAATCATCCGGTTTCAAATTCCTCACATCAGGCTCATAGATGTCTATTTCTTCTCCGGCCGCATTTCGACTTGTGCCGGCTCTCATCCAAGATAACCCGAAAACCGTTCCCATGGCAGGATCGTCCTTATTATCGAACGATTTGCGGATGCAAAAAGCCATACACTCTCGGGCCGCGGTATTATAGTCCGGGTGGCTGGAATCAAGATGTGGTAGCAATGCAAGAACATCATCGCTTGTTATCCCTTCAAATTCCGGGCTGTCAATTTTTGCATAATAATCAGGTAGGGTTTCCATTGTTTTTGTATTTGGATTTGAATACAAGTTACAAAAAATATCGGAATGTACTATCAGAAAAAGGGTGGAAAATTCAATCCTCTGTTATACTATAGGGCACATCGGGACTGATAGCGGTTCTCGCTGTCGTTGAGGTGAGTTTATACCGAAAAAAGACCGGCCGTCGTCGGGTTTCGGACGGTCGTGAGTTTCCGGACGGTCGTGAGTTTCCGGACGGTCGTAAAATATAAGGGAGAAGGGAGAGAGGGGGTCCGCATGTCCTCTGGTTTCGTGCACAAAAATAAAGCACGGGCCGCGACGCGCAAGGTTATATGAATTTCGACAAAAAAAATGCACCGCAGGGGTGCATTTTTTTGCCGAAAACCTTGCGCGTGGCTCTTCCCCGTGCTTTAAAAGACGTGCACAAACCAGAAGACATGCTTCCTGGGGAAATAATATTAAAATATTATAAATCTTATGATTATGTATAAATATATCAAAATAATCTTGTTGCTGATTATAGCAATTATAGCAGTATTATACTGGCAAACCCTGCTTCGAATAGTAGGATGGCTTATCATCTTGAATTGTATCATCCGATTCTTCCTGCGGGTGTTGGGAGTACTTGCTCCCATCGTTGTGCCGATCGCTGTTCTGTACTTATTGTTTCATTAAAAATTATAACCATGAAAAACGGATGGGATTCTAATCGCTGGGACGAAGACTGGGATGAACCTTATAAAACGCCGGAAGAGCGTTTACGCGACCATGCAGCACGAAGCATGGACGAAGATCCTTTGTTGGGATATGGCCTCGGCCCTTATCAGGATAACATACAGGAAGCTGCAACGGATGAAGAAATAGAGTTCAGCCGGGAACGTAGAATTTCCCGCGGCCGATACCGCCGCTCAACCTATAAGGTGTTCACCAAAGAGGAAGCTCGCAACCTCGGACTTATCAAATAGTAATCTCAAACCCCTGCCGGCCCGGCAGAAAGAAAGGGCTATTATTATGGATCAATTCAAATATCAAGAAGGACTCAACGAAGTCGTAACCAACAAAGTTCATCGCATGATCGACAACCACCAGCCGGTTGTAATGCAGACCGTCGAAAGACTGCTCCGGGAAGCTGAAATCTCAAGGGATTTCATCGTCCCGATCGGTGTCGAACAACGCGGAACGTGCGAGAATCCGATCATCTCCTTCGAAGGGGATGACAAACTTATGATGCGCAAACGCGGAGAGCCGTTCACACTGCATAACAACGCCGTGCGTCAGCTCGCCGAGAAAATGGACATCCCCTCGAAATACCTCCGAGAGCTTTCAGAAGGAAGCGCATGGCAGCGACAGCTTGCGGCTGAAATCCTGAACAAAACTTCGGGCTGGACACCCCGAACACGGGTGATGATCCGGACCGTAGGCGATCAGGTGCGGGGCGTGCTTTCCGACAGCTACCGAAGACTCAACAGCGAAATTATCCTCACCGCATTTATGAAAACCGCTCTTAATGAAGGAGCCGTGGCTTGCGACGCCCTGATGACCGACACGAAAGTATGGATCGAGACAATTCTTCCCGAACCCATCTGCATCCCGACCCGCCTGAACGGTACGGTGATTATTTACATGGGAGTGCGGTTCTCCACCTCCGACTACGGCGACGGATCGCTCGACTTGCGGACATTCCTGCTCAACGGCGTCTGTCTCAACGGCATGGTCCGCGAACGCACCCTCAAACAAGTCCACTTGGGAGGCCGACTCCCCGAAGACCTGCAGCTCTCGGAGGAAACTTACCGGCAGGACACGAAAACGGTCCTCCTCACGGTAAGAGATGCTACCCGACAACTCTACAACAAGGATATTATCCGTAAAAAAGCGCTGGAGATAGAGAGGGCCGGAGATACGGCGGTAGATTTCGAAGCCGAATTGAAGAAACTGGTGAAGAACAACAAAATCCTCAAGAACGAGGAAGTGGCCATCCAGAAAATACTCATGGACCACAATCCCGAAGACGGACTGCAGGGAAGCCCGTCGCTGCTGAACCTTACACAGGCACTCACGGCTTACGGCCGGAACCAGAACTCTGCCCGCACCCGGGATTTTGCGGAAATAGCCGGAGAACTGATGGACCGCGTAAAACAGTAATTCCACACATCGATATTCACATACAGCCTGCGGCCTCCAAAGAAACGTGGAATCCGCAGGCTTAATAGTATTCCATTATGAATAAAAAGTTTAAACACTACGACATCGAACTGAGAAAGAATAGCAAGGAATTCATCGCTATGGAAAGCCTTTTATCCGAGTTGAATTCTTATGGCTTTCATACGGATAACTTCCTTGCTGCCCTGAGCGTGGAACATCACACGACACAGCAGACGTTCTTCCGTCTGATCCAAAGTATCATACTCTATATGGCCGAACCGGATAACGTTTGTATCGACGACCGCAACCGCGCCAGCTACGAGATGTGCAGGAAGATCGCAGATACCGTGCGGGAATGCCACCTGCCCCATATTTAAACCTATCAACGACTATGACACAGGAAACTAAAGATATGATCGTATTGCTGCAGCTCGAATTCAGCGCCGAAATCGAACAGGCAGACCATGACCCGAAATACTCCTATCGGATTTTCCAGCGGAAAACGGGTAATCCCATCTATCAGGCGTGTCGCTTCAGCGATATGTTCCGTTTTTTCAATATCGGTCCGTCGATGAAAATTGAAGATATTGATATTCGTATCCAATGGGGCCGGAAGATCGTCATGCCCGCCATGATCGACACGCCCCGGATACGGGAACGATCGCGCCTGAAACTCGTAAGGTTTTATATCGAATCCGGATACGGTCCGGAGGGGATTGCACAGTACAAGAATCAACTCTTTGAAACGGAAATCCGAAAGATATTCTCAGACCTCGGATTTGAAATCACAAGGAAAACTCCAGAATACAGCTTATCCGCAACAAAGGGCCACACAAATCTTTACTGCCATCCCACACATATCATGGGCCTTTGCGACGCCAGCTCGATTGAGACGATAAGGCAGAACCTCTCAGCGTCTCAAACATTCATTCTTACGTCATCAGAAACGATCCATGAAATCTACGACATCACCCCGGAACAGGAAATGAAATACTATCATCAGTTTTTTAATGGATTTGTCCATCTGGTGCTGATCGGAATATTCAGGACCAAACGCCGTAATCTCTACAAAAGTAAAGACATGATGTACGACATTGGACGCACCATAAAGATCCGTACATTACGTGCAGAACAGGGTTATAAATTTGGACTCCTTGCGGAGAAATTCGTGGAGGAAATCTATCAGAAAATGGTTGAGAACGGGGTGCTGATCGAATCCCCATGCCATCGCAAATGCCGTGCATCCACCTCCAAAGACAAAATAACCGCAAAATCCTAAATACATGGAAAACGCTGAATTAACAGTACACGAAGAGGAAGGTGACTTCTTCAAAATATCTCTCTCCGAAAAAGAGACTCCCCAAGCATTCAAACGTCGTGTCGAAGAACTCATGCTGAGCGGTCTTTCAGAAGGGGAAGCCCGTCACAACGCCGCAACAACACCTGTAGCTATGGAACTCTTCTACGACTGTGGCCGCGGTATGTTTGCTATAGAATCCGAGCCCCTACTGCACATCGGAATCTTCAATCCCTACACCGGGTTTGAAATTCCCAATGAAAACCTGCCCGCGTTTCCCCGGCCAAAGGAATCATCGGTATCCGCGGACAAAATCCCAATAGTCCCGGTCCCGGTCCATTTGCTCAGCATACTACTCGATTACATGTGGCAGGAGGAAAAAAAGAGCTGGGAAGAACTGGTCTTTGAACAAAACAGAACCAAACCCGATGAATACGACCCTCATGCTGTCACAGGGCATGTTTTCCATATAATGAAAGAGCTGTCCGAAATCCTGCTGCTCGACACCCGGTTCTACAGCCAGTCCACCCACCTGACACGGCGCATGCTCGAAGAACTTCCGTCGTCGCTTCAAGTCCGGGAGATCGGAAATGACCGGATGCAGCAGATTGCAGAACTGGCCGAGCAGTTTACAAAGATAAAACTCCACATGCCGCCCGGCTCGCACCTCGATATGGAGGATCAAGACATCGCCGAAATATGGCGCGAAGAACTTATCGCCATTTTACATTCGCAGGACATCCCTCAGCATTGAATACCCACTAACACTTTACGAAGATGGATAACAGCAAACAACAGCAAGTAGCACAAACGAACCTTCAGTTTGTCGCATTCCTGTGCGGACAGTTGATGGCGATCATAACCAAACTCCTGCAACGGGAAAAATTCACTCCGGGCGAAGACCTCGCCATCAACAAGGCTTATGAGGAAATCAGCCGAGCTAAAAACCGTTTGGAAAAGATTCCCGAAAAGTAACACCATTAATACCATATGTACGCGGCGACAGGCAAATGCTTGCCGCCGATTTTGTTTCCCTATAATTCCTCACATCATGCAAGACAAAACACCAGACAACAGCGATATGCTCGCTGTATTCGACCAAATCGAGGTCGATCAGGAGCCGGAAATCCCAATGGATGATAAGGCTTATTGCGAACGAATGCAAGCCCAATGTCATGCCGCGCTACGCCATCTGAAAACATGGCATGACCGATTCCGGTCCGAAGCGGAAAAGTACTCTGATCAATTTGCCATTTCGTACTCTCCGTCCGGATCTGTAGAAATCAGCCTCCTCGTCAGACAAGACGAACAAGAACAAAATGAATTCAAGGAATACTATTTCTATCCCTTCAAAATCATCAACAATATTGCCGATAACTATCGACGCGCCTGTTATTTCTTCGGTAGTGTTATTATGAGGTATTTTGAGGAAAAATACAGATTCTCCATCCTGCGTCCCGACTGTGAGGATACGATCTCTGTGGGCTTCCTTCCCGATTACAAGTTATATGTGGATCACATCATCAGCCGCCTGAACGGACAAACGTTCCGCGAGAAGGCCGAAGAGGAAATCATCATCCGCTCGTTATTCGCTTCAAAACGCCGAGAGCGTGGCACAGCACCCGAATTACGGGATAATAAAATCCTCTTCTACGACATCGTGGAGATGGACGACTACCAACGCAGCATAGGACGATACCAGATTGCTTACGGCACAGATACGTTTGTAAACAATATATGCGCGGGTTTGGTCCTCTATGCTACCCAAAGTATACAAGGTAATATCGGCTCCATCCCGGAATTCAACCAATACAACGTACAGGTCGGAAAGTGGTACGACATGAAAATGGACAAAATCGAGGCCATCAGGTTCTATGTAAACGGCCGTATCGATGTCCGTTTCTCAACACCCACAGCCGCCGCAGAGTGCTTCCACTTCCTGCGCCTCTATTCACTCGCAAACCATTGACATATGAGTTATCAGATCAAGAATCAGACGATCCCCAAGGAAAAGCGGGAAGATTACAACAAGAGAATCCTGAAAGCCATTGACAAGAATAAAGGGGAAATACCCCGGGAAACGATCTTCAACTGCTATACCGGCCTCGGAGGTTTGCACGGCCTCAAACAAGCCAATTTCGGAAATTATAACGACTATTCTCAAGCCAAGAAAGAATTCGAGATGGGGCAGTTCTTCACGCCTCACGACCTTTGCCGCCAGATTGTCGAAATAGCAGCTCCCGAAGCAACAGAAAGCATTCTGGATATGTGCTGCGGCATGGGCAACTTCTTCAACTATCTGCCCAATCCCTACAATGCCTACGGTTTCGACATCGATCCCAACGCCGTGAAAGTGGCCAAATATCTCTATCCCGACGCCAACATCCAAACTCAGGACATCCGGTGTTTCGACCCCGATCAGCGCTTCGATATTATCCTTGGAAACCCGCCTTACAACCTCGATTTTGACAGGGAGCCGTCGCAGTTTTACTTCTGTGAAAAAGCATACAACGCACTCAATCCTGCCGGAATATTCATTCTCGTCGTGCCCATGACCTTTATGAAAAGTGAATTCTGGGACAAGTCGCAGATCGGGGCTATTGATCGAAGATTCTCATTCATCGGGCAAACACAACTCCCTGTATCGACCTTCAGTTCATTGGATGTTGAAAACTTCGCTACCAAAATCATGGTTTTCACTCGCAGAACGGAACATATCGAGAGAAATTCATACAAGGATGATGAATTTGTATCTATGGAATGCCTGAAACAGCGCGTTGCGGACTTTCGGAAGCTCCGACAACCGCTAAAACTCAAATTGCTGCGCGAAACAAACGAACTGCTCTATTCCGAAGACCTTGCATTTCAAGTGAAACTCAAAAAATATCTGTATGAACTCAAAGCACATCCTCATATGCAGGGAAAATATGAAAAGGCGCTGGCGCTTGTAACGAAATTCCGCAATCAGAAACCTCCCCAGAACTACACCCGGACCCAATACGACGAATTTCAAAAAAAGAAACTCACCCATGCCAAGGTGTTGGCAGTAATCTATCGTTACATCCGGCGGCAATATGTAGTGCCACGCAAAGAAGTGGCACTCGTGAAGACCAACTACACATACAAACTCAAAGCATACGCCCCGCACATGCTGGATAATGTCGAATGCAAAGAGGCCCCCATATACCAGCTAACCTTGAACGACGGCGGGCTGCCCACACCCGTAAAGGACATGTCCCCAAACGCGGCGGCACAGTATGCACAGGCCATGCGGGTAATCCACCGCAAACATCGCCAATACCTGCGACACAGCACACCTATACTCGATGTGGAACCCAACAAAGCTCTTGCCAAGCATATCGCGGGGTTGCGCTTCTTCAACAACTACATGGAAGTTTGCCAGTTCAACGACCTGCAGCAACATGATATGAACCTGATTTTCCAAAGACGCTATTCACTCTTGAACTGGCAGCAGGGATCAGGAAAAACCGCCGTAGCGTACTATTACGGCAAATACCTGCGATCTCTGGGCCGCATACGCAACAGCGTCGTACTGGCCCCGGCGATTGCGATTAAAATGACATGGAAACCGTTTCTTATCAAACACAAGAAACGGTTTGTAATCCTGACATGCGAAGAGGATTTCAAAAAGATTCGCCCCGGTATGTTCATTCTCATTTCGACCACCATGCTCGAAAAAAACAAAAGGTCGGTGAAACTATTCATGCGAGGGATTTCCCGCAAAGTCTGCCTGATCTTCGACGAGTCAGACGAAATCACCAACGACGAAACGCAGCGTACACGCAACTCGCTCGATGTATTCCGCCGCTGCAAATACAAATTACTCGCCACCGGCACGACGACCCGCAACAACGTAGCCGAACTCTACGGACAGTTCGAAATACTCTATAACAACTCCGTGAACTTCATGTGCTGGTGCAAGAAAGTGTATATCGAGGATCGGATCACGCATGACATTTTCTGCGAAGATAACACCAACGTCGGAAAACCGTTCCCGCCACGAGAAGGAGCCCGCCTCTTCAAAAACTGTTTCTGTCCGGGAAAAGTCACCGTCTTCGGAATTGAGAAACGGAATCAGGATATTTACAACAAATATGAACTCGCCGAGTTGATTAAGAAAACAATCCTGACCCGGAAATTCAAAGAGTTTGCGGCCGACAAATATGAGATCAGGCATCATGCCGTAATCCCCGGACCGGGAGAGAAGGCAGTATACGCCAAGATACTGAAAGAATTTTGCGAAATATGCTCCTTCTATTTCACAAGCACCGGCGATGCGAAGAAAGATGCAGCATTGCGCTTAGTCCGTCAAATCATGCTAATGATTCGCGCATGCTCCACACCCAACACATTAGCCGGTTACGATGGGGAACCTTTCCCCAGAAAAACTCGCTACATCGCTAACCTGATAAAAACAGAGATTCCAACAAAAGTTGCTGTCGGCTGCACGACAATCGAAGCAATGAATATGTATACCGATTATCTGGGACTCATGTTTCCGGAAAGACCGCTGTTCACAATTCACGGAGAAATAAGTTTCGAGCGCCGCCAAAAGATTATTGCCCAGTTTGAAGAAACAGCAGACGGTATTCTCGTATGTACACAACAAGCTCTCAAAAGTTCGACCAATATTCCATCCTGCGATGACGTGATACTCGAATCCCTGCAATGGAATATCCCCAAGATGGAGCAATTCTACTTCCGCTTCATCCGCATGGATTCCAGAAATAAGACGCGCGTACACTATGTCTGCTACGATGAATCCATCGAACAAAATCTCATCGCCCTGATCCTGACTAAAGAGCGGCTCAATGAATTCATTAAAGTCGGCGAAATCATGGAGGAATCCGAAATCTTCGACGAATTCGACGTATCAACAAACCTGATTGAAAACCTGCTCAAACGAGAACGGGATAAAGACGGTAATTTCTATATCTCATGGGGTAATCAGAAGGTTGCATAACAATTAAAACTACATCATTATGACAAGACAAGAATATTTAAACCGCCCTTTAATCAAAGATGTAATTACTATGGATAAACTCATAGAAAATATCTGCTCGGCATGCCATTGCGGTAAATGCAAGGCACAAAGATACCTCGATTCGGAAATACAGAACCTCCGGGAACTACGTGACACGGGCGAACTGCGCTATGACGATCTTGAAGCTGCCTGCTCAAACTTAGGGGTAGATTTCGATTGCACGGAATATTTCGCCACCGCATTATCGCTGAGTTGACCACAAAGCCATGTTTGGGCGGGAGATCAGTTGCCCGGGCAAACTAAACTTCCTGATATATATTAACCTGTAACCCCGAATTTATCAAACCGCAAATACCACTATACATGAATATCACAAGTATGCAACTTATGGCAGGTGTGACCGAATTGGAAGCTACGCTCGGAACTGCCACGCCTGAACAACGAGCCATCATCGGCAATCTCAAAAAGCAGATACGCGAGAATGGCCTTTTTTTCGAGGTCACCTCTGCATCTCTTACTGTTGAATCTATGCGGGAGCATGGTTATGACGTGACCGACGAGGATGCCGGCATCCTGTCTAAAATCGCTGGGCATGTCGAAGTCGACGCCGATATGCTATGGAATGCCGTAGAAATATGGGCCCGCGAATACAATGTCAAATCAATCAAAGAAGAGGAGGAATAGTTATGCCAGTTAGTGTAGCGATAAGTCGGGAACCTGCGAATCGATCTGCATTGTCCCCGCATCGGGATATGGTCCTCCATAACACACAATGAATTATCTTGATTTTTTCCGACTAAATGAACACCAAGTTTAAAAATCGATTATCTTTAGCCATTATTATATAAAAAATTCATTACAAAATGTAAAAATCATGTCAAACGAAACTATTTCCAATTTAGACCTTAAAGCAATTTATTTAGAAACCGAGGCAGGTGATATTTACGGTCTTTTTTCTGAATATCGCTTAAAAGATGCTGTTTTGCCGAAGGGCCTCATTGCTTATGGAGTAAGGCACTCTGACGACGATGATTCTGTCCCCAGCACTATCGAACCATCGGCAACGGTAAATTACTTTGGCTCGCTCATAGTAGATAGACCCCTTGATTTCCGCGGAAAAGACCATATAGACATTACCGAATGGGGATTCGATGAGGACGAAGAACTTTCAGATTCGCTCAAACAGTATCTTGACAAATAATAACTGCAGACATTTATAAAGAAGCCGCCCAAGGGCGGCTTTGTTGTATTCGCATCAACCCTAATTCTGGTGAAATGTGGCAATCGACCGCGGCGGAGTGGTGAAAAACATATAACAAAAATAAAACATGAACGAACAGTCAAACACCTACCGAGTTTACGACTCAATGGGACGAGCTACGGATGTTGTTTATTGTGCCAGTAATATGAAACAAGCGTATGCGCTTTTCAAGGCTGATGTTAAAAATTATCAACGCTTTTTCAATGGTCATTTAAAGCGGACTTACAATGGAGGCGCAAAAGGATAATCGCGACATATGGGAAGCATCCCCAGAATCCAGCCAAACTCATCGAACCTTTTGTCGGTGTAGCCAAAAAGCAGGCCCCGTTCCTATCCCTTTTCGATGTGACTCTTTTTTAAATAAGATAACACAGGCACGGTCAAAATGGCCGTGCTTTTCATATTTACCTAAAAAATACAATTATGTCAACAAGAAGCGAAAGAAAACAAAACAGAATTGACCGCTACAACGAACTGGCTCGTAAAGCGGAAACAAAGTCGATCGAAGCGTTCGAACATTCGAACAGTATCGTGAAATGTATCCCTATGGGCCAACCGATTCTGGTAGGACACCATTCTGAGAAAAGACATCGCAGGGATTTGGACAAAAGCTGGAATGCTATGGGGAAATCAGTTCAGGAAAGCGAGAAAGCAGAATATTATCGCAAAAAAGCAGAGGCCGCAGAAAACAACAATGCGATCTATACCGAAGACGAAGACTCCGTAGAACGGCTGGAGGAAAAGATCGCACGGCTCGAAAAATTGCAACAGGCGATGAAAGATCGGAACAAAATCGTGAGGGACAAGAAACTCACGGAGGAAGAAAAGATCGCCAAGCTCATTGAAACCGGAATGACGGAAAAAGCGGCTCAAGGTCTAATCGTCCCCGATGTATGTAATGACATCGGCTATGCTGCGTGCTATCTGACAAACAACAGTGCGACTATCCGCAATGCAAAAAAACGCCTCGAAAGAGTCAAAAGACTCAAATCCCAAGAAGAGAAGACATACGAAGTGAACGGAATCCGCGTTGTCGAGAATCCCCAGGAAAACCGCTTCCAAATATTCTTCGTGAAGAAACCTGCAGAAGAAATTCGCCAAAAGCTACAACATGTAGGTTATCGGTATTCCTACGGAAATGGTTGCTGGCAGTGTTACTTGAAAAGATGGAATATCGAGGCCGGAAAACAGATACTCATGTCTCTCGGCAATGACTAAAATATATTCTATCCCTGTTAGCCTAAATAGCGTAATCAACAAGGTTGCTGTTTGTTGATGAATTTTTGATGTACGGATATGTAATGTGCTGATATACTATGCATATGACAATCAATATTTATAAGTTGAGTGAGTAATTGAGGATATAAAGGCTTGTCAGTAATGGCAGGCCTTTCATTTTATGGGGTACTTGAATCAAGTAAAACAGTAATCCCCAATCTAGGATAATCATATATATAATTCAATCTTGATTTTCAGAAACTTTTAACCGAAATTTACATCTGCAACAACCTAAAAAAGAGGCATACACCTGCTTGTGATTTCAAATATTTTGTAACTTTGCAAAGCTACTTCGGTAGCAACATATTTGAACACAGAAAGTGTTTAGTTTATTCTCGCTGGTGAACCTAGGAAATTCATTGAGACAAGGGAATGAGCTGACCTCTTCCACATTGTATATAACTGTCATTCTAGCAGATTATATAGGTGTGGGGTTGTTGCTTATTTATTGTCACGGCTATTCCTAGGGCCTACCAGCTAAAATAAGTCTAACAGCTCCACGCTTTCTTTTTATAATCACCCGAATCGGAGTTGGGCGGGAATAGTTCTAAAACTATGACTACTAATTTAAATGAGAACCTGACTGTGATAAGCCAACAACCGTTTGCATTCACATTAATCAATTTATTAAAAGATAAAGGAGTAATAACAACTGGGATAACGATTCCATTTATAATAGGTGCATATAAAATTGCAAAACATGATTCAATAGAAGTAAATCTAAAATTTATACAGGAGGTATTTGCTGATATTGTAGCAACAGCCAAGGATACAAAATTTTTTATATGCACGTGTAACCATATTAATCAACATGTAATTACAATTTTGACACAAGAGGATACAGATGTGACCGGACATTATTCTACGTATCAGCATATCAAAAATAGTGATGGCGTCCCTGTCCTTTATTTTGAAGAAAATTTTGATATCGCTTATCCTTCATTAGATAAGATAAGTCAATTTTATTGGCTGAAATATGAACATATCCTCAAGGAACAAGTTTATTCATATCAATCAACTGAAAATAAATGGATTAAATTCTCTGATACAGAACTAGGATGTATTATATCTGCATTTTCATCTTGTGAAGAGGCTAAAGAAATCATTCGACCACGCATTTCTAAAAATGTTGCTAGGATATATTATTTTTGGTGTGTCCTCAATATTCTACTGTTACTTCGTGGATTAGCTTACGGAGATGATTTTGATCGTCAAATTAAACGTTGGTTTCCTTTTGAAGGCGATTTAGACTGTTATGATATTAGTGAATTTATTCTTTATTGTGCCATAATCCCCCTCGTGTTACGTTGGATTTATAAAGGATGGAAAAAAGTCGAATGTAAATACTATAAAGACTAATTAAAATAGATTAGTTCTAACTCACTCGAATAGAACCGGGATAGAATTACTGAAATAATAATGCAACTGATTAACTGTATGCTATGGCAGTTCTTCGATTTTATTGTCTGGCTTGCGGTTACACCGATTGCTGTGTAGGTCATCGTTGGGAAGATGAAACGCCATTAGCCAAATTTACATCCTTTACTTGTAAAGATTGCAAACGCTTATGCGATAATCGTTATCTGAAAGGTCAGCCCAATACCTTGATATATGCTTCAACTGGGCAGATATATTGGGAATACATACCCGATGAACCTTTTTGTATGTGGTGTGGTTCAAAGAATGTCGAGGAGTGGAGCGAAGATAATCCGGTGTGTCCTAAATGTGAAGGGGTAATGAAGAAATTATGAGTATACGACAGATTTATAAGTGGATAATATTAAGAATTAAAAAACGGCATAAGGAATATTCTGAATGTTTTTTAATCCTTGACGGTGATTGGCTAAATAATCTTACAGATAAAGAGATATAGTATTACCATGTACAATTTACTCACTTACTTGTATATAGAATAATAAAGTAAGTGAGTATAAAGGGTTGCTGTCAAACATCCATTCAGCCCGTTATTATAATAGGGGTTTACTCATTCAGATTAATTATTTTATATAGAAATTTATGTTTGAGTGAGTAACCTAACTTTTGTCCGGGCTTTTTCTCCTGCAATATGAGAATCAAGTAACTACGGCTATTAAAATGATATAACCGAATATCCTCTGTCCCCACATGCGAATCGGCTCAAGTACCACCCATCATACGATGAATTCTTGTGGTTACTTGAGTCGAATTCATTATTTTCTGCAATAAAAATTTTTCTGAAAGGCTGAAAATGTATGCCCGTGCGATATATCCCCCGAATACCCCCTCCCGCCTTGCGGGATTGGGTTCCGACCCCAGCTGGGCTTTGGGGCATATCATATTATTGCCCATGTTGTCGAATCTTATAAATCTATGACTATGAACCACACGCTCAAATTCCTGCGGACATTCACCCTCGACGAGTTCAAGGAGTGGAAAGGCATCCTTCAAATCCGCATCATCCGCAACGAGCAGACGGGCAAGCATTTCTTCGGGTATGGCGATAAGGCGGGCGCTGTCACGTCGAAGTATCCCGCCGAAGCGCTCGACCATCCCGTCATTTCGGAAGTTCTCTCCGAGGAGAGCGGCGAGCAGTTCCTCCTGCTTCACAATGCAGGCGACAATCCTCAGTTCACCACGGTTGCCGTACTGTAAGAATCGTCCTCTTCATTTAAAAGGCTGTTCCCCTCAAAAGGAGCAGCCTTGCTTTTTATCACCGTACTATAATCATTCCCATATCAAATAACCATTTATCTATGCAATTACGACATTCACAACGCCGGGCAGCCAAGATGCGGCTGGCCCTGCAAGGGGCATCGGGTTCGGGCAAGACCTATTCCAGCCTGCTGCTGGCCTGCGGTATGGCTTCCGACTGGACTAAAATCGCCGTTATCGACACCGAGAACGGCAGTGCAGACCTCTATGCCCATCTGGGAGCCTACAACGTACTCTCCCTCTCGGAACCCTACAACCCGGAGAAATACATCGATGCCATCGGTATCTGCGAAAGCGCAGGCATGGAAGTAATCATCATCGACAGTATCTCGCATTGCTGGGATTACCTGCTGGATTTCCACGCCAATCTGCAAGGCAACTCCTTTGCCAACTGGGCCAAGGTCACGCCGCGTCAGAACGCCTTTATCCAGCGTATCCTCAATTCCTCGTGCCATGTCATCTGTACCATGCGCAGCAAGCAGGAGTACGTACTCAACGAGCGTAACGGGAAGATGATTCCGGAGAAAGTAGGGTTGAAGGCCGTGCAGCGTGACAACGTGGACTATGAGTTTACCATCGTCTTCGACGTGAACATGAAGCACTATGCCACGGCATCCAAAGACCGTACGGAACTGTTCGCCGGGAAACCCGAATTTCCCATTACCAGCCAAGTCGGGACACGGATTCTCGACTGGTGCAACCAATGTCAAACCCCAACCCCTGTAAGCTATGGAAGCAGCTATCCGGCGGGCAATACAGCCCGATAACCAACCCCACCCGCTGCCCTTTGTGCCCGTTGAAGATGCGAAGGACGATATGCAGCCGATTATTTCCTCGCCCTCGTTCGGTGAGGATGAAGAATCCCCGTTTCGGGAAACTCCCGAAGAACAGCCACGCAAGCCTTTCATCGAGGCCAATACCAAACAGGTCAGCCTTTACCACCTCAAGAACGACTGTATTACCCCGGTATTCTCCAAAGACAACGAGGTGACCATCTCCCATAACCAATTCATCGAAACCATGTGGGAGTGTGCGCAGCGGATGTTCAGAGGAGATACGGTAGACAATCCCGAAATCCGGGTGAGCCATATCGTCAAGGGCCGGACTCCCGAAGCCATCCACAAGGCGGTACACGAACTTACGGATGCAGACAAGACGATTTATTACGAGCGGATGATGTTCTGCATCGAAATTCCCTCTGTCACGGAAACCATTGACGGATGCAGGCTGAACCTTACGATAGGGGGTGTCAGAGCCTATAACCAAGAGAACCTGTATAGCAAGAAAGGCTTCGAGAAGTTCAAGGTCTTTATCGGCTTCAAAAACATGGTGTGCTGCAATATGTGTGTGGCTACGGACGGTGTGGCCGAAGAGATACGGGTGACAAATACGCAAGAGTTGACGGCGAAGATTACCGAACTGGTGGTAAGCTACAATGCCAAACGCCATCTGGAGCGGATGCGGGCATTGCTCGACAGTACGATGTCGGAGAGTCAGTTCGCACAGCTGGTAGGCAAGGCGAGGTTATACCAGTTCCTGCCACCGGCACAGCGGAAACTGCTCCCGGAGTTCGAGTTCACGGACTGCCATCTGAACACCATTGCAAGGGCCTATTACAACGACCCTGCATTTGCCTGCGACAAGCAAGGAGAGATAGACCTATGGCGAGTGTTCAACCTCTTTACTGGAGCCAACAAGTCGAGTTATATCGATTCGTTCCTAACGAGGAGCCGCAATGCTATGGTATTTGCAGACGGACTGGCAAAGGCGCTGGCGGGAGAGAAGGAGTACAGTTGGTTTGTGGAATGAAACAACGCAATATCTATGGTACGAATTCTATACAAAATATTCTTCGGGTATCTGCTGAAATGGTGGATTTAATCAGTTCAAATATTGAATAAACAATACTTGTTGGAATACTTTTTAGCAGAGAAGCTAGTATAATTCATTGAAATATAGGCTTAAACATTCCGAGTTCGAGTCCTCCTCCCGCTACCAAAGGGGTCGGATTGAAAAATCCGACCCCTGTTTTTTTGTAAACCGACGGCGAATAATGCAGGCTGACGGCGATCTACAAACCGTGCGCCTTGATAATCCTCCGGAACATGCTTTTCACGACGAGCGTGTGGAACGGGCGGATCAGGTTGAAATAGAAGAATCCCAGCCGGTTGTGGTATCGGACCAAGGTGCTCAGGTGGATTTCGCGCGCTTCGGCGTAAACCGAGAGGTAGGCTTTCAGGTGTTTGTCGTCGAGTGAAATTACCGTTTCATTGTCGGTTTTGCCGACGACCGACATCATGCGGTAATCCCTGCCGCTGCGGATTGCCTTTTCCAGCTGTTTCGCATCGCCGTTGTCGGTTTGCAGTCCGAACGGTCTGACCAGCGCGTTGCGCAGTTTGAACAGCGTGTTTAGCCATCCGGGCATCGTCGTCCAGAATGCCGTCATCAGGTCGTCGGGCGAGATTTTGCGCCGGCAGGTCATGCCGTATGTGAAGCAGTCGTGGTAATCACCCGGCAGACAGGGTGTCAGCAGCGACCGGGGCGGAATGTCTGTCTTGTGAATTTTCATGTCGTTGTGTCGAAGTTGCGTTTGGTTTCAACAAGATATGCAAAAAAACGGAACGAACCGCCGTCGGGTCGCAAACTCCGGCGCGTAATTTGCCGGGTAGCGTATAACGTCAAATTCCAAAAGTTATGAAAGAGGATACGAAAACGACCTGCACGCCTTGCGAGCAGAATTTCGAACGCAAGGTCGATGAGCTGGTGAAGGAGGGCAAGGCCCCGACCGCCAGAGAGCGTGAAGAGAAGGAAGCCGAAGTGGAAGCGGCTTTCTCCGACCGCGGGAAAGAGAAAAAGTAACGCCGTCGGGTGTGTATGCAAAGAGCCTGCTACTTGTGAGGAGCAGGCTCTTTTATGCGTATGTCCGTGTTATTGCTGCTTCTTGTAGGCTTCGACGCCGCTACGCAGGAACTGCACGAAGTTTTCGACGTTGAGGTCGTATCCGCGCGGCGGCACGAGCGTTTTCCCGTCGCGGCCCTGCAGTACGTAGTAGGGCTGGGCGTTGACGCCGTAGGTTTTCAGCGCATAGTAGGAGTTGATCTTGCCGAGACTTTTGAGCACTTTGCCCGAATCGGCGGTCACCCATTCGTTTTCGGGCAGGACTTTCTTGTCGTCGGAGTAGAGCGCCGCGATCACGTAATCCCGGCGCAGGATATCCAGCACCTGCGGATCGGACCAAACGCGGGCTTCCATTTCGCGGCAGTTTACGCAGCCGTGGCCCGTGAAGTCGATGAACAGCGGCTTGTCGACTTTCGCGGCGTATGCTTCGGCCTCCTGCAGGTCGAAGAATCCTTCGAGTCCGTGCGGCAGGTGCAGGAAGTCGCTGTGCTTGGGTTTTTTGCCGTCTGCGGTCAGCAGCATGCCCGGTTCGCCCGACGCTGCGGCTGAGCCGACCTGTCCGATGACGAAGTCCTGCGTATGCAGGGGCGGCAGGTAGCCCGAAAGTCCCTTGAGGGGCGCACCCCACATGCCGGGAATCAGGTATACGACGAACGAGAAGGTGATGATCGCCAGCGCCAGCCGTCCTACGCCGAGGTAGGGCATGTCGCTGTCGTGCGCGAATTTGATTTTTCCGAGCAGATAGAGTCCCAGCAGCGAGAAGGTCACGATCCATACGGCCAGATAGATCTCGCGGTCGAGCAGTCCCCAGTGGTAGGTCTGGTCGGCGACCGAAAGGAACTTCATGCCGAGGGCGACTTCGATGAAGCCCAGCACGACCTTCACCGAGTTGAGCCAGCCGCCGCTCTTGGGCAGTTTCTTGAGCATCGAGGGGAAGAAGGCGAAGATCGTAAACGGCAGGGCGAATGCCACCGAGAATGCGAGCATCGTGACGATCGGACTCCAGAATTCGCCCGAAGTCGATTTGATGAGCACCGAACCGACGATCGGTCCCGTGCAGGAGAACGACACCAGCACGAGCGTCAGGGCCATGAAGAAGATGCCGGCCAAGCCTTTAGAATCGGCTTTGGCGTCGGTCTTGTTCACCATCCACGAGGGCATCGTGATCTCGAAAGCCCCGAAGAACGAAGCGGCGAAGACCATGAATACGAGGAAGAAGAGGATGTTCGGGAGCCAGTGCGTCGCCAGCCAGTTGAAGATGTCGGCCGTCACGGTGTCGCCGCCCAGAATGCGTGTGATGACGATGATGGCCGCGATGGGGAGCGTGTAGAGCGCGACGATGAAGAATCCGTACATGGCGGCACGGAAGCGGCCGCGTGCGGGACCTCCTTCGCCCTTCATGAAGAACGAAACGGTCATCGGAACCATCGGGAACACGCAGGGGGTCAGCAGGGCTGCAAAGCCCCAGAGGATGGCTTCGATAATCAGCGCCCACAGCGTGCCGCCTCCTGCGGCGTTCTTCTGCGCCGGGACGATCTCCGCGGCAGCTGTCGGGGCCGTGCCGGAGGCCGTATCCGCGGCGGCTTCCGCCGGGGTGTCTTTGGCGGAGGAGTCGTTATTCGGGGAGACGGCTGCAGTACTGTTAGCTGCTGCCGAGCCGGGACGTGCGGTCAGCTCGACCGTCAGTTCCGTGTCGTCGGGGGGCATGCAGCTCGTGTCGTCGCAGATCATCCATTCGATTGCGGCCTTGACGGTGGCTTTGGCCGCGGCGAGTTTTACTTGCTGGGCGAAGCGGGCCTTGCCGGCGAAGGTGCCGATCTCCATCTCGAATGTCTTGTCGTAATGGCGTTCCGGCGTCGAAAGCTGTTCCACGCCGCCTTCGAGCGTTACGCCGTCGCCCGGCGTAAAGACGATGGCCGTAGCGTTGGGGCCGCCTTCGTAGGGTCCCATGTCGTACATATGGTAGGGGGCGGGAATCGACGCTTCGAGAACGATCCGGTAGACATCGCCTTCGAGGTGCTCCACGGAGCTTTTCCAGCTGACGTTCTGAGCCGTGGCCGCTGTGAAAGCGAACAGCGCGGCAACCGGCAGTAAAAGTGTGCGAAACAGTTTGTACATAGTCGTGGCGCGTTATAATTTGTGCAAAGATAGGTGTTTTTTGCGGATAAATTGCTACATTCGCACGATGATTCGCCTGTCGCTCATAATCCCCACGCACAATAGGTCCGAACGGCTTATCGCCGCGCTCGAATCGGTCATACGGCAGGATTTGCCCGCCGCCGACTGGGAGTGCGTGGTCGTGAGCAACAACTCGACGGACGACACCGTCGCGCGGTTCGGGGATTTTGCGGCCCGTTATCCCGGCCTGAACCTGCGCCTCGTGACGGAGGACGGTCCGGGCGTCTCCTATGCCCGCAACCGGGGCATTGCCGAGACTTCGGCCCCGCTGCTGGTTTTCATCGACGACGACGAGCGTATCAATCCGGGATTCTTGCGCGCCTATGCCGACTTTTTCGATGCGCATCCCGACGCCGTCGTGGCCGGCGGGCGCATTATCGCCGAGTATGTGACGGGACGTCCCGCGTGGCTCTCGAAATATACCGAGATGCCGATCGCCAATCCGATGGATTTCGGCGACGCCGTGCGGCCGTTTCCTGCCGGCCGGGTTCCGGGCGGCGGCAACATGGCGTTCCGGCGTTCGGCGGCCTTGCGCTACGGGGGCTTCGACCCTTCGCTGGGGCGTGTCGGACGGATGTTGATCGGGGGTGAGGAGAACGATTTCTTCGAACGCCTGATGCGCGGCGGCGAGACTTGCTGGTATGTGCCCGGTGCGGTTATGTGGCATATCATTCCGCCCGAAAAACTGACCGAATCCTATTTCCGCCGCCTTTGTTACAACGTCGGCGTGAGCCAGCGTCTGCGGGCGGGCATGTATCGCCGCTATCCGAAGACGCTTCTGTTCGAGAGCCTGAAATGGGGCGCGACGCTGCTGCTGTCGCTTACGATGCCGCCCCGCAAGTCGCTTTGGCTGATCCGGATGCGCTATGAGATCAGCCGGGGGCTTCTCTCCGATCCGCAATGAAAAACCGCAGTCCGGAGACTGCGGTTCTGTCTGTCTTGCGATCTTCTTTTTAGAAAAGATACTTTTCGTTTTTGACCTTGTTCACGAGCCGGGAGATGTCCTCCCACGCTTCTTCG